>NZ_CP141048.1:1190000-1518125 GCF_034627025.1 Microvirga lotononidis | reverse complement strand
CAGTACACGATCACGGAGCGGATCGACTTGCCTTCGTGCATGAGATCGAAGGCGGTGTTGATCTCGTCGAGCGGCATCTTGTGGGTGATCAGATCGTCGATGTTGATCTTGCCCTCCATGTACCAGTCGACGATCTTCGGCACGTCTGTGCGACCACGCGCGCCGCCGAAGGCCGTGCCCTTCCAGACGCGGCCGGTGACGAGCTGGAATGGACGCGTCGAGATTTCCTTGCCGGCTTCCGCCACGCCGATGATGATGCTCTCGCCCCAGCCGCGATGGCAGCATTCGAGCGCCTGGCGCATCACGTCCGTGTTGCCGGTGGCGTCGAACGAGAAATCCGCGCCGCCGCCCGTGAGGTCGACGATGGCCTGCACGACCTTGTCGTTGCCGATCTCCTTCGGGTTGATGAAATCGGTCATGCCGAACTTCTCGGCCATGGCGCGCTTGGAGGGATTGATGTCGACGCCGATGATCTTGTCGGCGCCGACCATGCGTGCCCCCTGGATCACGTTGAGGCCGATGCCGCCGAGGCCGAACACCACCACGTTCGCGCCGGGCCAAACCTTCGCCGTGTAGATTACCGCGCCGATGCCCGTGGTGACGCCACAGCCGATGTAGCAGATCTTGTCGAAGGGCGCGTCCTCGCGCACCTTGGCGAGCGCGATCTCCGGCAGCACGGTGAAGTTCGCAAAGGTCGAGCAGCCCATGTAGTGGAACACGGTCTCGCCGTCGCAGCGGAAGCGGGACGTTCCGTCGGGCATCACGCCCTGGCCCTGCGTGGACCGGATGGCGGTGCAGAGATTGGTGCGGCGCGACAGGCAGGATTTGCAGTTGCGGCACTCGGGCGTGTAGAGCGGGATCACGTGATCGCCGGGCTTGAGCGTCGTGACGCCGGGGCCGACCTCGCGCACGATGCCCGCGCCCTCGTGGCCCAGGATCGCCGGGAACTTGCCCTCGGAATCGAGGCCCGAGAGCGTATAGGCGTCGGTGTGGCACACGCCCGTCGCCATCACTTCCACGAGCACCTCGCCAGCCTTGGGACCTTCGATGCGGATGGTTTCGATGGTGAGCGGCTTGCCAGCCTCCCATGCCACGGCGGCCCTGGTTTCCATGCTCGTGTCCTTAGCTCGTGATTCGATGCGGGGACTATGTGAAGCCGGGCTCCTCAAGGTCAATAGACGCGAGCCTTTCCAGCGCCCTCCGCAGCACCTATGTGTGGATGCGACACGATGAAGGAATTCTCTGTGCCAGACGTCAGCGCCACCATCATTCCCGTGACGCCCTTCCAGCAGAACTGCACGTTGCTGTGGTGCGAGAAGACGAAGAAAGCGGCCGTGGTCGATCCCGGTGGCGATCTCGACCGCATCCGCGAGGCGATCGCGCAGTCGGGCGTCAGCGTGGAGAAGATTATCCTCACCCATGGCCATATCGATCACGCGGGCGGAGCGGCCGAGCTGCGCGAGGACTTGGGCGTTCCGGTCGAAGGACCGCACGAGGCCGATCGTTTCCTGCTGGAGCGGCTGGCCGAGCAGGGGCAGGTCTATGGCTTTCCCGCCCGCGCCGTCACGCCGGACCGCTGGCTGAAGGAAGGCGATACAGTCACGGTCGGGGATCTCACCCTCGATGTGCTGCATTGCCCCGGCCACTCGCCGGGCAGTGTCGTTCTCGTCTCGCCGGCGCAGCGCTTCGCCCTCGTGGGCGACGTGCTGTTCCAGGGCTCCGTCGGCCGCGTGGACCTTCCCGGCGGCGACGGCAAGGCGCTGATCGCCTCGATCAAGGACAAGCTCCTGCCGCTTGGCGACGACATCGCCTTCATCTGCGGTCACGGTCCGATGAGCACCATCGGCCAGGAGCGGCAGACCAACCCGTTCCTGCAGGGTGAGGGGTTGCTTTAAAAACCTTCCTGTCATTCCGGGTTCGCCTCCGGCGCCCCGGAATGACAGTCCTGCAAACTGCAGAAACAAAAAACGGCCCGGGATCGCTCCCGGGCCGCTCCGTTTTGCCCCTACGGATCGTGCCGCTTACTCGGCGGCCTGGATCATCACGGCGCCCTTGAGGCCCATGCGATCCGCCACGCCGAGGCCGTAGGCCTTGTCGGCGAGGTAGAAGTGGACGATCTGGCGCTTGACGATCGCCTCCGGTACGCCCTGCATGGCTTCCGCGATGTTGTCCATGAGCCGGTCCTGCTCGTCCGGCGTCATGAGGCGGAACAGGTCGCCCGGCTGCTTGTAATCGTCGTTGCCGGCGCGGTGGTCGTAGCGGTCGGCATCGCCCGAGATCTTGAGCGGCGGCTCCGCGGCGCGCTGCGTCTGCACCGGGCCGTTGAAGGAGTTCGGCTCGTAATAGGCATCGCCGCGGTTCGGGATGTCGAACAGCATCGGGCCGTCCGCATGGTAGTGGTTCACGGCGCTGCGCGGACGATTCACCGGCAGCGCTTCGTAGTGGGTGCCGACGCGGTAACGGTGTGCATCCGCATAGGCGAAGATGCGGCCCTGCAGCATCTTGTCCGGCGAGAAGCCGATGCCGGGCACGATGTTCGACGGCGAGAACGAGGATTGCTCGACCTCGGCGAAATAGTGCTGGGCATTGCGGTTGAGCTCGAGGATGCCGACCTCGATCAGCGGATACTCGGCATGCGGCCACACCTTGGTGACGTCGAACGGATTGTAGGAGGTCTTCTCCGCATCCGTTTCGGGCATGATCTGGACGCAGAACTTCCAGCGCGGGAACTCGCCGCCTTCGATGGCCTCGTAGAGGTCACGCTGCGCGCTCTCGCGGTCCTTGGCCACGACGGCCTCGGCCTCGCGGTTCGTCCAGGTCTTGATGCCCTGCATGGACTTGAAGTGGAACTTCACCCAGAAGCGCTCGCCGGCCTCGTTGATGAACGAGTAGGTGTGCGAGCCGAAGCCGTGCATGAAACGGTAGCCCTGCGGCAGGCCGCGATCCGAGAACAGGATCGTCACCTGATGCAGGCTCTCGGGGCTGAGCGACCAGAAATCCCACATGGCCGTGGTGGAGCGCAGGTTCGTCGCGGGATGACGCTTCTGCGTGCGGATGAAGTCGGGGAACTTCACCGGATCCCGCACGAAGAACACCGGCGTGTTGTTGCCGACGATGTCCCAGTTGCCCTCTTCCGTGTAGACCTTCAGGGCGAAGCCGCGCACGTCGCGCTCGGCATCGGCCGCGCCGCGCTCGCCGGCCACGGTGGAGAAGCGCAGGAACACCTCCGTCTTCTTGCCGATCTCGGAGAAGACCTTCGCCTTGGAATATGGCGTGATGTCGTTGGTGATGGTCAGGGTGCCGTAGGCGGCCGAACCCTTGGCATGAACCACGCGCTCCGGAATGCGCTCCCGGTTCTGGTGCGCCAGCTTCTCGATGAGCTGGTAATCCTGGAGCAGAAGCGGGCCGCGGGATCCGGCCGACAGGCTGTTCTGGTTGTCGGCAATCGGCGCCCCCGCCGTCGTGGTCATGGTGGTTGTTTTTGTCATGGTCGTCCCCATTGAGTGCCGGGCACCATGCCGGGGAGGTTCGATAAGGTCCAATTGTATTGATTACAGGGTGTGATCAGATATTCTTATCGGCATCATGGTCACCCTTCGACAGCTCCGATATTTCGAAACGCTTGCGCGCACCCGGCATTTCGGCATGGCGGCCGACCAATGCGCCGTCACTCAGCCGGCCTTGTCCATGCAGATCAAGGAGCTGGAGCGGGAGCTCGGCATCGAACTCGTGGAGCGGCGGGGGAACTCGGTGGCGATCACGCCGGCCGGGCAGGAGATCGCCCAGAGGGCCGAGGCGATCCTGAATCAGGTGCGGGAGCTGTCGGATTACGCCCATCAGCATCAGGGGGTCCTGACAGGTCCGCTCCGCCTCGGGATCATCCCGTCGATCGCCCCCTATCTCCTGCCGGCGATCCTCACCGAGGTGGGACGGCGCTACCCGACCCTCGATCTCCAGATCCGCGAGACGCAGACGGGCGTGCTGGTCGAGGAACTGGTCCGGGGCGATCTCGATGCCGCTCTCCTCGCGCTGCCGATCCCGCAGCCGCAGGTCGAGACCATGGCCCTGTTCGACGACCGCTTTCTCATCGCCGTGCAGAGTGAGGCCGCCAAGGGCTGGTCGGGCGGGGATCTGCGCACCCGCATGGAGCGGGAGCGGCTGCTTCTCCTGGAGGAGGGGCATTGCCTGAGGGATCAGGCCCTGCAGTTCTGCCACTTCGCCAATATGCAGGCCCGCAAGGCGTTGGGCGCCGCGTCGCTCACCACCATCATGCAGATGGTGGCGGCCGGCCACGGCATCACGCTGCTTCCCGAACTCTGCGCCCAGACCGAGGTCGACCGGCAAAGGGTCGCCCTCATCGAGTTTCCCGATGACGCGCCCATGCGCAAAGTCGGACTGGCGTGGCGGCGAAGCTCGACTCGCAAGGGCGACTTCAGGGCATTGGGCGACCTGATCCGGGCGATCAAGCAGCCTGACGAAGAGGCCGAAAGGGGCTGAGAGTGATCTCAGCCCCTTGTCCGTTCAGCAGCCGGTGAGCTTCACGCGCTCCACTTCGAGGCCGAAGAGAGGGCGCAGGCGCGTGCCGATGACATTGCCGGCAAAGGCCGCGACGAGCCAGACCCAGCCGTGGAAGCTGCCGGACGCGATGCCCGAGAAGTAGGCCCCGATGTTGCAGCCATAGGCGAGCCGGGCGCCGTAGCCCAGGAGCAGGCCGCCGACGATGGCCGCGATGGCGGAACGCAGCGGGACCTTCCAGGTCGGAGCGAAGCGGTCGGCGAGCGACGCTGCCAAAAGCGCCCCGAGGATGATACCGAAATCCATCACCGTCGTGACGTCGTTGAAGATGCTGCTCTCGAGCGCGGCCCGGTTGGCGGGGCTCGACCAATAGGGCCAGCTCGCCACGTCGAAGCCGATGGCGGCCGCGATCTTCGAGCCCCAGAGGGCGAAGGCCGAGGTCACGCCCCACGGGCGGCCGGCGAGATAGAGCGTCACGAAGTTCAGGAGAGCCAGGGCGACCGCGCCCGCCACCAGCGGCCAGGGACCGCGCGTGAACCGGGCAAGGCCTTGGCGCGGGGAGGGGGCGGGTTGGATCAGCTGCCCATGGCGGCGCTTCTCGAGCACCACGGTCACCGCCGCGATGAGCGCGAAGACGGCAAGCTGCACGGCGAGCGCCGTCCAGGGACCCCACAGCTCGATGATCGAGATCTTGGGCAGGCTCGGCAGCGCGGTCCACCAGTGCAGGTGCGCTGCCCCGATGGCGGATCCGGCGATGAAGGCCGCGAGTGTGATCAGCATGCGGGTGGAGCCGCCGCCGACCGTGTAGAGCGTGCCCGAGGCGCAACCGCCGCCCATCTGCATGCCGATGCCGAAGATGAAGGCGCCGAACACTACCCCGATCCCGGCCGGCGAGACGTTGCCGGCGACCGGCTGGCCGAAGAGCGTCCCGGAGGCGAGGACGGGGAAGAACAGGATGGAGGCGATGGCCAGCATCACCATCTGGGCCCTCAGGCCCTCGCCGCGGCGATCCGCGATGAAGACCCGCCAGGCGGAGGTGAAGCCGAAGGCCGCGTGATAGAGCACGAGGCCGAGCGCCGCGCCGAGGACATAGAGCGCGGCCTGCTTCGGGTTGATGATGGCGCCCAGAAGAGCCGCGCCGCCGATGATACCGGCTGCGGCCGCCAGGGAAGCCGGGGTATTGATGGTCAAGCTTGCACGGTTTCCGACGGAAAGAGGCGAAGCTACGGCAGAGCTGGACATGGTCGCTCCTGAGCTTTCGTGAGATGATTGATTTCCAGGAGCCTGAGGCTCTTGCCACTACACAATGTGGTTCGATATAAAGAACGTCAAGTAATGTATTTTGATTTTTAATCACATACAAAAATGTGAATATCGCCCGTGGAGATTTCTCCTGAATGGCTTACACCTGATCCTTCGCATTCGCCGACCTCTTCTCGAAACCCGTAGTTAGGCGCCATGACCATCCAGCCCGACGTCCCCGCCGCCATCGGCAACACGCCCCTGATCAAGCTCCGCAAGGCCTCCGAACTCACCGGATGCACCATCCTTGGCAAGGCCGAGTTCATGAATCCCGGCCAATCCGTGAAGGACCGGGCGGCCCTGTTCATCATCCAGGACGCGGTGAAGCGTGGCGCTTTGCGCCCGGGCGGCGTGATCGTCGAGGGCACGGCAGGCAATACCGGTATCGGCCTGGCACTCGTCGCCAACGCGCTCGGGTTCCGGACGGTGATCGTGATCCCGGAGACGCAGAGCCAGGAGAAGAAGGACATGCTGCGGCTCGCCGGCGCCGAGCTGATCGAGGTCCCGGCCGTGCCCTACGCCAATCCCAACAACTACGTGAAGGTCTCGGGCCGGCTGGCGGAGCGTCTCGCGGCGTCGGAGCCGAACGGGGCGATCTGGGCCAACCAGTTCGACAACGTGGCGAACCGGCAGGCGCATATCGAGACGACGGGACCGGAGATCTGGGAGCAGACGGACGGAAAGGTCGACGGCTTCATCTGCGCGGTCGGCACCGGCGGCACGCTCGCGGGGGTCGGCATGGCGCTGAAGGAGCGCAACCCGAAGATCGCCATCGGACTCGCCGATCCGATGGGCGCCGCGCTCTACAGCTATTACACGACGGGCGAGCTGAAGGCGTCCGGTTCGTCGATCACCGAAGGCATCGGTCAGGGCCGCGTCACGGCCAATCTGGTCGATGCTCCCATCGATGTCGCGTTCCAGATTCCGGACGAGGAAGCGCTGCCGGTCATCTTCGAACTGCTCGAACATGAGGGGCTGTGCCTGGGCGGATCGTCGGGCATCAACGTCGCAGGCGCGATCCGCCTCGCCCGGCATCTCGGCCCCGGGCACACCATCGTGACGATCCTGTGCGATTACGGCACGCGCTATCAGTCCAAGCTCTTCAATCCGGATTTCCTACGCTCGAAGGACCTGCCCGTTCCCGCATGGCTCGAGAGGAAGAGCACCATCGATCCGGGACTCGTCTAGAGCATTTTTTGGCGAAGTGGATCCGGTTCGCCGTCAGAAAATGCGGATCGGAACAGAAGAGACGATTCCGCGCACGTGGAAACAACTCTAGCGCATCGGGCGCAAATGCGGGAACCGGTTTTGCGTGGAAAGATGCGCGGGACCGAAACGCCGAAGCACGACATGCGAGCGCCGCGTTCGTTGAACATCGAACGCGGCGCTCTTCGATGATCAGGCCGCCGAGGACGTCGTAGTTTCCGAACTCGTGGACGTCGCAGAGCTCGGGGATGAGGAAGAGCTGCCGGTGTCGTCGGAGCGCTGATGCTGCGGACGGCTGAGATTGGCCGGAGAACGGCCCGTCGTCGCTGTCGTTGCGGCTACCGGCTTGTGGGCGACGCTGTGCAGATCGGACTGGATGCTCTCGATCAGATCGACCAGCCAGGCCTCGCCGCCGTGAATGCGCTCGCGCAGCGCCGATTTCGCGATGTCGAGTTTGGCGGAAATCTCCATCGTGCTGCGCGACGGCAGATCACTGAAATCTTGCTCGATGGCGGAAAGCTCGCGCAGCAGCTCGTCGCGCAGCGGGCGCTGCTCCTCGGCCGTGATCAGCGGCGAGTTCAGCATGCCGCGCAGCGCAGCCCAGCGCAGGCCGAGAGCGCTTACCGATTGCGCTGCGTCCTGTCCTGTGAAGTTTTGGGAATCGGCCACAAGCATTTCCTTTTTTGCGAGCGTTGAGAATCGAGTGTCGCAGGAAGGAGCATGGTTGTGGCGTGAATCGGGCAGCCGCTGTCAAAAAGCTGCCCGACCGCGCGCTATTTCGAATATGGTTATCGAATTCAGCGGATAAAGAAATACAGTGTCAGTGCCGCGCCGACCGCGATGACGAGCCAGCGGATCACGCTCGCGGGCAGGCGTCGGCCGAAAACGACTCCGAGATAGCCGCCGATCACGGAAGCCGCGCCGACAACCAGGGTCTCGGGCCAGCTCACGAGGCCTGCCGCGATGAACAGCATTACAGCGACGAGCTGGATCAGCGTGGAGCACAGATGCTTGGCGGAATTGATCAGGTGGAAGTCGTCACCCTCGGTGATCGCGAGCGCCGCCAGCATGACGATGCCCATGCCCGCTCCGAAGAAGCCGCCATAGATCGCGACGCAGGTCTGGAACGCGAGTCCTGCCGCCCACGCCTTGTTGGACGGGTGATGCCCTTCCTGCTTTCCGATCTTGCGGGCGAGCGCCACGATCTTCGGGCTCGCGGCGAAGAGCAGGGTCGCGAACAGCAGAAGCCACGGCACGAGCCTGCGGAAGGCATCGTTGTTGGTGACGGTGAGGATGTAGGCGCCGATCACGCCGCCGATGAGGCTGACGATGCCGAGCGCCGCGAAGCGCTTCACATTCGCCGCGAGTTCCCGGCGGTAGGCCCAGGCGCTCGCCAGGTTGGCAGGCGTGACCGCGACCGCGCTCGTGGCGTTGGCGATAACGGGCGGGAGGCCTGCGGCCACGAGGGCCGAGAAGGTGAAGAAGGTGCCGCCGCCCGCAATCGCGTTGACGAGACCGGCCGCGAGGCCCGAGGCGGCGAGCAGCGCCGCAGTGGATAGATCCATGATGTTATCTGGCAGAGAACGCGCGGGAGAGTTGAAGAAACCCAGCCCATAGCACGGCGGCAGGACCCGATCCCATTAGGCCAACGTCTAGGCTTCCAGTTCCTCTCCGATCAGCCCGCCGGGAGCTGTTTGTAGAACACGGTCGTGTCGCAGAAGCCGCCCTTGGGCCAGAGGGCATAGTTCGGAATGACGCCGGAACGGGTCCAGCCGGCTCGCTCGTAGAGACGCTCCGCGTCGCCGCCCGTCACCGTGTCGAGGACGAGCACGGTCTTGCCGGCTGCGCGGGCGGCGTCTTCGGCGGCCTTCATCAGGGCCGCGCCGATGCCGCGTTTCCGGGCCCGGCCGTGGACGAGCATCTTGGCGATGTCGGCCCGATGGGGCTGGTTCTCCGGCTGCTTGAGCACGACCTGCACGGTCCCGACGATGCGCCCGCTCGTTTCCTCCTGGGCGACGAGCAGGATGCGCTCGCCCCGGGCGACACCTTCGGCGACGCCCTGCCAGAAGGCATCGGCCCTCTCCTGTGTCAGGGGCGCCATGAAGCTGACCGAGGCGCCGCCCTCGACGCAATCGATCAGGACGGCCGACAAGGCCGGGACCTGCTCGGCGGATTCCTGGGGCGAGAGGTGGCGGATGATGATCGGTTCGCTCATGGGCTTCCTCAGCGTTGAGAGCCAGTGCCGCCACGGGCATCGGTGGCAAGAGCCACCAGATAGCGGGCGGGTCGGTCGGTTCGGTTGCGGAACAGGGTCGGCCGGTCGAGGCGCATGGACAGGCAGTCCCCCGTGCCCAGGCGGTAGGTCTCCTCGCCCAGGGTGAGTTCGATCTCGCCCTCGACGATCCAGATCTGCTGGTGGACCACGGATGCGCGATGGCCCGTGTCGTAGCCCACGCGGGCGCCAGGCGGCATGATGACCTCGACGAGCTCAATGGGGGAGGGAAAGCCCGGGGCGGACAGATTGCGGCGCAGGTAGCCGCTGTCCGGGTCGCGCCAGACACGCTGGTCGGCGCGGCGCGCGAGCGGTGCGGCCTCCCGGCTGTCCCGCTCGGCGAAGAGGGACGCCAGGGTCACGCCGAGCCCCGCGGCTAGTTTGTCGAGCACGGCCGCCGTGGGGCTGCTCTCGCCGCGCTCGATCAGGGAAATCATGGAGCGGCTCACACCGGTGCGCTCGGACAACCCGTCCAGGGTCATGCCGCTCTCGGCGCGCAGATCACGCAGACGGGTCGCCAGATGGACGTGAATGGCGGATGTGCTTTCCATTAAATTAGAAAACCACTCCATTATGATGGAGTCAAGGCTCGCTTCCGGGAAATCGTCCGGTGACCCTGTGTGCAAAAAAGCCGTCGCCATGAAGCGTGGCAGCCATTAAGGCTGCGGTTTGCTGTGGATCGCGCTCGGTTCGTCCATTGCCCTCGGCGGAACAAAAGAAGATTTTCAAAGCATGTCGAACGTGATCCCCCTCGCTCCGCGCCTGAAGCAAGGACGCCCTCCTGTCGCCGAGGCAGAGGAGAGGGCCGCGCTCGCCGCCGACTTGATCGAGCTGATCGAGCGAGTCAGGGAGCTGACCGAGCATGTGGCCGGGCTTCCCGGCCCGCCCCTGCAGATCCAGCAGACGGCCCAGCAGCTGCTCGACGCCGGCACGGCGCTCGAACGGGCCGTGGATTCCCTGACCGAGGGCGGCGAGTGGGTGCCGTTCTGAAGCATCGAACGCAAAGCAGGAATCGCTTTCGCGTACGACGATGCTCCCGCCCTTGATGAGCGCATCCTTCTGAGCGGAAAACCGGATCCACTTTTCGCTGACGCGGCCCTCCGGGTCCGCACGATTCGCTAGATCGTTACTTCAACGCTTCCAGCCGCTCGCCCGCCTGCACAACGCCCAGGGCACGGGCCCGCGCGTAATATTCCCGGGCCTTGGCGGCATCGCCGCGGATTCCCACCACGCCCAGCCGGGAAAGCACATTCGGGTCGTAGGTTTCCGCCAGCAGGAAGGCGGCGCGGGCCTGGCCGCCGTCCATGGCCCGCTCGAACAGAAGCCTCGCTCCGCTCACATCGCCCTTGTGGAAGAGTTCCTCCGCACGGCTCGTCAGGCGGTCATCGCTCTTGGGAGCAGCCGCGGGAGCGCTGACCTTGGGCTCCGTCACCGACGGCATTTCGATCTTCGTGGGAGGCAGGGTCGCGGCGCCGGCCGGCAGGGGCTGGATCGCCTCCGGCAGTGCCGCGATCACGACCGGAGCCAGGTCCTTCGGCAGGGCGGCGGTGGCCTCCGGCAGCGCCTTGTTGGCAATCGCCGACGCCGGGCCGATCTGCGACACGACCGGCGGAGATGCCTCGTCCTGGACGGGCGCGAGAGGGAGTTCCGTCCCGGCGGCCGCGAGGCGGAACACCACGGGTGTCGCGCTCGGGCGTTGGGGCTCCTGAAGCGTGCGCAGCTCCTCCTCGGTATCCACCAATTCCCGGGTCAGCATGTCGCCGCGCCATTCGGCTACGGCCAGGGCCTTCTTCAGTTCCGCGACCCGTGTCGCGTCGGATGCCGTCCTTTGATCCTTGAACGCGCGCAGATCGCGCAGCTCCGTCTGGATGTCGGCCAGTCTGCGCTCGGCCTCGTCGCCCCGCTGGCGCTCGCGGCTCACGAGCGCATCCCGTTCGGACGCGCTCGTGGCTTCGGAAGCCTGGTCCCGCTCCCTGGCAGCCTGAAGACCCCGGTATTCCTCTTGGAGCTTCTCCAGTTCGCCGATGGTGGCCCGGCTTTGGTCCTGCTCCCGCTGGAGGGCCTGCTGCATCTCGGAGGCTGCGGTGGCTTGCGACTTCGTTTCCCTGTCCAGGCGCTCCGCGAGAGCATCGCGCTCCTGCGTGAGGCTCGCGAGAGCTTGCGAGATCCTGTCGCTCTGGGTGCGTTCCTGCTCGAGGGCCTGCTGCATGTCGGCGAGGTTCGAGGCCTCGACAGCGGGGGTGACCGCGCAGGACCCGGCCGCTGCCGCCTTGTCGGCGATGGGCGGCTCCGGCGTCGGGATGTCGTCGCGGAGGCCGAGCCCCTGCAGGGCGCCGACGAGGTTCGGATCGTTCAGGCGATCGACGAGAACGATGGCAAGGGTCCCGACCTCGATCGCCGCATTCAGGTTGCTCTCGGCCTTCCTCATGTCGCCTGTCCGGATGGCCGCCTCCAGATCCAGTGCAAGCCGCTTCCGATCCGGCGAGGTGAGAAGAAGCGGCAGGATCGTGCGAAGATCCCCCGCGTCCCCCGTCGGGGACGCAGAGGTCCCGTTCGTGGGATCGCCGCCGGCCGGGGCGACCTGCGCGGTTGCGGGCCCGAGGAGGGTCGCGGCGATCAGGCCCGTTGTCAGCAACTCCACGGTTAAACGTTTCAATCCGGTCTGGGTGCGCTCAACCATGTCGGACCTCCTTGTGCTCTCTCAAGGCTCCGCCGGAGCCTTGCGTCGGTCCTGTTCGGATCGTCAGTCCTGTCGCGTGACGCGCCGGGTGGATTTTTGCCGGTCGCTCTGCCAGGCGAGGAACTCCCGGAACAGCACCTCGCGCTGTTCGGCCGAGACGTCGATGCCTCTGCTCTTCATGAAGCTCTCGAAGCTCTTGCCCTCGGGCGACGGCTTGCTGGCCGCCGCGGCACGGTCGAGCCAGTCCTGGGCCGGCTTCACGCGCTCCCAGCCGGGCACGTCGGCGGCGAGGTTGACCTCTTTCCATTTCGGATGCCGCCCTGGCTGCAGGAACTCGTCGAAACGGGAGAAGAACGCATCCACGAAACGCTTGACGCGCTTGTAGCGGTCTGAATTCTCCGGCCAGTTGAACACGGCGAGCAGGCTGCCGACGGCCAGGGTCTCGACCGAATTGTCCTTGTCGACGAGCTGCGGGTAATCGGCGTTCGCCAGTCGGGCGGGGAAGTAGCTTTCCGCGATCTCTCCCTCGAAGGGGATCGACAGGAGATGGAAACGCCCATCCGTCTGGAATTCGGCGATGGCGCGAACCGGACGTCCGGCCACATAGACGGCCGCCTGGATCTCACCGGATTTCAGCTTCGCGTAGGACGAGGCCTGATCGAAGGTGGTCATGTCGGGCTTGATTCCGAGCTTGTCGAAGATCAGGCGCGAGGTCAGGTTGGTGCCGCTGCCGGCCTTGTCGATGTTGACCTTCTTGCCGTCGAGTTGCCGGATATCCGTGATCTCCCGGTCGGCAATGATATGGACCTCCTCGTTGTAGAGGCGCGTGATGAAGCGCAGGCGGCGCACCGCGTCGTTCTGAAGGTTCTCCGCCTTCAGCTGCTCGCGCGCATCCATCTGCACGATGCCGATATCGACGCCGCGCAGGAACATGATGTCGCGCAGGTTCTGCAGCGAGCCGCGACCGATCATCGGCAGGACGCGCAGGTCTTCCCCGTCGAGCACGTTGGCGAGATCCGCCGCGATGCGGATATAGGTGCCGTCCGCGCCGCCGGAGATCACCCCGAGCGTGCCCGCATTGGCGCGGGACGGGTCGAAGGCCGGCGCATTCTGGGCCGAGACGGCGACCGAGCCCGACAGGAGAGCGGCTGCGACAAAGACGACCTGAAGAGACAAAGAGCGGAAAAATCTGCTCAACGGAGAAGAGACGTTCACTCGACCCGACATCCTTCATCCTCCCCTGGATGAGCCTTTCGGCTGTTGTCGATCCGATCGCTTTGTGGTCGTACTTATCGGTGGAAATTCGCTATAAGAAACGATGAAACAAAACGAAAGAAAGATCATCGTATGCCCCTCATAGACAGGGTCAATTGAGCTTTGAGGGCGGATTACTACTCAAGAAGGGATAGAAAATACTCAATAAGAGATAGATTATATCTTTATATTCCTTGCAACGGCTGAATTTCTTATTCGGACCTCAGGGTTTACCCGCACGGGATGTCCAGGTTTCCGCCGATTCGACCCTCTGAAAATTGTTAGCGCCCGCCGTCTCCTTTAACCGTCCGTTAACCATAAGCGGTCGAAATCATGGGGTATTAAAGGAATCTGAACCCCCGTGACCATTGCCGTTCGCACCCGTCCATCTCTTCGCTTCCGTGGCAGGTCCTTCATGGCCCTGGTCCTGGCGCCCGAAGTGCCGTTGCGGGACTGGCTCGAAGATCTCGATGCCGTGTCCGAGCGTTCGCCCGGGTTTTTCACCGGACGACCCATCATTGCCGACGTGTCGTCGTTAAAGCCTTCCAAGTCCGAGCTGAAGTTCCTCCTGGCCGCCTTCAAGATGCGCAATATCCGCATCATCGGGCTGGAGGGCGCCGCTCCCGAGAACGTCGACGCCGACATGCCGCCGCAGATCAACGGCGGGAAGCCGACAGGCGAGATCGACGTGCCGGACGCAGCCAATGCGG
The DNA here is from genome assembly GCF_034627025.1 of Microvirga lotononidis. Classification (NCBI taxonomy): domain Bacteria; kingdom Pseudomonadati; phylum Pseudomonadota; class Alphaproteobacteria; order Hyphomicrobiales; family Methylobacteriaceae; genus Microvirga; species Microvirga lotononidis. Next base: position 1,504,186 of record NZ_CP141048.1, on the reverse strand, counting down.
CCGTCGCAGCGACTGCCGCGCCCTTCGGCGATGCGCCCGTGCCGGAGAAGTCGCTGCTCATCGAAGGTTCCGTGCGTTCGGGCCAGTCGATCCTGCATCCGGAAGGCGACGTCACGGTCCTGGGCTCCGTTGCGTCAGGTTCCGAGATCGTTGCCGGCGGCTCGATCCACGTCTATGGCTCCCTGCGCGGCCGCGCCATCGCCGGCTGCACGGGCAATGGCCGCGCGCGCATCTTCTGCCGCAAATTCGAAGCCGAATTGATTGCGATCGATGGGCTCTACAAGACCGCTGACGATCTGGGGGGCAAGTTCCTCGGTCAGCCTGTGCAAGTGAACCTGGATGGCGACTCGATCATCCTGAAAACAATGGATTGAGAGAAAGAGGGCGACAATGGCCAAAGTCTTGGTCGTAACTTCCGGCAAGGGTGGCGTTGGCAAGACAACGTCTTCGGCGGCTCTGGGCGCGGCACTGGCGCATGGCGGCGACAAGGTCGTCGTCATCGACTTCGACGTCGGCCTGCGCAACCTGGACCTCGTGATGGGCGCGGAGCGCCGCGTGGTGTTCGATCTCATCAACGTGGTGCAGGGCGACGCGAAGCTCAACCAGGCTCTCATCCGCGACAAGCGGCTCGAGAACCTCTCCCTGCTGCCCGCCTCGCAGACCCGCGACAAGGATGCGCTGACCGAAGAGGGCGTGGCTCGCGTGCTCGATGAGCTGCGCCAGAAGTTCGACTGGATCATCTGCGACAGCCCGGCCGGCATCGAACGCGGCGCCACGATGGCCATGCGCCATGCGGACGTGGCCGTCGTCGTGACGAATCCGGAAGTCTCTTCCGTCCGCGATTCGGACCGCATCATCGGCCTCCTCGATTCGAAGACGGAACGGGCCGAGAAGGGCGAGCGCATCGAGAAGCACCTGCTGCTCACCCGCTACGACCCGGCCCGCGCCGAGCGTGGCGAGATGCTGAAGGTCGAGGACGTGCTGGAGATCCTCTCGATCCCGCTGATCGGCATCATTCCCGAGAGCGAAGAGGTGCTGCGCGCCTCGAACGTGGGCTCGCCGGTGACTCTGAACAATCCTGCCAGCGCCCCGGGCCGCGCCTATTTCGATGCGGTGCGCCGGCTCAAGGGCGAAGCCGTCGAACTGACCGTCCCCACCGACAAGAAGGGATTGTTCGGCAAGCTGTTCGGACGGAGAGCTGCATGAGCCTTCTGAGTTTCTTCAACCGGCGCACCTCCGCGCCCGTCGCGAGGGAGCGCCTGCAGATCCTGCTGGCGCACGAGCGCGGCATCGTCGGGGGCAAGCCCGACCTCGTGGCGCAGCTGCGGGAGGAGATCCTGGCCGTCGTCCGCCGCCACGTCATGGTGGAGCAGGACAACGTTCAGGTGAAGATGAACCGGGATGCCGACATCTCGACCCTCGAGATCGAGGTCGAGATTCCCGGTCCGGCCGAAATCCGCATCTGACATGCGGTGCCATGAGGGATGAGCCGCCCTGGCCGATGCCGGGCGGCTTTCTCATGGTTGCTGCTTGCTCCAGACGCCGATCTTCGCCTCGCGGGCCTTTTCGGCCGCGGCTTTGAGCTCGGGCGTCGCGTCGTCCGTGGGGCGCCCGCCGCCGTTGAACAGCACCACGCGGGACAGGTCCTGGCTGCCGACCTGGCAGCGGTACACGTCGTTCCCGCCTACCGGATCACAGGCCACTTCGCGCCCGTTCAGATATTGGGTCAGGTCTTCCGGCTTGCCTGCGCCGGGCGCCCATTCCACCCCGAACAGACGCACCACTTCACCGTTCAGCGACAGGGTTGCCGTATCGATCACGTCCGGCACGCCGCGCAGCGTTCCGGTTGGGGCCGTCGAGCCCGTCGAGACCGGCTCCGGTTCCTTGATCGGCCCGGATGCGGCAGGCGCCGCGGCGCTGGCATGCGGTGCGGACGCCTCATGTCCCCGGAACAGGAAGGTGCCGACGCCGAGAAGCGCGAGGAGCGACACGGCCGCGAGGGCGACAGCCGGCCGGGTCCATGAACGCGTCGGCGCTTCGCCGAAGACAGTCCGCTCATGCTCTTCGACGATCGGAACGGGTTGATCGTCGGCCCTGTTGCCAGGCTCGGGCGTGACCGAGGCTTTCAACGTCTCGAACGTGTTGCGCGCCCGTTCCGGAAGCGTCGGCGTCGCATCCTGTTCCCGAGAGATGGGGGCGGCGTCCTGCATCGGGCGGGACGCGCCGGAATCGACGTTCAGCCAATCGCGCTTCGGCTTCTCGCGGGGCCGAGACGCCTCGGCCTCCTGTGCAGACGCAATCGCATCGGACTTCGCCGGCCTGAACAGCACCGGATATTTGACGCGCAGCTCGTCAAGGAGGTCTTGAAGCGTAAACTCCGCCGTATGCCCGTCCTTCTCGATCGTCCGCTTCTTGCCCTCGTGATCGATGATTGTGAGCTTCAGCGCGCCGTTCTCCTCGGATGGGCGCACGGAGGATTCGATGATGAGTTCGAGGGCGCGGCGCGCATCGTCCGTAGGATGGATCCGGTCAAGTTCCGCATGGATGACCTCGCGCATGCGCTCTCGCATCCGGGCCCAGTTGTGCCGCGGATCGGCCTTGGAATCCGGCGTGGTGGAATCGTCAATCATGCGAGACACCCTCCTGGGCGAGATTTCCCCTGCGCTCCTGGCCGAGCAGGGTGCTGTGTTCCGCGACAATGACCGGTCTGTCGCCGATGAAGTTTACAATGAGCTGAAGGGCGCCGGTACCCTGCGACACGCGTCGCCGTTTGGGGCTCGTGGCCTTGAAGTCGAACACCGCATGCACCGTGCAGACTTCGCCCGCCGGGTTGCACGTGGCCCCGATGGCATCCTGGCGCGGACGATAATCGCGTTCCGGCCAGCGCTGGGCGAAACGGCGCTTCTCGTTGAAGAGCCGCTTCATGGTCATCTCGCGCCCGTGGAAGAGAATGCGCGGCGCATAGAAGGCGGCCGTGGCCTCGAGGGCGACGTCGTTCGAGGCGGACCAGGATTCGAGGTACTCGACGGCGAAGTCCCGCGCGGCCGCGGCCCGGGTGGAGCGCCTGTCGCTCTCCGGCTCCTGGCGCGGCTGAGCAGCGACGGTCGGCGCCGAGGGCTTGGCCGCAGGTGGCGGTTCGGTCTGCGCTGACGTCGGGGGCTCGGGTTTGGCGACCGGCTCCTGCGGCTGGGCCGTCCGCGCGGGCGGAACCGACGGCGCGGGAGGGGGCGGTGCGGCCTGTGCCGGAGGGCTTTCGGGCTGCGGGGCCTGAGGGGCGGGCGCCGGGGTCGGCGCCGGTCCGACCTGGGCCGGAGGATCGACCCAAGTCCGCCCCGTCTGCGCGGCAGCCATGGGGGAGACAGCCGCGGTAAGCGTCAGGAGGGCGGTTATCGATGTCAGCGACCGGCCGATCTGCATGCGTTCCAAAAGGCCTCTTCTAGAGAGAAAGGGACCGGGGAAAAGCGGGTAAAAGGCTTGTCGGTTCCATGATCCGCCCCGGCAGGAGAGGCCCGCCGGGGCAGTTGGCAATAATTCAGTCGTGAAATGAACGGGTGATGAAATAAACGATGGGCTCGAAAGCCGGCCCTTAAAGCTGGGCGACGTCGACCGAGGCGACGCCGGAGAGGCCGATCGCCTGCGCGGAGGCTTTCGACAGGTCGATGACGCGGCCGTGGGCATATGGACCACGGTCGTTGATACGCACGACCACTGATCTGCCAGTCTTCTTGTTCACGACCCGGACCTTCGTGCCGAAGGGCAGGGTGCGGTGCGCGGCGGTCAGATCGTTGGTGTTGAAGGTTTCGCCGCTCGCGGTCCGCCGGCCGTGGAAGCCCGGCCCATACCAGGAAGCGCGGCCGCTCTGAATGACTTTTCCGGAAGATCCCGCCGGCTCGGCGGAAGCTGTGTGAGGTAAGAAGATCGTCGACCCGGAGATGAACAGACTTGCGATTGCGAGCGATACCTTGCGTTGATCCACAATGCATTCCCTTGATTGTTATCGATGGGCTGCAAAATGAAGGCTAATAGGGCAACATTAAGACGATATGTTTATCTGCCTCTAATCGGGTATAGCCTGAGTATCGAGAGAGGCTATTCAGTTAATCTATGCTGAACATTCCCGGTGTCGGGACAATGTCGAATTGTACCTAAATAATCTGACGCGTCATTACTTGGGTTCGCCAGGATTTTTATTGCCCAGGCGGCAGCTTGGATTCCCTTGGGGCAAGAACCATCAGTCGAAGGGACAGAACGAGCGCCGCGATCAGCAGGACGGTCACGAGGGCCGCGACGCCGGGCCAGCCCCCATGGGTCCAGAATACGCCGCCCAGGGTGCCGATGGCGCTGGAGCCGAGATAATAGCAGAACAGGTACAGGGCCGAGGCCTGCGCCTTCGCGCCGAGAGCCCGGTTGCCGACCCAGCTGCTGGCGATCGAATGGGCGCCGAAGAAGCCGAAGGTGACGGCCACGATCCCGGCCAGGATGAGGGCCAAGTGATGGAAGAGCGTGAGCATCACGCCGGCGATCATGATCGCGATCATGGCCCACAGAACCCGCCTGCGGCCCAGGCGTCCGGCGAGCTCCCCGATCCAGGCCGAACTCAAGGTGCCGATCAGGTAGGCGGAGAAGATCGCCCCGATGGCCGATTGACTCAGGGAATAGGGAGGCTCGGTCAGGCGATAGCCGAGATAGTTGTAGATCGTCACGAACCCGCCCATGAGCAGGAAGGCTTCCGCGAACAGGGCGCGCAGGCCCGGGTCGCGCAGGTGCTCGCCGAAGGAACGCAGCAACTGCCGCGGGCGGGCCGGGCGGGGATGAAAATGAGCCGAAGCCGGCAGGCTGCGCCAGGCCGCAAGGGCCGAGGCCAGGCCCACGGCGCCGATCAGCCCGATGGCGACGCGCCAGGAGCCGAGATCCGTCAGCACGCCGCTGATGATGCGCCCGGCCATGCCGCCGACCGCATTGCCGCCGATGAAGAGCCCCATGGCAAGACCGATGGATTTCGGGTCCACTTCCTCGCTCACATAAGCCATGGCGACCGCGGGAAGGCCGCTCAGGGTGATGCCGATCGCCATGCGGGCGAGGAGCAGGCTCGTCCAGTTCGGGGCTGCTGCGGACAAGAGGGTCAGGAACGCCGAGGCGAACAGCGAGGCCACCATGACGGGTTTGCGTCCCCAGACCTCCGACAGGGAGCCGGCCACCAGCATCGCGACCGCGAGAAGGCCGGTCGAGAGCGACAGGGACAGGCTGCTGACCGCCGCACTGACATGGAATTCCTGCGAGAATTCCGGCAGCAGGGGCTGGACGCAGTAAAGGATCGCAAAGGTCGAGAAGCCGGCCGCGAACAAGGCGAGGTTCAATCGGCGAAAGGCAGGCGTTCCGCTCACCAGGCGGCTCGGTGTTTCCGGCAATGGGTCCTGCATGGATTCTTTCCGCCCTGCCGATGACGCAGGCCTTGCTCGGCCGACCCCGGGGTCAGGGGCAGCCTCGATGTCATTATGCTCAAGACGCACGTGTAAGCCAGTGGATGAAGCGATCCATTCACTGAGAGCATGGACCATGTGCCGTCTTTGCACTTCTCTTGAGGAGGAAACGGTATTTTATGCGTTTCGATTACCTCCTCTCTTTGAGACCCTCAGGCTCGCCGCATCGTCGCGCGAGCCTCATTTTTGAGCGCTTCATGACCTCCGCCTCCGCTGCTCGGGAAAACGCGGCGCCAGCGACGCCCGGCGCGCCCGCCTCCCCGCTGCGGGGCATCCTGTTCCTGATCGCCTCCACGGTGGTGTTCTCCGTAGCCGACGTCATCACCAAGCAGCTCGCCTCCACCCTGCCGCCACCGGAAGTGGCCTGGATGCGCTACGTCACTTTCGCGCTCGTCATCATTCCCGTCGTGCTGATCAAGGGTGGGCCGACCCTGTTCCGATCCCAGCGGCCCAGTCTCCAGGTGGTCCGGGGCCTGGGCATGGTGGGCTCCTCCATCATGTTCATCCAGAGCCTGCCTCATCTGCCCGTGGCCGATGCGACCGCGATCTTCTTCGTGTCTCCGATCCTGATCATGGCCCTGTCGGTTTTGTTTCTGGGAGAAACCGTCGGGTGGCGTCGCTGGACGGCAGCGGCGATCGGGTTGATCGGCGTGATGATCGTGGTGCGGCCCGGAACGGGCTCCTTCCAGCCCGCCGCCTTCCTGCCCATCGTCAGCGCATCGAGCTGGGCCGTCGGCGCCGTCGTCACCCGAAAGATCACCGGCGACCACGCGCTCACGACGCTCGCCTATTCAGCCTCCGTCGGCAGCATCGTTCTGAGCGCGCTCATGCCCTTCCACTGGGTGATGCCGAATGGAACAGAGATCGCGCTGGGGCTGTGCATGGGCGTTCTGTTCGCCATCGGCCATTGGTTCGTGGTCATGGCCTATCGTCATGGCAATGCGTCGCTGATCGCGCCCTTTTCCTATGTTCAGCTGATCTGGGCGGGCACGCTCGGATACCTGGTGTTCGGGTCGCTGCCGGATTCCTGGACGATCGCGGGCGCCGGCCTCATCTGCATGAGCGGCTTCTACACGGCCTATCGCGAGCGCATCCGCGCCCTGCAGAGGAAGTTTTCCGCCTGATCCCGATCAGGTTCCCGAGTGAACGACGCGCAGGCGCGGGCGCGCCGTGCGGCTGTAGAAATTGAGTTCCACGAACTCCCCGTCCGCCTGGCCCTCGACGAGGCGGTAGCCGAACTGCTCCACCAGGGCTCGCACCTGACCGAGGTTCTCGTTCGAGATCTTGCGGGAGAATTCCATCAGATCCTGGCTCATCAGCGCGGCCACGATGCCGATCTCGACGCCCTGATCGAAGTCGGCGCTCCGCGCCGGAAAACGAAGCCGCATACCCTCAGCAAGATGGATGTGATGCATGGGATCCTGGTCGGTTTACGCTTAACAACTGGCCGCGTTTATCGAGCACAAGATCCTACCGGTTGCTTAAAGTCCGGTCCGGGGAGGGCCTCAGCAGGGAGCGTGGTTAACCTTTCGTAGAGACGCCCGATGGATCCCGGACGACAGCTTTGCATTATCCCCGAGAGGTTCCTCCCGCCGGTCCCGGGCGGAGCGAACCGGTCTTTGGGGAACGGCAGCGAGGCGCAGCATGAAGCAGGTTTTGATAGGAATCGCACTGGCGACCGGTCTGGCGGGTTCGGCGGCCCAGGCGGCCGATATGACGACGGTGTCCCGGTACACGACCACCACCCGGATCCAGCCGGACCGCGCCATCGCCCGGCTTGCCGATCAGGGACTGGGCTATTCGGTCCTGCACGATGCGCCGAGCGGCCCGCAGGGCTTCTACCGCGTTCACGTGACCTGCGCCATCGACGAGAGCTTCATGCAGACCTATTGCCCGACAACGGCCTATGTTTCCTACTGCCCGCGGGCTCGGATCTACTGCGCCGACGGCGGAGCGAGCGTTCAGGCGTTGCGGCTGAAGTACTGAGGCAAACCGTTCCAAAAGCGACGGTAAAAGCCGGTGGCTGCGGGGCTAGCCTCTGCGCAGGCCAGAGAAGGCTGCCTGCTTTTGCGTTCGGCCGCCTTGTATTCGCCGCAAGTCGGCACTACATGGAGAATATCGACATTTGGCCGGACAATCGGGCCGTTTCGCCTTGGCCTTCCAGGCGCACGTTCAGACACTCTTCCCAAACATCGACGAACCCGAGTGTGCGGGCGTGCGAATGCATGCCCCTTGCTCACGTGCACACCAAGCCTAACCAAGGATATTCCCATGATTTCGGGCACCGTAAAGTTCTACAACGATCAAAAGGGCTTCGGCTTCATCCAGCCGGACGATGGCAGCAAGGACGTGTTCGTCCACGCGACCGCTCTCGAGCGTGCCGGCATCCGCGGCCTGCGCGAAGGCCAGAAGGTGTCCTTCGACACCGCCGAAGACCGCCGCTCCGGCAAGGTCGCCGTCAACAACATCCAAACGGCGTAACATCCGTTGGAACAGGCCCAGCCTCCGCGCAGCCTCTCAAAGCCGCCCTTCGAGGGCGGCTTTTTGCTTTTTCCCGAAAGGAATTTTCCGTGAGCCATAAATTCACCATGGGTCAGCTCGTTCATGCCGCTGCCGCCCATTTCGCGGACCGTACGAGCGGGACCTATGAGATCGTTCGCCTGATGCCGGAGAACAGCAGCGGCGAGCTGGGCTACCGGATCCGCGATACCCTGAGCGGCACCCAGCGCGCGGTCGGCGAATCGGAGATCCGCGCAGTTGCGGCAAAGCAGGCCCGGCAGGGCCATTGAGGCTTACCTTCCGGATCGCGGCATATTAAGAACGCCTGCGTTCAGCGTGGGCTCAGTCACTTTGCAAGTCACGACATCAAGAGGCGTCTACGGGACGCCACCGGCCGAGTTGGCCGAGACCCCGGAAGGGGCCGTTCAGTTTTCGCCATTGATCCCCGGCTCCAAACGTCTGGAAGAGCGGGAGAACGGGTCTCTCGACACCATGGTCATGCTCGCCCCGCCCGGCACGGTGGAGCGGCGCTACACCGTCGCCCTGGCCCTGCGGGCGCTCGCAGCCGGCGGGTCCCTGACGGTCCTCGCCCCCAAGGACAAGGGCGGATCCCGGATCGCCAAGGAACTCAAGGCGTTCGGCTGCGATGTCGCTGAGACCTCTCGCCGTCATCACCGCATCTGCGCCTGTGTGCGGCCCGCCCTTGTTTCCGGCCTCGATAACGCCCTGGCCGAGGGCGGGCCTCGCCTGGACGAAACCTTGGATCTCTGGACCTGGCCCGGCGTGTTCAGCTGGAACCGCCTCGATCCCGGCAGTGCCCTGCTGGAGCAGAACCTGCCTGCCTTGAGCGGTCGCGGGGCGGATTTCGGCTGCGGTATCGGGATACTGGCCCGTGCGATCCTGGCCTCGCCCAAGGTCGAGCACCTCGCCATGATCGATATCGACCGTCGGGCCGTGGACATGGCGGCTCTGAACATCGACGACCCGCGGGTGGAGCTGCGATGGGCCGACATCCGCAGCGGCACCGGATTGAAGGGACTCGATTTCCTCGTGATGAACCCGCCTTTCCACGACGGCGGCGCCGAGGACCAGAGCCTGGGCCAGGCGTTCATTCGCCGGGCTGCGGAAGCTCTCCGGCCGGGCGGCGTGCTCTGGCTCGTCGCCAACCGTCACCTGCCCTACGAGGCTGTGCTGACGAGCCTGTTCAAGCGGGTGACGCCGAAGGCCGAAGCGAACGGGTACAAGATCTACGAGGCCGCCAAATGAGCAAGGTCCCGACGCTTCGCCTCGATCGCCTCCTCGCCAACATGGGCTACGGCTCGCGCCGCGAGGTGCAATCCCTGGTCAATGCAGGTCTCGTCACGCTGGACGGGGCCGAAGTCGAGGATGCCGACCAGCGCATCGCCGTGACGCGCGACCTCTCGGAACGGATGCGCATCCAGGACAAGCCTCTCGATCCGCCCCCCGGCTTGGCCCTGATGCTGCACAAGCCTTTGGGTGTCACCTGCTCGCACAAGGAAGCCGGTCCCCTGGTCTACGGCCTGCTTCCGGACCGGTGGCGCCGGCGCGACCCGGCGATCTCGACCATCGGGCGGCTCGACAAGGACACGTCGGGGCTGCTGCTCATGACCGACGACGGCAACCTCCTGCACCGGGTCATTTCGCCCCGCGCCAACATCTCCAAGCGCTACCGGGTCGACCTCGACCGCCCGCTGCGTGGCGACGAGGCCGAGATCTTCGCGTCCGGGACGCTGATGCTCGAGAGCGAGGACAAGCCGCTCCTGCCCGCTCTGATGGAGGCGATCTCCGAGACCAGCGCCTACCTGACCCTGACGGAAGGTCGCTACCACCAGGTCAGGCGCATGTTCGCGGCTGTCGGCAATCACGTCGCGGCCCTGCACCGCGACCGGATCGGCGGATTGAGCCTGCCGGAGGATCTCGGGCCGGGACAATATCGTCTGCTCGGCGAGGCCGATCTCGCCCTTCTCCTGCCTCCTGCAACAGGGGCGTGATGTTTACGGCGTCGCGGCGGCGATGAGCCCAGCGGTGTCGTAAAACTCCTCGAAATCGACCGCCTTGCCGTTATGGAAACGCCAGATGTCGACCTTCCGGGTGTCCGCCACCTTGCCCGTCCCCTTGTGGCGCCAGACGGCCCGCCCGACCACGGCGATCCGGTCGCCCTGAGCGATAAACTCGCCCATGCTGTGGGAGATCATCTCCCAGTCGCGCATGAGGTCTTCCAGATAGGCCCGCACGCCGGACTTGCTGGTCCGTCGCATGGTGAAGGGGACTTCCGGCGCCCCCTCGGCGAGCGACCCGAGAGAAACATCGTCTGCGATGATATCCATCCAGCATTCGCAGTCGCTGCCTCTGGTGTCGACCCACCGGGCGTAGGTTTCGCGGAGAATGGAAACAGGATCGTCATGGGCTGCCATTGAGCTCTCCTATGGAAAGCAAGCTTGAGCGAGTCGCCCGCATGGAATGGTGAGGCACGAGCCGCCGCCTGCACAATGTCTATTTCGGTCTAGAGATTCGTTCGGCCCACATGCGTCCGCTCAGGTTGCCCTGAGGCTGCCGGTCGGGTTAGGGAGGGGAGGTTCGCCGCTTGGGAGCCCTTTCGCTCGAATGGACAGAGCATTGGCCCGACCCCGCATTTCACTTCCCTTCGTGCAGGCACTGCTCGGGCTGATCCTGCTTGCGTGGCTGCCGGCCATCGATCATGCGAATTCCGGGACTTCCTTCCTCATCCAGATCGAGGAGACCCTTTCGCTCTCGGGCCTGTCCGATGGTGGCGAAACCGACGGGGAGTCCTGTCCGGATACCTGGAAGGATGACCCGGGCAGCCCTGACGCTGCCCTTCCCGGGGACATTTCCTGCCGTTCGAGAGGCTTGACGGGGCTGGGCATCCGCCTCTTCCCCCCGCAATCCGGCAATGTCGCCCTCCTGGGATCCTTACGCGCGACGGGTCCCCCGCGGCTCTGAACGGACTTCAGTTTGGCCGCATGCGTAGCCTAAACGGCTGCGGGCCAATCGCGTCGCGCGCCGGAAACGGCGCCTTTCCTCTCTCCGCGAGCGCCTTCGAACCGCAGGGCCATGCCTTCATCCAGGTCTGGCCGGATTTTCAGGCAAGCTCCGGTCGCTGTTCGTCTCGAAGGCCAATCAAGTTCCCCATTATGGAAGACCTTTTTCCCCAAATCCTCAAACTCCTCGGCATCGTCTGGATCAACATCATCCTGTCCGGAGACAACGCCGTCGTCATTGCGCTGGCCTGCCGCGGCCTGCCGGAAGACAAGCGCCGCATCGGCATGGTGCTCGGTGCCGGCGTGGCGGTCGGCCTGCGCATCATTTTCACCATCGTCGTCGCGGCGCTCCTGACGACGCCCTTCCTGAAGATCGTCGGCGGGCTTCTCCTGCTCTGGATCGCCGTGAAGCTCCTGCACGGCGATGACGACGAGGGCGGCGTGAAGGAAACCGACCGCCTCTGGCATGCGGTCTGGACCGTCGTGGTGGCCGATGCCGTCATGAGCCTCGACAACGTCTTGGCCATCGCAGCGGTGGCGCAGGATTCCACCGTGCTGCTCGCCGTCGGCCTCGCCATTTCCATTCCGCTCATCGTGGCCGGCGCGGCCCTCATCATGAAGCTCCTGGACCGGTTCCCCCTGCTCGTCTGGGCCGGAGCGGCGCTTCTGGGCTGGGTCGCCGGGGAGATGCTGATCTCCGATCCATGGCTCGTCGGGCAACTCGGCCAGGAACTCAGCCACAAGGCGGAGATCCCCATCGCCATCGTCGGAGCCGCCCTGGTGCTTGCCGTCGGCTACGTCTCGCGCCAGCGGGCGGCAACGGACGAGGCCTAGAAACCACGAGATCGTTCCTGCCGGAGTCCGGGTGAGCCCTGCCTCCGGCAGGAGAATGGAAGGATCCCTCCGCGGCCGTCTTGAGAAAAGGGACGGCCGCACTCTCTTCCCGGCAGAGGTTGCCCTGCCGCCCGTAATCGGGTAGGGAAGAAACAGGCCGAAGGCCGCAAGCACCCGTAGCTCAGCTGGATAGAGCGTTGCCCTCCGAAGGCAAAGGTCACACGTTCGAATCGTGTCGGGTGCGCCATTTCTCTTCTCACTTTCAAGAACGCCGCGAACCAAGCCTAAGTCGTACAGCATGACTTTTGGTCTGCCTGAGCTGTGCCAAAGTGCGGATGGTTTGGCCCGTGAGGAAGAATGGGACTGGGCTACGAAACATCATGGATCAGCTTGGGACCATCCACCGCAGTCGATAAGGCCTGTGCGGCAAGCGTGTGGATCGAGGCGCCGGACGGCATCGCGACCTTCATGAGCCGCACGGTGTCGACGCTCGAGCGTCAGCCCTGTCTCCTTGCGACAGGCCTGTCCGTGGTGATCCTGCCGTCAACGCTCGGCAAATCCGGGACAGCCGCGATCAAAGGGACGCAGCCTTTGCGGCGTCTGCCAGCACTGGGTCACGGAGGCTGGGTGAGGGATGGGGCGTCTTCTTGGCGGCGTGGCGGGCATCGGCGAGAAAGCGGTCGATGGCCGGCAGAGCTTCCGAGAGAAGGCCGCCACGACCGAGATCACATTGACTTGGATCATGCCGAGTTCAGCGTGCAGGTCCGTATCGCGAGAAAAATCCCCGAAGACTCCGGCGCCGGCATTGTTGACTAGGAACTCCACCTCGACCCCTACTCGATGCACCGCTTGGAACAGCTTGGGCGGCCCATCGGGTTTCGAGAGATCGACTGACACGACTTCCGCTTGGGCGCCCTTCCATGCGCAAGGCCTCGGCTGCGCGATTCAATCCGTCCTCATGGCGGGCGGCAATGATCATCCTTGGCGAAGCAAAGGGCAATTTCAAATCCGATCCCGCTGGAGGCGCCGGTCGCAAGAGCAAAGTGCGAAAGGAGCCGCCATGGTACATTCTCCCGGCGCGGTCAGTCTGCGTTGGACCCCAACAATATGCAGCTACCAAGTGTTTCACGTGGAACATGAAAGTCATCCGTGAGGAGAGCTGTCGGGAGAGAGCTTAAAGAGTGAGGGCAACCGGTGTTGCCATATGTTCTTGGATCGCCAGACTCAGCGGGAATTGCGGAACTTCCAACGAAGTGGGTTGTTGACGGGAACCTCAATCTCGGGCGTTCGATGTCGGGCCGACACAGCCTTGGCCGTTTCACCGATGCCTGGCTTGGCCAGCGAGGGGACGCTCGAGCATGCGTGTCCTATCAGCAATCCTGCTCTCAGGTGTCGCGCTTTCCGGCCTCGTTCCTGCAGTGGCCCACGCAAGCTGTGCCGAAAATCTGACCAGGGTCCAGAGGGCCCTTCCGAGAGCCACATCCGACGTTAAAAGTCGCGTCGGCTCGCTTGTGGACGAGGCCGAAGCGAAGCTGAAGGCGCGCGATGCCGCTGGATGCGACGCGGCGACGTCGCAGGCACTTCAACTTCTGCAATTGCCTTCACTCCCTCCGATCCAATTATCGACGCCGCTGGCCGGCCCCCAGGAGCCGGCGCGCGCCAACAAGCCGTCAGAACCGGCCGCGTCCGCACAAAGAGCCTCGAACGATCCGAGGGCCGGAGCGAATGCCGGAGCGAATGCCGCGCCGCCGCCGGCTCCCGGAGCATCGACACCGGGAGCGACATCGCCCGCGGCGGTCGAGGCGGCGCGACGGAGCGCAGAGCCCAGCCAACGTACTCCTGGTCAGGCCACGCAACCCGCGCCGTCCGGCGGGGCCGGGCAAGCGGCCCAGACCCAACCTCAATCGCAAGGGCCCAGCACGCAAGTTCAGGCCAGCGCCCAGCCTCCCGCTGCCTCGGCGCTCCAGCCTGGACCGTCGGCAGCTTCCGGCGCGCCGGACACGCCATATTTCCTGTCCTCGCGCGATCTCATCGGCAGTCAGGTGGTCGATCCTGAGAATACCGGCCGCACTCTGGGCCGGGTCGCCAACATCATCATCGATAAAGTGACGGGGCGCACGACCTATGTGACGCTCGAATCCGGCGGCTTCCTCGGCTGGGATCGCAACCGGGTCATCATTCCCTACGGGATTCTCACATTCAGCGGACAATGGGACCGCCCCTCCCTGCGGGTTCCCGCGAGCAAGGTCGAGAATGCTCCCCAGGTCCGTGACCAGGATATCGATGCGCTCCTGCAGGATCCGGATTGGCGTCGAGCGGTTGCTCAATATTTCGGGACGGAACTCGCCGAGAATGCCCCCAATGCGGGCGGGCCCATAGGTCTTCAGGCCAATGCCGCGCCAACCGGTCCGCGTCGACCCGATTCAGGAACGCCAACCTCGTCCTCAAGCCCGACAGGACCGTTCTCCGACCCGAAGGCATCGCCTGGTGAAGGTGCGACCGGTCCCACCGCAGCGACTGGCGATCCTGCCGCAGCTCAGACAGCCGCAGGATCGACCTCAGGGGGAGCCGGCGGAGGTGCTGATCTGGCGCACGGCAAAGCCGCGGCTCAGCGCGCCTGCGCGGCATGCCATACCTTCGAGAAAGGTGGCCCCACACGGGTAGGGCCCAACCTGTTCGGAGTCACGGCACGGCCGATCGCCGGTATTTCCGACTATCGCTACTCGAATGCCTTGAAGGCCCATCAGGGAAATTGGGACCAAGCCCAGCTCGATGCCTTTCTCAAGAGCCCGCGCGGCTACGCTCCGGGAACCTACATGACTTTTCCCGGCATTAAATCGGACCAAGACCGTCAAGGTGTGATCGCCTATCTCGAAAGCCTCAAGGAGTGAGCGCCGACATGACCAACTCATCCGACGAGAGGCCCGCAAACCCATCAAGACGTCGCTTCATCATCGCGGGTGCGGCGGCGACGGCGGTCGCAGCGGAGGCCGCCCACGCTCAAGCTCCCGTGCCGGCAGACACGCCGCAACCGGCGCCGGCCGTACCTCAAAATCAGGTGCCGCGCCCTGGCCAGATTCCTGCTCCTGCGCCGCAAGGCTATCGTTTTCTGACGAACGCCGAAGTGGAAACGCTCACCGCAATGGTGGACCGGCTCATACCTGCGGACGATTTCGGCCCGGGGGGCGTGGAGGCGGGAGTCGTGACCTTCATCGACCGGGAGCTCGGCGGGCAGTTCGGCGCAGCCGCACGATGGTACATGGCGGGGCCATGGGCCGAGGGATCCCGCTCTCAGGGCTGGCAGCTCGCTTTGACGCCAGCTCAGATCTATCGCACAGCATTCATGGCGCTTGATCGTTGGTGCCTGGGCGTCAAGGGAAAGCGCTTCGTCGAGCTTGACGCAACTGATCAGGACGAAGTCCTGACTCTGCTGGAAGGCGGCAAGATCGAACTCGACGGCATTTCATCGGCGACGTTCTTCCAGGTTCTCTGGCAGAACACGGTCGAGGGCTATCTTGGCGATCCGCTTTACGGCGGCAATCGCGACATGGGCGCCTGGCGCATGATCAACTTCCCCGGCGCCAACCCGGTCCTGACGCCGGCGGTCGACCTTAATGGTGAACTCTACGAGATCGAGCCGATCGCCATCGGTAGCTGAAGCGGGAGGCCAGTATGCCGCGCGAGATGCCACACGTCGATGTCGTTATCATTGGTATGGGTTGGACGGGTGGCATCGCCGCTCGCGAACTTGCCGACACGGGATTGCGCATCGTCGGTTTCGAGCGGGGCCGCTATCGCGACACGATACCGGATTTTGCCGCACCGCAAGCCCTGGACGAGATCAAGTGGAACTCCCGCGGAGAGATCTTTCAGAATCTCGCTCGGGAGACGCTCACCTTTCGCAACAAGCCGGACGAGACGGCGCTTCCCATGCGCCGTCTCGGGGCATTCCTGCTTGGCGAGGGATTGGGCGGCGCCGGCCTGCACTGGAATGGCCAGCACTGGCGCTTCCAGCCGGCCGACTTCCAGATGAGGAGCCATAACGAGCAGCGCTACGGCAAGAATTTCATCGACCCCGAGTTGACCATCCAGGACTGGGGCGTGACCTATGACGACCTTGAGCCCTACTACGACAAGTTCGAGTATGTCTGCGGAACATCGGGCAAGGCCGGCAATCTGAAGGGAACCATTCAGCCGGGCGGCAACCCATTCGAGGCTCCGCGCTCACGCGAGTACCCGACGCCTCCCCTGAAACAGGGTCTCGGCCCGCGCCTTTTCGCAGAGGGCGCGAAGAGTGTCGGTTACAAGCCGTTTCCGCAGCCGGCCTCCAACATGAGTGCCGATTCCTATACCACTCCCGACGGCGTTCAAATGGGGCCCTGTACCTATTGCGGGTTCTGCGAACGCTACGGCTGCTACAATTGGTCAAAGGCAAGCCCGTTCAACACTGTCCTGCCGATCGCGCTCAAGAACCCGAACTTCGAGCTGCGCTGCGACAGTCATGTCACGCGAATCGAACTAACGCCCGACAGGAAGGCCGCGCGCGGGGTAACCTATTTCGATATTGCAGGCCGCGAGACGTTCCAGCCGGCGGACCTCGTCCTGCTGTGCGCCTATCAGATGCACAACGTGCGCCTGATGCTCATCTCAGGCATCGGGCAACCTTACGATCCCACAACTGGACAGGGCGTGGTCGGCAAGAATTTCGCCTATCAGACCATGTCCTATGCATACCCCTTCCATGCGGATAAGCGCATGAATGCCTATGCCGGCGCCGGCGCGATGGGAATGGTGATCGACGAGTTCAATTCCGACAATTTCGACCATGGCCCGCACGGATTCGTGGGCGGCGGGTACATTCTCGGACAAACCACCGGCGCGCGTCCGATCCAGCAGACGGTCCTGCCGGACGGAACGCCGACCTGGGGGTCCGGCTGGAAAAGAGCCCTGCACGATTGGTATGACCGAACCTACACTATCCAGGCTCATGGCGGGAGCACCGCACGGCGCACGAACTACCTCGATCTCGATCCGACTTATCGCGACGCCTACGGTATGCCGCTCCTGCGTGTGACCTTCGACTTCCCGCAGAACGATCTCAAGATGCGGCAATTCCTGACCGACAGAATGACCGAAATCGCCCGCGCTACGAACCCGACACATCTGAAGATATCGCTGCCGCCGGTTCCGTTCAGCATCGTGCCGTATCAGACGACGCATACCACGGGGGGAGCCATTACGGGCACTGATCGCACGACCTCGGCGATCAGCACCTATCTCCAGAGCTGGGATGTGCCGAACGTCTTCGTCCATGGGGCGTCGGCGTTTCCGCAGAACGCAGGCTACAATCCTACCAACACGGTGGCGGCCCTGACCTATCGGTCACTGGAGGCCGTGAAGGCGCGATACCTCAGTAATCCGGGCCAGCTTCTCTGACGGATGAACTTCTTTCATGGCAAGAGCGCTCGGGCTCCGGCCTCTGCGATCTGCTGGTCATGCGCAGGCGTGTCGGCCGATACGCCGATAGCGCCGACGATTTCATCATTCACCATGAGAGGCACGCCGCCCTGCATCTGTACGAAGCCTGGCGCCGTGACCGCGGCTGTTCTTCCCCGGTTGATGGTTTCCTCCAGGGCCTGCGTCGGCTTCCGGTAGGCTGCCGCTGCCCTGGCTTTGCCCGGCGCAATCTCGACACTTGCCAGCATAGGGGCATGATCCATGCGCTCCAACAGGATCAACCAGCCTCCATCGTCGACGACGGCCAGCACTGCAGGCGCATTGTTGCGCTGTGCCTCAGCTTCCGCAGCAGCGATCACTCGGCGCGCCGCCTCCAGAGTTAGAACCCTCTTTTGCGGCAGCTGACCCTGTGCTTGCGACCAGGCCGGAAAGCTGGAGGCAGTCAGCGTGAGTATGAGCAAACCTCCAACGGCGGAATGATAGGTCGCTTTCATGATCCTCTCCTAGCCATTGGAGCCCACTTTGCTCGACACCGGACAATGGGATGATAACTCGCACCATGAGTTTGATGTTGCAGCGGGGCCTTTCCCTCGACGTGCTATGGACTTGGGTCGTCAGGGTTTGTGTCCGTGGTGCCGGTTCCCAGATGTTGCGCTTGGTCGAGGCGAACGGACGCGGCTAGGTCCTGATGGAAGGACCGGTCCATGTCGCGCCGGTGCCATCGGGCCCGTGACTGTCAATGGCGCCACCCACCCGATACAGGATCCGG
Organism: Microvirga lotononidis; assembly: GCF_034627025.1. Lineage (NCBI taxonomy): Bacteria > Pseudomonadati > Pseudomonadota > Alphaproteobacteria > Hyphomicrobiales > Methylobacteriaceae > Microvirga > Microvirga lotononidis. The sequence goes on along the minus strand of NZ_CP141048.1, from coordinate 1,486,127 downwards.
CTCCGGCTGTCTGTCCGAAGCAGCAGTCTCCTCTCATCGTATGGCTTCACCCAGAGGTCGAACCATGCTGCCGGAATCAACGAATTCGGGAATCCTTCGGACGACGGGTCCTTTTGGGGTCTCATCAATCGGCTCAGATTGACCGGCTCAAGACATTCCCAGGGCAGCGAAGGCGGCATATCCTGCCGCTCTGATAGCCGCCCGGGCAACAGGCGCGCCAGACTCGGACAGATACGTGCAGGGGCGTCTTAATGCAGGCGCCGGAGGTTCCGTCGATCGCATGCCAGCCACTCCAGGATTCGGTATAAGCCATGCATACCCGCCTTCTGAATTACTTCGACGCCATCGTCCGCCACGGGTCCATTCGGAAGGCGGCCGAGGCGGTCAACGTGGCCCCGTCGGCCATCAATCGGCATCTCCTGGAGCTTGAGGGTCTCGTTGGAGCACCATTGTTCGATCGTCTCCCGCGCGGGCTCAGACTCACGGCGGCCGGAGAAATCCTTTCGCTGCACATCCGTACGACATTGCGTGACTATGGCCGCGCGATCTCGGAAATCGAGCAACTAAAGACAGGCACGCGGGGTCAAGTGACAATCACATGTATCGAAAGCGCCCTTGCAGATATCCTGCCGGATGCCGTCCGTGCCTTTGCCGATCGCTTCCCCCGCATTGAGATAAGGATCATCGGCAGCCCGGCCGACGAGGCAGTCCGGCTGGTGTCCGAGGGCCAGGCTGACGTGTGCATGATTTTCAATCCTCCGCCACGGCTTCCGCTCATCCAGGTCGCGGCAACGGAATTCCCCCTCGGGATCGTTGCGGCTCCCGATCACCCGCTGGCTTCACTCAAATCGGCGACGCTTACCGATCTGGTCGGTCACCAGCTCATTCTGCCGGATGAGTCGATTACGATCCACCAACAGATCAACAATGTCCTCGCGAGCTCGGCTCTGCGCCTGAAGCCCCGGATCGTTTGCAATAGCATTACCTTCATGAGCAGCTACGTTGAAGCCGGTGGAGCCGTGACCGTCATGACGCCGGTTGGCATCGCCAATAAGCTCAAGTCCGGTCAGTTGGTCTTCAAGCCGCTCAGGGATCGCGGGATTCCGGCCCAGCGCCTCATCGCCGGAGTCCCGGATGCGTCTCTGCCGATCGCCGCAGCCAATTTCTGCCAGCATCTACGCACATTCCTCCCCACATGGCACATCACGGCCGGCGGTGAGGCCGCCTGAGCGTTCTCATTTTGAGGACGCTGGTGCCGCAAATCGATGCTGGTCGTGCTCGCCCAAAGCTGTTCCATTTTGCCTGTCCAAGGCAAAGGAACCACCTCATGGCGGCCATTCGCATCAAAAGCCTCGTTCTCTCAATGACCATGTCGCTTGCAGGGCTCACATCCGCTTCATCGGCCGAAAAGGTAGTCTACCAGCTCGGATGGGTGCCCGGCGGGTCAAATGCTATCGAGTACGTCGCCAAGGCCCGCGGCTTGTTCGCCGCAGAGGGCCTTGACGTCGATATTCTCAGCGGCAATGGCGGCAGCGATACTCTTACCCGCGTTGCCGCCGGGGCTGCCGATATCGGAATTGTCGGCATCGAGTCCGTCATGGGCGCACTCGCCGAGCAGAAGCTGCCGGTCAAGGTCGTATTCGCGCTCTACAACAAAAAGCCCGACTCGATACACGTTCCAGCATCCTCGCCCGTCAAGGCGATTGCTGATCTCAAGGGCAGAAAGCTCGCGACGGCGAGCTTCTCGAGTTCCAATGTCGTCTGGCCGATCTTCGCCAAACGGAACGGCCTTGATCCGGCGAGCGTCGAACTCATGAAGGTCGACGCGGCCGCAGTGGCGCCAATGATGGCGGCCGGACAGGCCGACGCCCTCATCAACTGGGTCACTGTCGCGGCCCTCGATGCCGCGGTCATGAAGGAGGCCGGAAAGGGCATGCGGGTCATTCCGTGGTCCGACTTCGGCTACGAAGGCTATGGACAGTCTCTCGTCGTCAATGAGAACCTGCTGTCCAAGAAGCCCGAGGTGGTGAAGGCATTTCTGCGCGCCTTCGTGAAGGCGACCGCGATCGCCATCGCCGATCCACGAGACGCTGGCAACGCGATCCACGAAATCGTCCCAGAGGTCGATCCCGTCATCGCCAGCCAGGAATTCGCGGCGTCGATCCCCTTGATCCAAAATGAAATCAGCAAGAAGGACGGATTGGGTGCGATCGAGGCCAATCGGCTGAAGACGACCTGGGATTGGGTCGCTCAATCCCGCTCGCTCCCACAGGACGCGATCAATCCGGCTGCGCTCATCGACATGACGTACTTGCCGAAGTGAGGGTGGACGATGAGCGGAGTTGAAGTCACGGAGATCAGTGCATCGGACGAGGCTCGCCTCCGAGAGACCATCGACGACGCCTGGTCAGCCAGCCGGAATGGAATCAGGCCGTTCGCCGCGCAGATCGTCGATACCGACGGCACCGTCCTGGCACGCGTCATCAATGTCGTCGCGCAAACCAACGATCCCACCGCGCACGCGGAGGTTCATGCGATCCGGGTGGCCGCCATGAAGATCGGCCGCCCCGACGGGCTGGCCGGTGCGACCCTGTACGCCAGCGCGGAACCTTGCGCGATGTGCGCGGCGGCCGCGCATTGGGCGGGGCTTGCCAAGGTGATCTTCGGTGTCGGCGAGGAGAGGCTGCGCGTGCTTTATGGCTCGACCGACATCCTGCGCCCGATCACCATGTCGTGCCGCGAGGTGATCGCCTCAGGCGGCAATGTGGTGAGCGTCGTCGGGCCAGTGCTCGAAAGCGAAGCGGCGGCCCCGCATGTGGGATTCTGGACATCCGCCTCCTCCGAAGTGTCGCGCTCCGAGCGGATGTCATGAGTACGCCGGCCATAAGCTTCAGAGCGATCGCCCATGACTTTCGATCAACGGATGGCAGCGTCGTCAGGGCACTTCATCACATCGACATGGAGATCAGACATGGCGAGTTCGCAGTGGTGGTCGGGCCGTCGGGTTGCGGTAAGTCGACCCTGTTGCGTCTCATCGCTGGGCTGATCGCCCCGACTGCCGGATCTGTGCGGGTGTTCGACCATCCCGTCACAGGGCCGCGTGACGATATCGGGATCGTGTTTCAGAAGCCGACCCTTCTGCCGTGGCTGGACGTCTTGTCCAACATCACGTTTCCCATTCGGCATCGCGGCCAGCTGGTGACGGCCGCGGATACCGAGCGAGCGCTGGACTTGCTCGATCTTGTCGGCTTGGCGGACTTCCGGAAGAAGTTTCCCGACGAGCTGTCTGGCGGGATGCAGCAGCGCGTGGGCATCGCGCGGGCGTTGCTGTCGGAACCGGATATTCTGCTGATGGATGAGCCATTCTCCGCCCTGGATGCGTTGACCCGCGACGAGATGAGCTTCGAGTTGCTCCGGCTGTGGTCGGCACGGCGGGGCACGGCTCTCTTCATCACCCATTCGATCACCGAGGCCGTTCTCCTGGCAGACCGGATCTTCGTCATGTCGCCGCGTCCGGGGCGCATCCGCGAAACCCTGGCCGTCGACCTCCCGCGCCCGCGCACCCCGGAAACCTTGCGCGCCCCGCGTTTCCAAGAGCTGGCCGCCCATATCCGCAACCAACTCCTCGGAACCCATGAGCTCCATTGACACAATTCGTTCGCAGCCTGTCCCTCGGCGGATCTCCTTACGGGGTGACTGGATCTATCCCGTGGCTACGGTGGCGTGCACGCTTCTGCTCTGGGAGGGCGTTTGCCGCATGGCAGCCGTGCCGCCCTGGCTGCTTCCCGCCCCCTGGCAGATTGCCGTGGCGGGATTCGCTGTGCCTATGGCGATGTGGTTCGAGCACCTTCAAGCGACCCTTCGCGTCGTCCTCATGGGCTTCGGCCTCGCCCTCGTCATCAGCTTTCCACTTGCCATAGCCATTACGGTCTCGCCCGTTTTCAGGCGCTGCATATACCCCCTGTTGGTCATCGTTCAATCGACGCCCGTCGTCGCGGTGGCACCGATCTTGGTCGTCACGCTCGGCGCGACTGAACTGCCGCGCGTTGTGATCACTGCGATGATCACGTTCTTCCCGCTCGTCGTAGGGATCTCGACGGGCCTTGCGCAAACGCCTTCCGAGTTGATCGAGCTCAGCCGGTCTCTCGGTGCGCCCATAGCGAACCAGTACCGTCACATCCGGCTGCCATTCGCTCTACCGTATATTTTCTCCGCGATCCGCGTGTCCATCACGCTTGCCGTCATCGGGGCCGTCGTCGCGGAGTTCGTCGCGGCCGAAAAGGGAATTGGCTACTTCATTCGATCCTCGACTTCGTTCTTCAAGATACCGCAAGCTTTCGCAGCCTTGCTCGTCTTGGTGGCGTCGAGCCTCTTTCTCTTCCAAGCTGTCAATCTCGTCCAACGGTTCCTCTTTCCTCGCAGCCTGCCTGCGGGGAGCGGCCAATCCTGACATAGCTCCTTCCACTAGAACCGGGACAACCTTCTATGGATGATCTCAAGCTCATCACCGCTCTGGACGACGCGCCGAGTCCGGAAGCGATCACTGGCTTTCGCACGGGGATGATGCCGTTCTGGCATCCTGTTCTCGAAGCTTCGGCTCTCGAATGTGGCGGCCCTACCGGTGTTCGGCTCCTTGGCCGAAATCTGGTGCTTGCCCGCCTTGACGGGGAGATCGTCGTGTTCCCGGATGTGTGCCGGCACTTCCAGGCGCGACTTTCGCTGGGAACTCTTGTCCAGGTGAACGGGGAACAGGCGTTGCAATGTCCCTATCACGGATGGGCATTCGGAACAGGGGGGCGATGCGTGCGCATCCCTCAATTGGCGCCGGGGCGGAAGATCCCGATGACGGCCAACCTGACCAGCTACCGCGCCGTTGAGCGCTATGGGATCATCTGGGTCTGCTTGGCTGACGAGGCCACGTTTCCGATTCCGGACTTTCCGGAGATGGGGGACACCTCCTTCCGAAAGGTCCGTCTGCGGGAGACAAAGCCGATGCGCACCAGCTCAACTCGGATGATCATGGGCACGTTGGACGACACGCACTTTCCGTGGGTCCACGAGGGCATTCTAGGCGATCGGAACAAGCCGGAGCCGCCAAACCACAAGGTGTGGCGGCAAGACAACGAGCTTGTCGTCCAATACGAGGTGGAGCAGCCCCCGGGTCTGATGACGACCGACATGTCGCGGCCGGATGCGCAGCGCGCGGGCCCTGTCAGGATCCTCTACACCGACCATGTCGGCATGCCGAACGTGATACGGCTTGTGAAGGACACAGATGCCGGCCGGTACGTGATATGGCTGGCGACGTCTCCGGTCGACTACAACACGACGATCAACTTCTGGATCTTCGCCCGCAACTATGACCTCAATCCGGCGAGCGATGCCGCCTATGAGGCCATGTCGGCTCATGTTCGCCTGCAGGATAAACCCATCATCGAGAGCCAGCGCCCTTGGCTGATCCCGCCGTTTTGGACACGGGTCGAGCTTCCTATGGGGCCGGGCGACCTTCCCCTCATGGAATATCAGAAATGGATCGAGGAACTCGGGATCGCCACCGCCATCTGACAGGAGAGCTGCGATGATGCAGATCGTTCGAATCGGGGCGATGACGGCGATCGCGGAAGGCATAGTTGCGTTCGAACTGGTGCCTGAAGGTGATACGGCCCTGCTCCCTTTTACGGCGGGCGCCCACATTGACGTTTACACGCCAAGCGGGCATGTCAGGCAATACTCGCTCGTCAACGACGAAAGCGAGCGCCACCGCTATATTGTCGCCGTTCAGTGGGACGCTGCCGGGCGCGGCGGTTCGGCGTCCATGCATAATCTTGGTGTGGGTGCAGTCCTTCATGTTGGACAGCCAAGAAACACCTTTGAACTTGTCCGAGACGATGTGCCGACGGTTTTGCTGGCAGGAGGGATCGGGATTACGCCGCTGATCGCGATGGCGCACGTCCTTCTACGGCGAGGGCGGCCGTTCGAGCTGCACTATGCCGTGCGCGCGGATAACCGCGTCGCCTTCCGCGATTTCCTTGACAGAGGCGGAGACGGCATGGCGTGCGCCATCTATCGTGATGACGACCCGCCGGAGTGGCGGTTCGATGCCGGGAGCCTTGCGGCCCGCATTAAGGACGGGGCGCGGGTCTATATGTGCGGGCCTTCGGGGTTCATGGATGCGGTGAGCCGGGCCTGTGCCTCACGTCCGGATATCGACCTCAGGCTTGAACGCTTCGCCGCACCTGAGCCTGCCGGTCCGGGCCCCGAGTTTACCGTAAGCTTGGCGCGCAGGGGCCTCTCAGTCCCGGTTCCAGCCGGCGCGACAATCCTGGAGACTTTGCGCGGCGAAGGGATCGAGCCTGATGTCAGCTGCGAGCAGGGAGTGTGTGGGACCTGTCTCACGACGGTTCTGGAGGGACAGATCGACCATCGCGATTACTTTCTCTCGGCGCATGATCACAAGGCCGGCGATCGCATGCTCATTTGCGTCTCTCGGGGCAAACCGGGAACGACCCTCGTCCTTGATCTTTGATCTGGAGATCCGATAGCGATGTTCCTCCCCGCCAAGAACAGCAACACGCCGAAATCCAGGCTTCCCAGGAATTGCAGCTTCGTGCCGGCGGACTGGCATATTCTCGCGTCTTATTGGCACCCAGTCGCCTGGTCGACCAACGTGACGGACCACCCGGTCGGAGCGAGGTTGCTGGACATCCCGCTCGTGCTCTGGCGCTCGCACGGACATGTCCATGCCGCTAAGGACCTCTGCATGCACCGTGGGGCCCAACTCAGCATGGGCGCGATCCGGGACGGTCTTCTGGTCTGTCCTCTCCACGGGTTCCACTATGACGGCAGCGGCGCCTGCCGCAAGATCCCGGCGCTTTCGGCCGATGCTCCTATCCCCGTCAAGCTGCGCTTGGAAAGTTATCTCTGCGAGGAACGCTATGGGATGATCTGGGTATGCCTTGATGAGCAGCCGGCGGCGCCGATTCCAGAATGGCCCCATATTGAAAGCGGCAGCGGCAACCTTGCGCGGGTGCGGGGAACCTGGCGCGCATCGGCGGCCCGGCACGTGGAGAATTTCAACGACCTCTGCCACATCCCGTTCGTTCATCAGGGAACGTTTGGAGGGGCAGAGGATCGCGTCATCGAGCCCTATGACGTATCGGTTGGAGATCTCACCTTGAGCTTTCAGGCGGAGTATCATGAGAAGGTGCGGTATGCCGAAAAGACGGAAGGCGAACTCCCGCTCCGCCATCGCCGATACATCTATCGATTGTCTTTGCCGTTCAGCAGCTACCTCCAGCTCTACGACGTGACGAACGACACGACATTCAGGGTGTATGACGTGGCATCTCCCGTGAGTGCGACGGTCTCCGAGATCTTTCAGATCCTGATCGACGACACGGGCCAGATCGATCCGGCGGCGATGGTCGAATTCCAGTCCCGGATCAACGCAGAAGACGCTCCTTTGATCGAGGCGCAGTCACCCTTGGAGCTTCCGCTTGATCTGAGGGATGAGATCCATACTCCGGCCGACCGAATGTCGATCGAGTACCGGCGGTCGCTGGTGAGGCTGGGACTCGGGGCGGAGACCATCCTGGGGACGAAGGCGCCTGCCTCGATTTGAATGAGCGCTCAATCGAGCTTGTCCCGTTGCTGCGGAGAGCCATTGCTCGCTATTCGGCCCGGCTTTCGAGCCGAGCCCGGCTCGCATGGTCGAGTGACGCCGAACGGTTTCAGGGAAGCCGCCGGAAGCTTGCATGCCATGATCCCGCGCATTCAGGCGTTGACCTCCCCGACCCAGACCCTGGCTCCTCGGTGAACCGGCTGCCGGGGCTCTTTCTAGCGTAGCAATGACGCAAAATGACAAGCGCCTGTCCCAAACGATCAAGCGATTGCCGCTGACGGAATCAGAATGGATCGACCTGATGGCAGGCTGTGCGCTCCGTGCGGCGCGCCGGAAGACGGGAGAATTTCATGAGCAGAACTCTCTTGGCTCTGAGCGCGCCTGCGGCCGGCACCCGCGTGGTCGCGGTTGGGGCCGCGGTCCTGCGCGGCCGCCCCAGTGTCGGTGACGCCCGCATCGGTTGAGGTCGTGTCGGCGACCCCGACGGCATTCGCATTCATGCACGGAAGGAGTGATCGATGTTCAGGGTTTCAAACGCTCTTCGATGTGGCCTGATCGCGTTTTCGGCCCTCGTCATGGGATCGGTGGAACCAGGATGGGCCGCGACCGGGACAGTGCACATAGAGATCGCAAAGGCGGGCTTCATCGTCGGCGTCGGCGGCGGTCGCGGAACGCTCGTCTTCCAGGGACGGCGTTACCCCCTGAGCGTCGGAGGCCTGAGCTTCGGCGCGACGATCGGCGCATCGAAGGCCGAACTTGTGGGCCGCGCCTATAACCTGCGTCGCGCCTCCGACATTGCCGGCACCTACACGGCTGTCGGCGGCGGTGTTGCCGTGGGCGGCGGGGCATCCGGCATTCGGCTGCAGAACGCGAAGGGCGTCGTCCTCGAGCTTCGCGGCCGGACCATCGGCCTCGAGCTCAACGCGAATGTGAGCGGCGTGGAGATCGGTCTGCGGTGAGGCCGGGCGCGAAGAACGCTGGGACGGCGGTGACGGCGAGAACGTCAGGCGCACCGCGGGTGCTCCTGCGCCTATCCGGGGAAAAGCGGTTTAGTTGGCTTTGGACCGAGGAGACCATGATGAAGAACGGGCTCTGTTCACGTCGGATCATCGCACTTGCACTCGTTCCCATCATCACCACGACACCGGTGTTTGCAGCTCCTGGCGTCACCACCGGAAACGTCAATTTCCGCTCGGGACCGGGAACGCAGTTCTCCTCAATAAGCACGCTTGCGGAAGGCACGGCCGTCGACATCGGCGATTGCGACGATGCTGGAACCTGGTGTGCCGTCACATTCGGCAAGCGCAGCGGCTTCGTGAGCGGCCGCTATCTCGAGGAGAAGAAGGAAGCCGAGGATTGGCCGCGTGCCTACGAGGTCGGTAAGGGTCGCATGATCCTGTATCAACCGCAATTCACCGAATGGACCGACTTCAAGACCATCGAGGCGCTGGTGGCGGCTCAATACCTGAAGACACCCGAGGACAATCCGGTGTTCGGCGTGATTGGATTGAAGGGCAAGACCTCCTATGACGAGAATGCCGGCGAGGTCGTGATCACCGATATCACCGTCACCGAATTGAACTTCTCGGGTCTCGGGCGTGAGGAACTGACGGCGCTCGCGGTCGAGACAGGCAAGATCCTACCCACCGGACCGATCACGGTGTCGGAGGCGCGCGTGACCGCGAGCCTGGCCGAACAGAATCGCATGACGGACGTCCAGGGACTCAAGTCCGACCCGCCGCCGATCTTCGTGTCGAAGACCCCGGCGATCCTTGTGCAGACCGACGGAGGACCCTCCTATGCGCCGGTGAAAGGCAAGGCGGGTCTGTCCTTTCTGGTCAACTCGAATTGGGATCTGTTCCGCGTGGACGAGGGTGGCGCCCTCTATCTGCGCGACGACACGCATTGGCTGACCGCAAGCGCGCTTGGAGGTCCATGGACACCGGTATCGGAACTGTCGCCCCTGCTGAAGGATCTGCCCGACGACGGCAGTTGGTCGGACGCCCGCGCCGCCATGCCGCCCGAGCCCTACGGTGGTAAAACCATTCCGAAGGTGATCATGACGGAAAAGCCCTCGGAACTGATTCTGTTCGACGGCGAGCCCAAACTCGAGGACGTGCCCGGGACGGCGCTCCGTTGGGCGTCCAACACCGAATCCGACGTCTTCTTCGATAAGACCGGCAAGCAATGGTATGTGCTGCTGTCCGGGCGCTGGTTCCGCGCCGCGAGCTTCGACGGGCCATGGACGTTCGCGACGCCGGATCTGCCCGCCGATTTCAGGAATATACCCGAGGACGCGCCGTATTATGCCGTGCGGGCCAGCGTGCCCGGAACGTCCGAGGCCGCCGAGGCACGCCTGAAGGCGAGCATTCCCACGACCGCCCGCGTCGAAACGGGGTCGATCACGCCGACAGTCGCGTATGCGGGCGATGCCCAATTCACACCGATCGAAACGACCGATCTCTCCTACGCGACGAACACGACGGACACCGTGATCAAGGTCGGAGACCGGTATTTCCTGTTGCAGGATGGCGTCTGGTTCATGGCCGACAATCCGAACGGTCCGTGGCAGCTCGCCCGCGAGGTGCCTGACGCCATCTATGCGATCCCGCCATCGTCGCCGGTCTACAACGTCACCTATGTGCGTGTGTACGACACCGAGCCCAATGCGGTCTGGTACGGCTACACCATGGGATACCTGTTCGGCTTCCTGGCCTGGGGGACCTATGTCTATGGCACGGGCTGGGGTTATCCGGGCTACTGGTACAACTGGCCGGGCTACGGTTACCCGATCTATTACCCCCGGCCGACGACATGGGGGCTCGGAGCGTACTACAATCCCGTGCGCGGCATGTATGGTCGCTACGGATATGCATATGGGCCCTATCGCGGGATTGCGGGTGTACGCGCCTGGAATCCTGTCACCGGCACCTATGGGCGTGCAGGGGCCGCCTGGGGCCCCCGCGGATCGGCAGGCTTCGTCGGCGCGTATAATCCGCGGACGGACAGCGGGGCGTTCGCGGCCGGCGGGCGCAATGTGTACGGCGCATGGAAATCGGCCGGCGTGAAGCGTGGTTCCGAATGGGCGCGGGTGACGGCCCGCGAGAACGCGGCCGGCGGCTCGTCCCTGCGCTGGAACACGTCCAACGGCCAGGGCTTCGTGCGCGAGGGCCGGCGCGGCGACATCTATGCGGGCCGGGACGGCAATGTCTATCGCAACACCGGTGAAGGCTGGCAGCGCTTCGATGGCGGCTGGCAGGATGTGGGTCGGCCGGAGCCCCGCGATCTGCTCCAGCGCGGCGAAGGCCGCGAGGGCTTGTCGGCGGAGGGCCGTGAGAGGTTGCAGGAGAGCGGCGGAGGCGAGGCGCTGCGGGGGCTCGCCGGAGCGGGAGCTGCCGGGGCCGCCGGTGCCGCACTCGGCCAGCGCCTGAGCGGCGGCGACCAGGTTCGGCGGGACGCCGTAAACAACGACGCCGTTCGCGACAGGGCGCAGCAGCGCCAGACGCCTCAGCAGCGTCCGGCAACGCAGCAGCGCCCCGGTTCGCAGCAACGCGGAGCGTCAGACCGACCATCTGCCCAGCAACGCCCGGCCTCACAGCAGCGCCGGGCGACCGGGCAACGACAGACCCAGCCGCAGCGTCCTGCCCAGCGTCCTGCTGCGCAACGTCCAGCGGCGCGCCAGCCGCTTCCGTCGAACGTCATGCGCGATGCCCAGGCGCGTCATCTCGGCAATCAGCGGCAGATGGCGACCCGGCAGTTCAATCGGCCGCCGGCCCAGTTCTCGGGATCCTTCGGGCCTTCACGGAGCATGGGGCCGCGCGGCGGCTTCGGTGGGGGAGGCGGGCGTGGCGGCGGTGGCTTCAGAGGAGGCCGGCGTTAGCGCATCACGCCACTTCCCAGGTCGCTCAGAAGTCACGCTGGACCCGCAGTCGGCCTTGCCAGGTGGATTCCGATCCGGCCGGCCGGAAGGTGCCGGTCGGATCGCCGGACGCGGTCGTGACCGGAACGGCGACCCGCTCGCGCGGATCGACGCGGATGTAGAGCGCCTCGACGCCGATGAGGAAGTCCTTCACCGGGGTCCAGATCACATTGGCGCCGACGCGAATCTCGTCGAAGTCGACGAGGCCCGTGGTTGTTCCTGCCGTCCCGGCCGCAATCGTCGCGGCCGTCGCGGGGACCGTGTACTGAGCGATCCCAGGAGCATCGAAACGCATCCAGGAGCCGAACACATTGGTCTGCCAGGTCGGGCTCCAGTTGTGATTGAGGCCGCCCGCAATGGCGTAGGCCTTGTTGGTCTTGAACTCGCCTGTGAGCGGATCGACGAAGGCATCCGTGAAGGGCATGGCGAGCGCGCCGGCGCTGATGAACCCGTTGCTGATCGGGTTCGTCTGGCCCGCATTGAGGTAGCCGATCGCGCCGTCCGTATAGGTGGCCATCATCCACACGGCGTCGCCCTGCCCAAGAGCCGGCACATTGGCATAGCCAAGGGCGGCAACGGCGAAACCATAATCGGTATCGGCGTAGGTCGGATTGGGCAGGCCGGTGATCGGGTTCAGCACCGGGACGTTCACGCCGTTGACGGTCGTGATGCCCGCCGCCACATCGCGGATCTGGTGCAGGGCGCCGGACAGCTGCACTTCGCCCCAGGTGCCCTTGTAGCGGAGGTTCGCGACCACATCCGGCACGCGCTCACCGCCATAGGTGGAAGCGATCGGGGCGAAAACCGGGAATGCACTGCCGGCTCCGAACAGCGGGAAGTCGAGCTCGTTGTTGACGCTGCGCTGGGTTCCGTCCTCGAACGACAGGGTTGCCGAGAGGCCATTCCCGAATGAGAAGGTATAGGCGAACAGATTGACTTCGGCATTGGAAGGATCATCGAACTTCAGGTCACCGAAGTTCGGAACCGGCAAGTCCGGGCTCGTGAAGAAGGAGACTGCGCGACCGGCCGTCAGGCCGCCGAACTGGACAAAGGCCTGATTGATATTAGGCGTGGTGGAGCTGAATCCGTAAGCCCCGGTGTTGCGGGTCATCTCCATGCGGATGTAGGTCCGCAGCATGCCGTATGCGGTGGCAGTGCGTGCATCGAGGTTGATGCGCCCGCGTCCGCGGAAGCCGATCGTGTCCTGTGCGCGATCGATCGGTTCGAGATAGAGGAGTTCGGCGCGAGCGCGGCCGCTGACCCGCAGGCAGGTTTCGGTCCCGGGGATCACGAAGAAGCCGTTGCCGTGAGTGGAACAGATCCGGACATACTCGACGGGGCTTGCGGTCTTGGCCGGCAAGTCGGCGGCCTGTGCGCCGCCGGTGATGATCGCCGCACATCCAAGCAACAGAGTTCGGACAGACGCCATGGTACAAACTCCAAGACAAAGCCCAGCCGTAGTGATGAAAGAATGTGCAGACGGACGAAGAACCGTCAAGCAGGCCTCAAGGAGACGAATGCTCGACGTTGCTTGAATCCCACCGGGTGTTGCTGGCGGGCATCATGTAAAAGGTTTTGGCTCAGCTCAGAAGAACCTGAACGGCGATGATTTTGACGATGGTCATGCTTGGGAAACAAATCGCATAGCCGATATCCGTCCTCTCCGTAGGAGCAAGGCGGCCCGCCGCAACGACGATGGCGGGATTGCCCGTCGAACCCGCGCAGACGCCGAGCAGGTCGTCGAAGGGGATGCGCAGCAGGTAGCCGACCACCAGCACGATCAGGACGAGCGTGAGCAGCACGGCAGCGCCGCCGAGAAGGATCTGGATCCCATTGGTGGCGACCGTCTGGACGAAGGGGCTACCGGCCCCGATGGCGACCGATCCGATGAACACCGCCAATCCCAGGTTTCGCAGAACCAGGTTGGCGACCATCGGAATCCTCCAGCCCAGGGGGCCGGTGCGGCCGAGCCAGCCGAGGACGAGCGCCATGACGAGCGGCCCACCGGCAACGCCGAGGCTGAAGGTGCCGCCGCCCGGCAGCGGCACGGGGATCATGCCGAGCAGGAGGCCGAGCGCGATCCCGACTCCGATCGACACGAAAGACAATTCGGCATTGCCCTTGATGCTGTCGCCGAAGTGACGCTGGACTTCGGTTTTCCGGTCGGAGGGAACGGCCGCAATCAACACGTCTCCGTACTCGAGCGTCAAGTCGGGCGACGTCATCATGTCGACGTCGCCCCGGCGGATATGCGAGATGACGATGGGAAAATCGGGAAGCGGAATCTCCTGAACCGTTTTGCCCACGAACGCCGCCTTGGAAACGTAGACCCGCACCACGTCGTAATTCGCGCGGTCGCGGCTGATACGTCCGGGCTCCTCATGGCCGACGGCGATCTTGGCCTGCTCGATGCTTGTCGGACTGCCGACCAGCAGCAATCCATCACCTTCATGCAATCGTGTCCCGGCCAGCGGCGGTGCATTTGCATGGTGCTGGCGAATGGCAACGATCTTGATGTCGGCCGGCAGGATGGCAGAGACTTCCTCAACCGTCTGATCCTCGCAATTCGACTCCAGAGTCAGCTCCGCGATGCGCACGTTCTGGGACGGTGCCTTGAACACAGGTTTCACCAACCCGGCCATGAGAGTCATCAGGACGATTGGGCCGACAACGCCGAAGGGATAGGATACGGAATAGCCGATCGCCGGATCCTGGTTCCCCGCCGCTGCCAGTGCCGCCTGCAAGGTCGGCGTGCTCGTGCCGGAGCCGGCGAACAAGCCGGCCGCGGTCGCCATGGAGATCCCGAGCGGCGAAGCCAGCAGCATCGCGACGAGGAGCGATGCGACCACGGCCACGGCTGCAAGAGCGATATACTTGAGCCCGGGCCCTTTCAGGCTCGCAAAGAACACCGGTCCGTACTGAATGCCGACGCCATAGACGAACATCACGAGGCCCAGCGTGCCGACCATGCCGGGCGGCGCCGCCTTCGGGGCAATGGCGCCGATGATGAGGCCCGTGAACAGAACGGCGCCCGCGCCGAAGGAGACGCCGGCAATCGAGATCTGGCCGATCGCATATCCTGTGGCGATGGCGAGGAACAACGCCAGCAGGGGCGAGGCTTCAAGCAGCGTACGGACGATATCGAGCATCGGTCACCCTCATCTTGCGCGACAGCCAGCCTCACGAAACTGACCCAGCACCCGCGTCAGCAGTTCAGGGGAGGGGGGCTGGGTCTCGGAAAGTTCGTAGGTGAGGCCCATGGCCTTCCACTTGAAGACGCCCATCTGGTGGAAGGGCAGAACCTCGACCCATTCCACATTGCGCATCGGCGCGACGAAGCGGGCGATGCCCTCCACATTGGCAGGATCGTCAGTCAGGCCCGGAACCAGCACGAAGCGCACCCAGACGGGCTTGCCGAGGGCAGCCAGCCTCTCTGCGAATTGAATGGTCGGGCGGATGTCCTGCCCGGTGGTCCGACGATAGGTTTCCGGATCCCAGGATTTGATGTCGAGCAGCACGAGATCCACCTCGCGCAGATAGTCGTCGCCGGCGCGCTCGCCGAGAAACCCGGACGTATCCAGAGCCGTGTGGAGGCCCATTCCCTTGGCGGCCGCGAAAAGCCGATGGGTGAAGTGTAGCTGGACCAGCGGTTCCCCGCCTGAAATCGTCAATCCTCCGCCCATGGCGCGCAGCGGTGCGGCATAGGCCTCGAGCGCGGTCCGGGCACGCTCGAACGAGACGCGCGTGCCGTCCTTGAGGTGCCATGTGTCGGGATTGTGGCAATACAGGCACCGCAGCAGGCAGCCGCTCATGAACACGACGACCCGGATGCCGGGACCGTCGAGGGTGGATCCGGTCTCGTAGGAGTGAATCCATCCGAAATCGCCCCGAGGGTCGTTGAACGTGGCCGTTTCAGGCGCGTCGGGGGATCGCGCCTGCTGCAGGTCGTACCGGCTATGCGCCCAGGGTTCGTCGGCCATGGCCTCAGGAATCTCCGTGGAACGTCCTGCTGATGACGTCCATCTGCTGCTCCCGGGTCAGGCGGACGAAATTGACCGCATAGCCCGAGACCCGGATGGTCAATTGCGGATATTTGTCCGGGTGCTCCATGGCATCGAGCAGAGTATCGCGATTGAGGACGTTGAGGTTCATGTGGAACCCGCCCTGGCCGCAATAGGTGTCCATGACCTTTACCGCCTGCGTGATCTTCTCGCCCTGATCCAACCGGTTCAGACTTGGCGTGATGGAGACGGTGTAGCTGATGCCGTCCTGCGCATCCGCATAGGGTAGCTTCGCCACCGACAGGCAGGAGGCGAGCCATCCGTGGCTGTCGCGCCCGTGCATCGGGTTAGCGCCCGGAGCGAACGGCTCGCCGGCCTTGCGGCCGTCCGGCGTGTTGCCCGTATGCTTGCCATAGACGACGTTGCTCGTGATGGTGAGCACCGATTGGGTATGAACGGCATTCCGGTAGGTTGGATGCTTCCGGATCTTTCTCATGAAGGTGGAAACGAGATCGGCCGCAATGGTATCGACCCGGTCGTCATTGTTGCCGTATTGGGGATAGCCGCCTGAGATCTCGTAGTCGACGATCAGTCCGTCGTCGCGCCGGATGGGCCTCACCTGCGCATGCTTGATCGCCGACAGGCTGTCGGCCACCACCGACAGGCCGGCGATGCCGAAGGCCATCGTGCGCAGGATCTGCTGATCGTGAAGCGCCATTTCGAGGCGCTCGTAGTAATACTTGTCATGCATGTAGTGGATGCAGTTCATGGCATGGACGTAGGTTCGCGCCAGCCACTCCATCATGGCGTCGAACTTCGCCATGACGTCGTCGTAATCGAGGACATCGCCGATCACGGGCGTCGATGCCGGGGCGATCTGCTCGCCGCTGACCTCGTCCCGGCCGCCATTGATGGCGTAGAGCAGGCACTTGGCGAGATTGACCCGGGCGCCGAAGAACTGCATCTGGTTGCCGATCCGCATGGCCGAGACGCAGCAGGCGATGCCGTAATCGTCGCCCCAGTAGGGCCGCATCAAGTCGTCGTTCTCGTACTGGATGGAAGAGGTTTCGGCGGAAACCTTGATGCAGTAGCGCTTGAACCCATCGGGGAGCTGCTTCGACCAGAGAACGGTCATGTTGGGTTCCGGCGCCGGGCCGAGATTCGTCAGCGTGTGCAGCATCCGAAAGCTCGTCCGCGTGACGAGGGGCCGGCCATTGAGGTCCATGCCGCCGACGCACTCGGTCGCCCAATAGGGATCGCCTGAGAACAGGGCATCGTAGTCCGGCGTGCGCAGAAATCGGACGATGCGCAGCTTTTGGACGAGCTGGTCGATGAGTTCCTGGGCGCCCGCCTCATCGAGAGCGCCGCTTCTGAGGTCGCGCTCGATGTAGATGTCGAGGAAGGACGAGATGCGGCCGATGGACATGGCCGCGCCATTGGCTTCCTTGATCGCTCCGAGGTAGCCGAAATATGTCCATTGCACGGCCTCCCGCGCGTCGGCCGCCGGGCGTGCGATGTCGCAGCCATAGCCTTTCGCCATGGTCGCGAGATCGGCGAGGGCCCGCATCTGCTCGGACAGTTCCTCCCGTTCACGGATGACGTCGTCGCTCGGCCATTTCGCGTCGAGCAGTGCCCGCTCGGCACGCTTCGCCGCCAGCAGCCTGTCGGTGCCGTAGAGAGCGACCCGGCGATAATCTCCGATGATCCGGCCACGGCCATAGGCATCGGGCAGGCCCGTGACGATGTGGCTGCGCCGGCAGGCCATGATCTCTGGCGTATAGGCGTCGAAGACCCCGTCATTATGGGTCTTGCGGTATTTGGTGAAGGTCTCGTGCACGATGGGGTCGGGCTCGAACCCCGCCGCCTTCAGACCTGCCTCCACCATGCGCAGCCCGCCATACGGCATGATGGCGCGTCGGAAGGGGGCGTCGGTCTGGAGCCCGACGATCACCTCGTTGTCGCGGTCGATATAGCCGGGCGCGTGCGAGGTCATCGAGGAGGGCGTCTTGACATCGACATCCAGCACGCCCTTGCGGATCTCCTCCTTGAAGTAGGGCTGCAGCTTGGCCCAGACGGCCTTCGTCCGCTCGCTGGGCCCGGTCAGGAACGCTTCGTCTCCGTCATAAGGCGTGACGTTCCGCTGGATGAAATCCCGGACGTCGATGCTGCTCCGCCAGCGCCCCGGCGCGAACCCGGCCCATTCATTCACCGAGTCCGCGGCTTCGGACGCGGGAGACGCCTCAGCCCGGCGCTCCGGGGCCGGGGGCTTTCCGACAGGCTGCTTCAGTGTGTCGGCAGAGTCTTGCGCAGCAATGGCTTCATCGGGCATGACGGTCTCCTCCCACGATGCCGATGGGATCGTCGTTCGGTACGCTCACGGCGGCTCGCACGCGGCAACGGGCGCCTCAGCAGAGCACCAGGTTCTGGGCCAAACCTGCCTCGCTCGTTTCCTTGTACTTCGGGTTCATGTCCTTGGCGGTGTCGGACAGCGTCTTGATCGTCGTGTCGAGATCGACCCGGTGCCGGCTCGCGATCTCGTTCGTGGCGATCATGGCGGCGGCCCAGGCCTTCACGGCCCCGAACGCGCAGCGCTCGATGCAGGGAACCTGCACATAGCCCGCGACGGGATCACAGGTCATGCCGAGATGGTGCTCAAGGGCCGACTCGGCGGCATTCTCGATCACGCGCGGCGGTTGGTTCAGGACCTGCGTGATCAGCGCGGCGGCCATTGCCGAAGCGACTCCAATCTCAGCTTGGCAGCCGCCCTCGGCCGCCGCCAGCGTCGCATTGTGCTTGCACAGGTAGCCGACCGCCAGGCCGGCCAAAAGACCTTCCCGGATCTTGTCCATTGGCACCGCCCGGGGACTCTGTGTCAGGGCATAGACGATGGCCGGCATCACCCCGGCCGACCCGCCGGTCGGCGCGGTGATGACCAGATGGCCGCGGGCATTTTCTTCCGAGGCCGCCAACGCGAAGGCGGAGACGAGTCCGATCGCCCGGTCGCTCATATAGGTATCGTCGTTGGCGCGCTCGTAGACGGTAGCCGCCTTGGAATGGAGCTTGATCGGCCCAGGCAGGACGTCGTCCTTGTAGGACAGGCCGGTCTTCACGGTGGCGATCATCGCGTTGGCGATCTTGTCCAAGAAGGCGTTGATCTGCTCCTCGTTCTTGCCGGACACGGCGATCTCGTTCGCCATCATGACATCGGCGACCGAGAGATCGTTGTTCTCGGCGTGCTGCCGCAACTCCTTCATCGTCGCATAGGGGTATTTCGGCTGGCCTTTCTTGGGCGGCTGGTAGCCCTTCCATTCGATGAAGCCGCCGCCGACGGAATAATACTCCTGCTCATAGAGGACCTTGTCGCCGGCCATGAGGCGGGCCGTCATGGTGTTCGGATGCGGGAAGTCGCCTTTCGGTGCGTCATAGATGATGTCGGCGAGAGACAGGTTGAAGGTCTTGCTACCGAGCGTCACCGGATAAGTCTGATCCGGCTTGGCGATCATGTCGTCGAGGAACCGTGGATCCACGGTGGCGGGCTCCTTGCCGACGAGGCCCGCTAGCGCGGCACGCTCGGTGCCGTGGCCCTTGCCCGTGGCGCTCAGGCTGCCGAACAGATGGACCTTGAGGCCGGTCGCCTGCGCGAGCTGATCTGCGGGGAGCTTCGTGCAGCGTTGATAGAAGTCATAGGTGATACGCATCGGCCCGATCGTGTGCGAGCTCGAAGGGCCGGGGCCGACCTTGTAGAACTCGTCCGCGACCGTCATGACAGGTCCCTTCGACGACTTGACGACGTCGAGATCGGGCGAGAGGGCCGAGCTCATCTTGAGACCGGCATCACCTCCTGCTGCCTCTCTTTTAGCCTGCTGCGCAGCCGCTTCCGTCGCCGCCTGCTGGGCACGGGCCTCGGGCGCCCAGGTCGTGCCTGTCATCACCGCTGCCGCGCCGATGGCGGCGTTGCGCATCAGGAACGCTCGGCGGCCAATCCCCTTAGGGATATCATTCTGCTCTGATGTTGCAGGAAACAGCTCGTCGTCCTTGCTGGAGCGAGTCATGAACGCGTCCTCCTATTCGAGACACGGAGACGCGCCATGCGTTCGGGGCGGCTCCGGCCTCATTCTTGGCGGGAGAATAGTTTTCTCCGCTTCGGCATCATCTTAGGTGGCGACGGTGGGGCGCGCTTGATCGAAAGGGACATTCAATTGACAGTTTGCGCCGCTCGTCTCCGATTGACGGACCTGAACGGTCGCGCTCCTTCGATGGCGAGCCAGCCCCCGGAGAGTTGTTATGCGTGGTGGACCGCCCGCTGCATTTGAAGTGATTATTCGGCTGAGGCACGAACTTTGCTATATAGCGGCCTTGTCTCATCAACATCAGCCGTGGGACTGAACGGAATCCCCCGCATTTGTCCCAAAATATCAAGCAAATCCCTCAAATCGTGTACATTGCATTCCCACATGTCGGCCTGCTCCGTGCAGACTCGGCATCGGACCGATTTTGAATACAAGTAAGAGATGGATGGGTAGTTGGCCTGCGCTCGACCCAGACGGCCCTTCGGAGAGGTCTACACAGTCGCTGACCTGATTACATCGATACAAGATGGGGACGTGCAAAATGCGGATCGCAATATTCAGCGCGAAGAGTTACGAACGAACGCTGCTCGATGAACTGAACGCAAGTCACCAGCACGATCTCGTCTACTTCGATACTCTGCTCGAACTCGGAACGGCATCGCTCGCAGCGGGGTTTCCAGCCGTCAGCGTGTTCGTCAACGATCCCGTCGACGGCAAGGTTCTCAGCCGTCTCGCCGAGGGCGGGACGAAGCTCGTTGCGACGCGCTCGACCGGCTTCAATCACATCGACCTGGAAGCGGCCAAGAAGCACGGGATCGCGGTGGTGCGGGTCACCAACTACTCTCCGAACTCCGTCGCCGAATTCGCCGTCGGGTTGATCCTCGTGCTCAATCGCAAGATTCACCGGGCCTATAATCGGACGCGCGAAGGTAATTTCGAACTCGATGGCCTGATGGGGTTCGACCTCGTCGGCCGTACCGTGGCGGTGATCGGCACCGGCAAAATCGGGACCATCTTTGCTCGGATCATGGCTGGATTTGGCTGTGAAGTGATCGGGTTCGACGTCCATCGCTCATCCGAATTCGAACGCATCGGCGGCCGTTACGTCGATGCCGAGGACATCGAGAAGGCGGATGTCGTCTCGCTGCACTGCCCGTTGACGCCGGAAACCTACCATATCGTCAGCGCCCGGACGCTCAGCCGCATGAAGCGGGGTGCCCTGTTGATCAACACGAGCCGAGGCGGTCTCATCGATACCGAGGCGGCCATCGAAGCTCTCAAATCCGGCCAGCTCGGTGGGATGGCCATCGATGTTTACGAACAAGAGGCCGGCCTCTTCTTCAAGGATCTGTCGAGCACGGTGATTCCGGACGACGTGATCCAGCGTCTGGTCTCGTTCCCCAACGTGATCGTGACAGGACATCAGGCGTTCTTCACGCGCGAGGCGTTGGGAACGATTCTCGAGACGACGCTTGCCAGCGTTTCGGATTTCGCGGCCGGGCGGCCGCTGGCGAACCAGATAACGATATGACCGCCAGAGCCCTTAAGGATTGCAGCCACATGTGCAGTGATGTGAGGCTCGTAATCACTCGCTCCATGCAGCCGTGTTTGACCGGATAGCCGCTGCGGGATGGGGTGACGACCGGCCTAGAGACGAGCCGCTAAAGCATCGGATCCACAAGTGGATTTGCACTTTTGGGTCCGATGCTTCCTATAGAGATGCTTTAGCGAGGTAATCCTCGCATCGGCATTGCGGCTCCCCCAAAGGAGTCGTTGCGGAACCCCGGTGCTTGGTAGGCCTGAGCCGAGACGTAGTTCGGTGGCGCCGGGCTCGAACCGGAGTTCGAGATACAGCCTGCCATTAAGACGCTTGCCGCAAGCGCGGCGACAATCATTCGCATTGAGATCTCCTTGATTAGCTGGGGTTATTTCCGCTGGCGTGAAGTCAGTTCTGTTCTTCCGAGGAATGCATTTCCGAATGGAGGGCTGGGTCAACTGGCCCGAAAGAGTGCTTTCGCGGGTGCACTAGTGTGCACCCGCGTCGTATGTGTCAGCGCCGACCGACGCGATTGACAGGACCGCCGCGGTTCATCGGAGTACCGGGGCGAATGCCAACGCCCGCTGCTCCGACACCGGGCGTCACCACCGCGCGGCGGGCCACAGGCGCGACCGGGCGGGCGACGCAGCCTTTCGGCACGCCGACCGTCTTGCAGTAAACGACCGCGTTTGCGGGTTCAGGAGCCGTCATGGAGAGTGCGGTGAACGCGGCCAGCGCCAATCCGGCGTGATGTATGGGCTTCATGATCAGCATGACCATCCTCCATCCTCAAGGTCTCTGCGTCCGCTCCCGGACGCAGACTGCTCGGATCCTCCTAGTAAGGAAGGTCCCAAGAATCGATGTCGTCTTCGTCGTCCATTGCCATGCCGCGGTTCTCCACGGCGGCCCGAAGCCCCTCGATGGCGTGGATGGCCACGAGACGCAGCCGGGCCTTCTGATCGGACGTGAGGCTCTGGTACAGCGGCTGCCAGGCATCGGCGAGCTTTCTCAGGCTTGCTGCACGGTCCGCAAGAACGTCGGCACGCTGGCGATAGAACTGCACCGGATCGATGTCACGTGCCTGACCCATGCGCTCTCTCAAGCTGGCCAGTCTGCGGTAGCGCATGTCGGCCCTGGCGCGGATCGCCTCTTCCACGGCTGGCCAGAGCTTCTCCTGCTCCGGGGTCAGTTGCAGCGCTGCCTTGATCACCCCCACCCGGATGTCCGTCAGCATCTTGAAATCGGTTTGGCTCAGCTGACCGCTCTCAGGTGCGTTTCCAGGACTGGATGGGCTTTGCTGTGCGTACGCGACGGGCGCGCCGACGACGAACAAAGCCGCCACGACACCTATGATTCCACTTCGCATCTTCGTCTCCTGCCGGTTCCTGCAATCGTCAGGCTACGGGATGGAGGAAGGTCTGCTTGATGGCTTGGGACTTTGCTTTATCATTTTGAGACAGCGAGGATGCTCTCGCGATGTTGTGCTGTTGCCGAGTTCGGGCCTTCGCATGGTTGCGGGTATCGCCCGCCTAGGCGGGAAGCCGGAGGGAAAATTTGATCCGGCTTTCCGGGAATAACGATGCGCCGGGTTACGAGCGGACAGCGCAGGCTACCTGATGATCACGCAGGTTTTGTGCTTGCAACGTGCCTTATTCCACGTTCGCTTCACTCTCGGCTTTCGACTCAGGTTCGCCGTTGTCGGACGGCTCCTGCCAGGGCGGCGAGGATGGATCGTCAGAGGGCGCAGATGCGGGCAAAGCACGTGGTTCTACAGACGGGACGATCGCAACCTGTTTGCCGGTGATGGGGTCGAGAACGGTCATTGAACCTGGTCTTTCGGTCTTGCGTGCCGCAATGCCGGATGCAGGACATCAACGTCCCAGGCGCCTCTCCGTTCATGCTTTCCATCATGCCGTGTGCGCTGCGGCACCGATCGGATGCCGCGTCACCAGGCAGCGATCTTCGCCCATGGTTTCTTGCTCCTTCTCCGCGCTTGTGTGGCACGATCGGGAACGCTGACTGGCATGGGAACGTTGTCCCGGGTCGTCAACTGCCGGAGAGTGCAATGTTTTCTTCGCGTATCCTGAAGACCTGTGTCTTGGCCCTGGCCCTTTCCGGCGCGGCCACGCTTGCTTCCTTTCCCGTGCAGGCC
This sequence comes from Microvirga lotononidis, assembly GCF_034627025.1. Lineage (NCBI taxonomy): Bacteria > Pseudomonadati > Pseudomonadota > Alphaproteobacteria > Hyphomicrobiales > Methylobacteriaceae > Microvirga > Microvirga lotononidis. The sequence goes on along the minus strand of NZ_CP141048.1, from coordinate 1,462,827 downwards.
GGCGAAAGCACTGGGACTTGGCGGAATGGCATGGTGGCCGGTCCCTACGGTGCCGGCTGGTACGGGCCGGGTGGTGTCGCGTATGAGAATGTCCGGACCGTACGCCGCAGAGCCTATGTCCCTCCGCGCCATCGCTACGGCCGGTCCTATCGTGCTTATCGTTATGCGCCGAACCGCTATTACGGAAATCGCTACTACCGGAATCGCCCCTATGGGAACCGGTACTATCAGCGTCCGGGATACGGATGGCCCGTGGAGCGGCCGCGGCCTGGCCGGGTGGACCGCGCTATCGAGCAGGGTCCCCGGTAGGAGGATTGTGCCTTCTCCCGGTTCACCCTTCCCCTCTCAACGCGCTTGCCGCGCGATGATCCAGACCGCGTGAACGATGCCTGGAATGTAGCCCAGGATCGTCAGGAGGATGTTGAGCCAGAACTGCCCGCCGAGACCGACGGTGAAGAAGACGCCGACCGGCGGGAGCAGGATGGCGAGAAGGATGCGGAGAAGGTTTGCCATAGGTTCGACAGGATAGGGGACCATGGGATGAACGGGACCGTGGCCGTTTCGTTCCAAGAGGCCGCATCCTCAGGGGCGGCTCGATGCAGCCGGCCGTCTCGTGACCGCAATATGATCTGGATCAAGGTGCTAATCCCTCGGCAGACGAAGGATGTGTTCCGTAACGAGGAGCATGGCCGTGAACAAAGCTCTCAAGCTTCCGCATGACGGACTGGTTCTTGTCAGCGATGGCAGGAAGGCCCTTTTCCTGAAGAACAAGGGTGACGAACTTTATCCGAATCTCCAGGTCGAACGCGTTTTGGAGGCTCCGGACAATCAGCCGACCCATCTGCAAGGCTCGGACAAGCAAGGTCAGACGTGGATGATGGGCCAGCGTAGCGCAATCGAGCAGGTCGATTGGCACGATCTTGCGGAACGGAAATTCGCCGGAGAAGTGGCCGAACAGGTCAATGATGCCTGCACCGGCGGCAAGGTGAAGCATATCATCGTGGCGGCACCCCCGCGCACCCTCGCCGAGCTGCGCAGCCGGTTCTCCGATGCCGTGAAGCAGCGGATCCTGGCCGAGCTGAACAAGGATTTGACGAAGCACCCGGTCTACGAGATCGAGCAGCACCTGGTGGGAAGCGCCTGACTCTTCAGGCGCTCAGCGCTCCCACTTGATGTTGAGGACGCTCGTGACGAGCCGGTCGATGAGGACCGGCGCGTCGGCTGCCATGCGCTCGATCCCCGTCACGGCCTGGCGTGTCATGCGCCCGTTCAGGAACGCGTAATCCATCACGACCGCGCTCACGAGCGCGATCGCGGCCTTGAAGACGCGAGCGGCGAGGTCGGACCACGTCATGGGGCCTCTGAGGAAAGTTCCATGAGGCTCATGCCCGATGGAGCCGGCAAGATCAAGCTTTCGCGAGCATCCACTCGTGGTCCGGATCGTTGTGGAATTTCCAGATCCGCTTCGGGCCGGCCATCACGTTCAGGTAATAGAGTTCGTAGCCGTGGGGGGCGCCGACGGGATGGTAGCCCTTCGGCACCAGCACCACGTCGCCGTCGCTTGCGGCCAGCGTTTCGTCGAGGGAGCGGTCGTCCGTGTAGACCCGCTGGAGCGCGAAGCCCGTAGGCGGACTGAGCCGGTGGTAATAGGTCTCCTCCAGGAGCGACTCGTTCGGCAACATGTCCCGGTCGTGCTTGTGCGGCGGATAGCTCGACCAATGGCCGGACGGCGTGATGACCTCGACCACGAGCAGGCTTTCCGCCGGTTCCGTTTCCGGCAGGATGTTGCGCACATGGCGCGTGTTGGTGCCCTGGCCACGGGTCTCCTGGCCGACCTGGTCGGGCCCGATCACGCGCGCCGGAAGCTTGCCTTCGGCCGGAGCAGTGCAGACGGCGATCTCGCAATCGGTCTGCGCCTCCAGTGACCATTCGGAGCGGGCGGGCGCGTAGAGGGACCACGGGTCCGCCTCGAACGGCGAGTTGCGCCCGCCGATCACGCCGAAATCCTGGCCTGAGGTCGCCACGCGCGCCTTGCCGGAGAGCAGCACGATGCAGGCCTCCCGGTTCTCCGTCCGCTGCTTCAGGGACTGCCCGCCTTTGAGTCGGTAGACTTCGAAACCGACATAGGTCCAGCCGGCGGAATCCGGCGTGATGGCATGGACCCGTCCGCTCGGATCGGGATTCGACGGTTTGACGAGAAGCTTCGACATCGCACGGACTCCTTAACGCAGGCCGGCTTCCTTGAGATACCGGGTGAGGTTGGCATAGCCCATCTTGGCATAGGTGAGCGGATGAGCCTTCTTGGGATCCTGCTCCGCCTCGATCACCACCCAGCCGCTGTAGCCCGGCAGTTCCTTGAACACGGAGACGAAATCCACCATACCGTCCCCCGGCACCGTATAGACGCCCTCGATGACGGAATCGAGGAAGCTCCAGCTCTCCGCGCGGGATTTCTCCATCACGGCCTTGCGCACGTCCTTCGTATGCACGTGGCTGATCCGGGCGCGATAGCGGCGGGCGAGGGCGGCAGGGTCGGCGCCGCCCCAGGTGGCATGGCCTGTATCGAGCAGGAGGTGAACGGCCTCGCCCGTGGAGCGCATGAAGGCGTCGATATCGGCCTCCGATTCCACGATGGTGCCCATGTGATGATGGTAAACCACCCGCACGCCTTCCTGGAGCGTTCGTTCGGCCACCTGCGTGATGCGGCGGCCAAACTCGACCCAGTCGCCGTCCTTCATCACCGGGCGTTGCGACAGAGGCTTGGAGCGGTCGCCGTGAATGGCGTTCGACGTCTCGGCGAAGACGAGCACGTTCGAGCCCATCGCCTTCAGGAGGTCGAGATGCGGGCGCAGGGCCTTCATCTCGGCATCCGCATCACGCTGCAACAATTCGGCGGAATACCAGCCGGACACGCAGGCCAGCCCGAAGGGCGAGAGCGCTTTTTTAAGCGCTTCCGGCTCACGCGGAAACTTGTTGCCGAGCTCCATGCCCTCGAAGCCCACTTCCTTGGCCTCGGCGAGGCAGACCTCCAGCGGCGTCTCGCCGCCGAGTTCGAGCATGTCGTCGTTGGACCAGCCGATGGGATTGGCCCCGATGCGGATCGTCATGTTGTTGTTCCTTCTGTCCTGATCAATCGCCCACGCGCTGCGCCGCGAGAGCCGTTTCGTAATCCTTGCGGGCCGTCTTCACCTGCTCGCGCGTCGAGACCTCCGGCACCGCCACGTCCCACCAATGGCCGCCCGCGTCCGTCGACACGAGCGGGTCGGTGTCGATGACGATGACGGTGCTGCGCTCGGCGCCGCGCGCCTTCCGCAAGGCATCCTCGAGTTCCGCGATGCTCTTCACCTTCATGGATAGCGCGCCGAGGCTTGCCGCATGGGCGGCGAAGTCGATGTCGGGCAGCGTCACATGATTCGTGTGCTGCAGCAGGTTGTTGAAGCTCTCGCCCCCGGTGGCGCGTTGCAGGCGGTTGATGCAGCCGTAGCCGCGGTTGTCGAGGAGCACGACGGTCAGCTTTTGACCGAGCATGACGGAGCTGGCGAGTTCCGAATTCATCATGAGATAGGAGCCGTCGCCCACCATCACGATCACGTTGCGGGAGGGATCTGCCATCTTCACGCCGAGGCCGCCCGCGATCTCGTATCCCATGCAGGAATAGCCGTATTCCATGTGGTAGCCCAGCGCCGTGCTCGCCTTCCAATGCTTGTGCAGCTCGCCCGGCAGGCCGCCGGCCGCGCAGACCACCACGTCGGTGGGCGCGGAGGTGCGCTGCACCGCGCCGATCACCTGCGCGTCGGAGGGAAGTTCCGCGTTGGTCGGGTCCGTGTAGCGCGCGGCAGTCTCGAACCAGCGCGCCTGCTCGTCCCGCGCCTTCGCCGTCCAGGCCTCCGGAGCCTTCCAGGTGCCAAGGGCGCGGCTCAGTTCCTCGAGGCCGACACGGGCATCCGCCACGAGCGGAACCGCGTTGTGCTTGGCGGCATCGAAGGTCTGCACGTTGAGGCCGACGATGCGCCGCTCCGGATTCTTGAACAGGGCCCAGGAGCCGGTGGTGAAATCCTGCAGGCGCGTCCCCACGGCGATCACCACGTCGGCCTCTTCGGCGAAGGCATTGGCCGCGCCCGTGCCGGTGACGCCCACGGCGCCGAGACAGGCCGCATGATCGTGGGGCAGGCTCGATTTTCCGGCCTGCGTTTCGCCGACGGAGAGGCCGTGCTTTTCGGCGAAATCGGTTAGTGTCTTTTCCGCTTCGGAGTAGAGCACGCCGCCGCCCGCCACGATGAAGGGCTTCTTCGCCTTGCGGATCAGGTCGGCCGCCTCCGCGAGTTCCGTCTCGTCCGGACGGATGCGGCGCGGCGTCCAGATCTTTTCCGCAAAGAAGCTCTCGGGGTAATCGTAAGCCTCGGCCTGCGTATCTTGGCAGAGCGCGAGCGTCACTGGCCCGCATTCGGCGGGATCCGTGAGGACGGTCATGGCGCGCTGGAGCGCCGGAATGATCTGCTCGGGCCGCGTGATGCGGTCGAAATAGCGGGAGACGGGCCGGAAGCAATCGTTCGCCGAGACCGTGCCGTCGGAAAAGCTCTCGATCTGTTGCAGCACCGGATCGGGGCGGCGGTTGGCGAACACGTCGCCGGGGAGCAGCAGCACGGGCAGGCGGTTCACATGCGCTACGGCGGCGGCCGTCACCATGTTGGTGGCGCCCGGGCCGATGGAGGTGGTGCAGGCCATCATGCGCCGTCGCCGCGAGGCCTTGGCGAAGGCGATGGCCGCATGGGCCATGCCCTGCTCGTTATGGGCGCGGTAGGTCGGGAGCTGGTCCCGCACGCCGTGCAGGGCCTCGCCCATGCCGGCCACGTTGCCATGACCGAAAATGGCCCACACGCCGCCGAAGAGCGGCAGGATTCGACCGTCGATCTCCGTCTTCTGGGCCGTCAGGAAGCGGGCGACGGCTTGCGCCATGGTCAGCCGAATCGTGCTCATGCGTGTTCCTCTTAGAATGGCGTCGCAGCGGTTTCAGGTTTTCGCATACATGAAAGGAGGGCGCAGCCTGTCGCGGACCCCGCCCTTCGTCTTAGGCGGCCTTCGAGCGGGCGGAGACCCGCTTCCAGGCATCGACGAGGCGCTGGAAGCGGCCCGCCATGTCGGCGATCGCGGCCTCGTCCGAGATCTCGCCCTTGAGCCAGCGCCGCGCGGCGTCGTTGAAGATCGTGCGGCCCACGGCGAAGCCCTTGACCTGCGGTTCGCTCGCCGCGGCCGCGAAGGCGGCTTCAAGCTCGCTCTCGGGCGCTTCGAGGCCGAGCAGCACGATGCCACGGCAATAAGGATCGTTCTGCGTGATCACGGCGCCGACGGCATGCCAGGCCGTTTCATCCTGCTGCGGCTCGAGCTTCCACCAATCGGGCTTGATGCCGAGATCGTAGAGGCGCTGCAGGATGCCCGCGACCGTGTCGGCCTTGAGCGGTCCGTGCTTGCCGGCGATGATCTCCACCAGCAGTTCCCGACCGATGCGGCGCGCGGCGTCGTGCAGGCGCAGCAGGTCGCGTTCCTGGCGCTCCTTCATCTCCGGTGGGTCGTCCGGATGGTAGAAGCACAGGCACTTGATGGTGTGCCCGACCGGCCATTCCACCAGCTTCGCGCCGAGCGAGCCGCCACCTTCGAAATCGAGCGGCCGCGAACCGGGCAATTCCACGGGGCGGCCGATCCAGAACGGATGATCGGCCGCGCGGAACAGCGCCTCGCGGCCATAGGTACCGTCGATCAGCATGCCGAAACCTTCACGGCCATCCGCCACGCGCGCAGCCGCCTCGACGGCGAGCACCTTGAAATCGGGGATGCGCTCGACGGGGGCGCCGATCTCCTTCGCCATCGCTTCCAGCTGCATGCGGTGGTCGATGGCGAGCGCCATGAGCGTGTCGGGCTGCGGCCGGCGCGTCGTCGCCCAGTGGATGTGGTTGATGTCCTCGTCGAAGCGCAGGGCCTTGTGGCGGCTGCCGGTTTTCAGGAAATGCTGCAACTCCGGGAAGGTCGGGATCTCGGGCGAGCAGAGCAGGCGGGAGACCGCGAAGGCGCCGCTCGCATTGGCGTAGGCGCAGCAGGTTTCGAGCTCTTCGCCCTTAAGCCATCCGCGCAGGAAGCCGGACAGGAAGGCGTCGCCCGCGCCCAGCACGTTGTAGACCTCGACCGGGAAGCCGGGCCCCTTCACGCCGTCGTCCAGGAAATCCGGAATGGCGCCGGGAAACACCACGCAGCCCATCGGGCCGCGCTTGCACACGATGGTGGCTTTCGAGATCGCCCGGATCGCCCGGATGGCCGCGAGCGTATCCTCGGATCCGCCCGCGATGTGCAGTTCCTCCTCCGTGCCGACGACCAGGTCGCAATCGGCCAGGATGGGTTTGAGATGCTCGGTCACCGTATCGGAGCGCACATAGCGCGAGTCGCCCGCGCCATGGCCGAGAAGGCCCCAGAGATTCGGGCGGTAATCCACGTCGAGCACCACCTTGCGGCCGTTCGCCTTGGCGATGCGGATCGCCTTTTTCTGGGCGGCGGCGGTTGTTTCACGTGAAAAATGCGTGCCCGTCACCACGATGGCGCCTGCGGAGGCGATGAAGCCTTCGTCGATGTCGCTCTCGTCGAGCGCCATGTCGGCGCAGTTGTCGCGATAGAAGATCAGCGGGAAGGAATCCTCGTCCCGCACGCCGAGGATCACCAGGGCGGTGAGGCGCTCCCTGTCGGTGACGATTCCCTCAGTGGCGACGCCCTCGCGCTCCATCTGCTCGCGGATGAAGCGGCCCATCGCCTCGTCGCCGACGCGGGTCACGAGGCCCGATTTCAGGCCAAGCCGCGCCGTGCCGATGGCGATGTTGGCCGGGCAGCCGCCGACGGCCTTGGAGAACGACGCCATGTCCTCCAGCCGCCCGCCCACCTGCTGGCCGTAGAGATCGACCGAGGCGCGGCCAATGGTGATCACATCCAGGGCTGGCTTCATGCTATTCCTCCCGCTCCCGGCCAGGTAAACCGTGTGCGAGCCGCGATCTCGGCTCTTGCTGTTATAGAACGTTTATTCTATTAACATCCTACGATGGAATTTCAATTCCAAATTTGCCGTAAGCCGGCAAAGGACCAGGGGGAAACATGATCCGAATCGCTGTTCTGGGTGCCGGCCGCATCGGCCGCATCCATGGGCGCAACGCCGCCAATCATCCCGATGCCCGCCTCGTGGCGGTGGCCGATCCGCACGCGCCCGCCGCGCAGGAACTGGCGGCCGCGACGGGGGCCGAGGTCGCGGCGCTGGACGAGATCGTCGAGCGCTCGGATGTGGACGCCATCCTCATCTGTACGCCGACCACGACCCATGCGGATCTCATCGAGCGCGGTGCCCGCGCCGGCAAGGCGGTCTTCTGCGAGAAGCCGGTGGACCTGTCGAGCGAGCGCATCGAGACCTGCCTCGCCACGGTCGAGAAGGCGGGCACGCCCCTGATGATCGGTTTCAACCGCCGCTTCGATCCGAACTTCGCGGCCCTGCGCCGCCGGCTCGCCGATGGGGAAGTGGGCGAGGTGGAGCTCGTGACGATCCTGTCGCGCGATCCCGGTCCGCCCCCGGTGAGCTACATCGCCACCTCCGGCGGCCTGTTCCGGGACATGATGATCCACGATCTCGACATGGCCCGCTTCCTGCTGCTGGGCGACGAGCCCGTGGAGGTGCATGCGGTCGGCTCGTCTCTGGTCGACCCGGCCATCGGCCAGGCCGGCGACGTGGACACGGCCGCCGTGCTGCTGAAGACCGCCAAGGGCCGCATCGTGCAGATCTCCAATTCCCGGCGCGCCACCTACGGCTACGACCAGCGGGTCGAGGTCCATGGCTCGAAGGGGATGATCCGCGCCGGCAACATCCATCGCACGACGGTCGAGGTGGCGAATGCCGCGGGTGTCACCGCCGATCCGGTGCAGGACTTCTTCCTGGAGCGCTACGCGGATGCCTATCGCGACGAGCTGACCACGTTCCTGAACGCCGTCCGCGACGGCAAGCCGTGCAACCCGACCGGCCGCGACGGCCTCATGGCGCAGCGTCTGGCCGACGCGGCGACGGAATCGGCGCGGAGCGGAAAGTCGGTGCGGCTGTAACGCTCCACGTCATCGCCTCCCCGGACGTGATCCGGGGATTCGTGCCGGTATCTCGGCGCGAAAGGTGCAAGGCCCTTCCCATCGGCACGCCGTGGCTGATCCTCGAATGGGCCCCATGCCTTGACAGTGCGGCGGTTCCGAAGACGCGGGTGGCCGGGACAAGCCCGGCCATGACGTGACAGGCGGTAGGACGTCGGAAGATGCTATGATGTGGCGAGTGTCATGACGACAGAGGTGTCCTTCTCAGGCTGAGCGAAGCGAGGGAAGGGATCCAGCCGCAGGCGCTCTGAACAAGCGAAAGGGGCGGGATCGACTGTCCGGAAAAGTCCAGGGACGGCCTGGCGGCCGGGCCTTCCGGTCCCCGACCGGGCCGTGTTCCGTCTAACCCTCCGCCCGCTTCTCCGCCGTGCCCACGGCTAGCGCCATCGCCAGCGCGAATGAGGCTGAGAGCGACCGGAAGGCGCCGAAATCGGCTTCCGCGACTTCGAGCCAGACATCGGCGTTCGTCACCAGGGGGCTGAAGGCCGAATCGGTGATCGCCACCACGGGAACGTCGCGTTGCGCGGCGGCCGCCGCCAGATCGGCCGTGACCGGCGCATAGGGCGTGAAGCTGATGGCCAGCACCGCATCGCGCTTGGACGCGATGGCGAGCTGCTCGGGACCGAGCTGGCCCACATGGTCGATGAGGATGGCGCGCACGCCGAGCTTGCCGAAGGCATAGGCGCAGTACGCGATAACCGGGAAGACCCGCCGGGCGCCGAGAAGATAGACGGTGTCGGCCTTGGCTAGCGTCTCGATGGCGCGGGACAATTCCTCGGGGCGCACCGATGCCTGCATCCGCTCCAGGGAAATGGCCGCCGCATGGGTGAAGCCCTCGAGCAGGGACGCCGCATGGACGTGGTGTCCCTCGGCGTCGCGCAGGCCGCGCAGGCGCTCGCGATAATCCGGGAAACGCTCCCGCAGGCGATCGCGAAAAATCTGCTGCAGGTGGGAGAAGCCGTCATAGCCGAGGCTCTTGGCGAAACGCACCAGGGTGGAGGGCTGAACGCCCGCATGTTCGGCGATGCCGGCCACGGTCCCGAACGCCATGTCCTCGGGATGCTCGAGCGCGAAGGCGGCGATCTGCTTCAAGCGCTTCGGCATCGCTTCACGGCGGCCGAGCAGGAGCGCGCGGAGGCCGTCGAAGTCCTCGGGAAGGTCCGTCACGTCCGCTTCCGCGCTGCCCATGCTGTCCTCTGTCTCCATCGCAGGCCTCGGATCTCAGATCGGCCTTGACCCGATCCTACAAAAATGGAATAAAAATTCCAATATAGAAACAAAAAGGTTCTGACGTTCCGTTTAGTCAGGCGGACGATCGGATCGGCAGAGGGAACGCTGTACGGACGGTGATTCGCCCTTCGGCTCATTTGTTTTCTCTCTGCCCTTTGAGGCAAGCGGCAAGGCCGCGGCGTCCGCCGCAGCGCACAGGCGCTGCGACGCTCGCGTGGGAACCATCTGGGAGGAAGAGCATGAAAGCGTTCGTTACCGGTCTGGCCGCAGCCGCGGCCCTGACCCTCGCCACAGCCGCCCCGGTCGCGGCGCAGCAGAATACCCGCATCATCGTCGTCAGCCACGGGCAGGCCAACGATCCATTCTGGTCGGTGGTCAAGAACGGCGTGGCGGCGGGCGGCCAGGACATGAAGGTCCAGGTCGATTACCGGGCGCCCGAGACCTTCGACATGGTCGCCATGGGCCAGCTCATCGACGCGGCCGTGAACCAGAAGCCGGCCGGCCTGATCGTCTCGATCCCCGATGCCTCGGCGCTCGGCCCGTCGATCCAGAAGGCGGTGGCCGCCGGCATTCCGGTGATCTCCATGAATTCCGGCTCCGACGTGTCGAAGAAGCTCGGTGCGCTGCTCCATGTGGGCCAGGACGAGGTGGAGGCCGGACGCATCGCCGGTGCCAAGCTCAAGGAAATGGGCGGCAAGGTCGGCCTGTGCGTGAACCAGGAGGTCGGCAACGTGTCGCTCGACCTGCGCTGCAAGGGCTTCACGGAAGGCTTCGGCGGCAAGGTGACGGTGCTCCCCGTCACGAACGATCCGACGGATGTCCGCGCCAAGGTGAAGGCCGCCGTAGCTGCCGACGGGTCCGTCGACACGATTCTGGCGCTTGGTGCCGGGACGGCGGGCGAGCCGTCGGTTGCGGCCGTGAAGGAGGCCGGCAAGGTAGGCGCGATCCGCGTCGCCACGTTCGACATGTCGGCTGGCTTCCTCAAGTCGGTGGCGAACGGAGAGGCGGTGTTTGCCATCGATCAGCAACAATTCCTGCAGGGTTACCTGCCGGTGGTGTTCCTGGCCAATTACGCCAAGTACGGCCTCATGCCTGGCGGCGACGTCGCCTCGGGCCCGAACCTGGTCACCAAGGAAAAAGCCAGCCAGGTGATCGATCTGTCCGCCAAGGGCATTCGTTGATTGTTGCCTGAAGCCCGCGGCCGCCATGGCCGCGGGCTCCTTGTTTCCTGCATTCATTCGGGGAGGCTCCCATGGTGAACACCACCCAGCCGACCGCAAACCTGTCTCCGGCACCCGTCATCGAAAAGATCCAGGACGAGCGCCTGCGGGAAGTTTCCCTCCTCACCAAGATCATGCGGCGTCCCGAGCTCGGGGCTCTTGCAGGCCTCGTCCTCGTGACGATCTTTTTCCTCTCCACCGCCGATGCGTCCATGTTCACGCTGGCGGGCATCATGAACATCCTCTCGCCCGCGGCCCAGCTCGGTATCCTGGCCATCGCGGCGGCCCTGCTGATGATCGGAGGCGAGTTCGATCTCTCCATCGGCTCCATGGTGGCCTTCACGGGCCTCGTCTTCGGTGCCTTCATCACGCTCAACGGCTGGCCGCTCCTCCTCGCCATCGCCGGGACCTTCGTCGTGGCGGCCGTGCTCGGCGCGCTGAACGGCCAGATGGTGATCCGCACCCGGCTGCCGTCGTTCATCGTCACGCTCGCCTTCCTGTTCATCCTGCGCGGTCTCTCGCTCGTCGGGCTGAAATGGGCCACGGGAGGCTCGACGCAGATGCGCGGCATCGGCGATCAGGCGGGCGAGGGCATCGTGCGCGAACTCTTCTCGGGTGTCGCCTTCGAGGGCGTGTTCTCCTGGCTCGCGGCACACGACGTCATCGCCAAGTTCCCGAATGGCACGCCGACCGTGACGGGCGTGCCGGTCTCCATCGTGTGGTTCATCCTCTTTGCGCTGCTGGCCACCTGGCTCCTCCTGCGCACCCGCGCCGGCAACTGGATCTTCGCGGCGGGCGGCGACGCCAACGCGGCGCGCAATTCCGGCGTGCCGGTTGACCGGGTGAAAACCGGGCTCTTCATGCTAACCGCCTGCGCGGCCGCGCTGGTGGCCATCCTGACCGTCCTCGATGCGGGCTCGACCGATGCGCGGCGCGGTTTCCAGAAGGAATTCGAGGCCATCATCGCGGCGGTGATCGGCGGATGCCTGCTCACCGGCGGCTACGGCTCGGCCATCGGGGCGTTCTTCGGCGCCATCATCTTCGGCATGGTGTCCATCGGCCTCACCTACACGCGGTTCGATTCCGACTGGTTCCAGGTCTTCCTGGGCGCCATGCTGCTGCTCGCCGTGCTGTTCAACAACTTCATCCGGCGCAAAGTGACGGGAGAACGCTGATGGACAACGAAACGCCCCTCATCGACATCCGCAACCTCGTCAAGCATTTCGGCTCGGTCATCGCGCTCTCCGGCGTGTCGCTCATGGTCCGTCGCGGTGAGGTCATGTGCCTGCTCGGGGACAATGGAGCCGGCAAGTCGACCCTGATCAAGACGCTGGCCGGCGTGCACCGGCCGACCTCGGGCGAGTTCTTCGTCGAAGGCCAGCCGGTGGCTTTCACGAGCCCTCGCGATGCGCTCGATGCGGGCATCGCGACCGTGTACCAGGATCTCGCCATGATCCCGCTCATGTCGGTCACGCGCAACTTCTTCATGGGCCGCGAGCCGGTGAAAGGCATCTGGCCGTTCCGCAACGTGGATTTCGACCATTGCGACGAGGTCACCCGCGAGGAGATGCACAAGATCGGCATCGACGTACGCGACCCGCATCAGGCGGTCGGCACGCTCTCCGGCGGCGAGCGCCAATGCGTGGCCATTGCCCGCGCGGTCTATTTCGGCGCCAAGGTGCTGATCCTCGACGAGCCGACATCGGCGCTGGGCGTGGCGCAGACCTCCATGGTGCTGAAATACATCCACCAGGTCCGCCAGAAGGGCCTCGGCGTGATCTTCATCACGCACAACGTGCGCCACGCCTACGCGGTGGGCGACCGCTTCACGGTGCTCAACCGGGGCAGGACGCTGGGCACTTACGCGAAGTCGGAGATCCAGATCGAGGAGCTGCAGAACCTCATGGCCGGCGGCAAGGAATTGCAGGCGGTGTCGGAAGAACTTGGTGGGATGGTGTGAAGCGCTACGCGTCCTTCCGGGAACGACACCCTGCGACGTCATCACCGGGCTTGTCCCAGTGATCCCGAACAGAAGAGCGCGGCGTTTCAAACAAGCGGGATGGCCGGCACAAGGACGGCCATGACGGAGATAGTGCTTCCGAGCGGAATGGCAGCGGCTGATCCCAGATCAGACACGAGGCGATCACGACGTGAGGAGCTTGCGCCAAGCCGTCTATCGTTTCAGGAGCGTCACGCATGAAGTCTCTGAACATCGGTCTCATCGGCACAGGCTACATGGGAAAGTGTCACGCGCTGGCCTGGAACGCGGTTTCCGCCGTCTTCGGGGATGTACCCAGACCGCGCCTCGCGATGCTGGCTGAGGCTTCGCAGGATCTGGCTGAGAAAAAAGCACACGAACTCGGCTTCGCGCGTGCCACCGGCGACTGGCGCTCCCTCGTCACGGATCCCGAGATCGACGTCGTCTCCATCACTACGCCCAATGCCTTCCATCCCGAAATGGCAATCGCGGCCCTGGAAGCGGGCAAGCATGTGTGGTGCGAGAAGCCGATGGCCACGCGTCTGCCGGACGCGGAGCGCATGCTCGCCGCAGCCCGCGCCTCCGGCAAGGTCCCGGCTTTGGGCTACAACTACATCCAGAACCCCATTGTCCGCCTGATCCGGCGCCTGATCGACGAGGATCGCATCGGCGCGGTCAACCACGTGCGTATCGAGATGGACGAGGACTTCATGGCGGACCCGGAGGAGCTCTTCTACTGGAAGAGCGAGGCAACCTCCGGGCATGGGGCGCTGGACGATTTCGGCGTCCATGCCTTGAGCCTGATTTGGACCCTCTTCGGCGGCGTGCGGCGTGTCTGCGGGCACATGGCGAAGCCTTATGCCGACCGGCCGGTGAGGGATGGCGGCCGCCGGACCGTTGAGACCTATGACATCGCCACCACGCTGATCGAGCTCGACAACGGCGCCTCCGGTGTGATCGCGCTCAACCGCTCGGCTTGGGGCCGCAAGGGGCGCATCTTCGTCCAGCTCTTCGGCTCGAAAGGCTCCATCGTGTACGACCAGGAGCGCATGAACGAGGTCCAGCTCTACACGGCCGATGGGGGCAAGGAAACACAGGGCTTCCGCACCATTCTCACCTCACCGCATCACCCGCCCTACGACAAGTTCATTCCGGCGCCGGGACATGGGCTGGGCTTCAATGACCTGAAGATCATCGAGTGCCGGGAGCTGATCCGCCGCATCGAGGGCGATGCCGCGCATCTGATCACGTTCGAGGACGGCATCCGCATCGAGCGGACAGTGGATGCGATTGCGAGAAGTGCGCGCTCCGGTGCATGGGTGGACGTCGCAGCAGGCGAGGGCGGACAGGCCGTTTGAGGTTCAACGAACGCATCGGAACTCGGCGGAATCCGCCGAGCGTCAGCTCTGGAGCATGACGAGTTCCACCCGGTCCGCAAGGAACTTGGTTCTGATGAACTGGACCGGCCGCCCTTCGAGGTCCACGTCGATCGCCTTGCTGATCAGGACGACCGCATCGGTCGCGCAGCTCATGAGCTCGGCATCCTTCGCGGACACACGCTCCGCCGTCAGGCGGGTCTCACGGCGGCGATAGTCGCCGAGTCCTTCCCGCCTCAACGCCTCGGTGATGGAGCCGGTCTCGGCATAGGCCTCGATGATGCCAGGGAAACGCTCAGCCGAGAAGTACGATGTCGAGCGCGAGAGAGGGACGCCGTTCGCGACCGAGAGGCTGTCGAGACGGTGAAGGGGCGTTCCGACACGGCATTCGAGCAAGGCGGCCGTCGCCGCATCCGACAGAACGTAGTCGGATTTGATGAGCCGGCCCGAGGGTTCCAGCGATTGCTTCAGCATGTTTTCGGAGAAGCGCGTCCGCGAGCCGATGGGATAGACGACGCGTTGCGGCTTGTTGTTCACGAAGGTGCCGCGCCCACGCTCGACGCGAAGCAAGCCATCCGCCGTCAAGGCCGCGATGGCGCGACGGACCGTATGGCGGTTGACTCCATAGCGTGCCGCCAATTCCATTTCTGACGGCAGAGCATCAGAGATGACGCCGTCACCGATATTGCTGCGGATGTCATCCGCGACCCGCCGCCAGCGCGTGACGCCGTCTCCATCCAGGCTCATCGACCCACTCTCTCCAAACGTCATCAGTCTGTCACGGTCGGCAGGGTAAACCACGCTCATGACTGGTTGTCTAGACGAATAGACAAGTGATGAACCGAATGCACTCTCACGATCATGCCCGAAAGCGCAGGCTGGATGCTTTGGCGTCGAGCGACCCGGCCAATCTGGCCGAGCGATACGCAGCTCTGGAACCCTCCGCCCCGACCGCAACACCGATCCGCGGCCCAGAAATCGGCATGGTCATGCTTCGTGGCCGAGCCGGGGGCGGCGGTGCGGTGTTCAATCTCGGCGAGGCCACCGTGACGCGCTCGACCGTCAAGCTCGCCACGGGCGAGATCGGACATGCGATCGTCCTTGGACGCCAGCTGCAGAAGGCGCACATCGTCGCCCATCTCGATGCGCTCTCGCAGCGTCCCGAATGGGCCACGGTGATCGAGACGGACTTCGTGACACCGGCGCTGGCAGAGCAGGACGCGGCGCGGACACGGCAGGGCGAAGAGACGGAAGCGACGCGCGTCGACTTCTTCACCATGGTTCGAGGAGAGGATTGATGGCTGTCACAACCCTGTTGGACGGCGGGTTCGCAGATCCGGTCCTTCAATCGCAGGCCACATTCCGGCTGGTGATGGATGCCATGGCGCAGCCGGGCCGCATCGTCGATGTGGGGGAGCCGGTTCGGGCTCCTGCGCCGCTCGACCCGGCTGCGGCGGCCTTCCTGGCGACCCTTGCCGACTATGACACCACCGTCTGGTTTGAAGACGATGGTGCGGATGCAGCCGCCTCGTGGCTGACATTTCACACGGGAGCCCCGGTCACGAAAGACCCGTCGACGGCAAGCTTCGTGCTTTTGTCCAAGGGCAGCCCGGCCGCTGGATGGCTCGAGTTTCCCATGGGCTCCCTTCCTTATCCGGATCGTTCCGCGACGTTGCTTCTGCCGGTGGAAAGTCTGAGAGACGGCACGCCGCTGACGATCCGCGGCCCCGGGATCGAGACAGTTGCCACGATCGCGCCGTGCTGTCTGCCCGACGGGTTCATCGAGACGATGGCGATCAATGCGGCCCGGTTCCCGCAGGGGTTCGACCTTGTGTTGATCTGCGGCAGCGAATTGCTCGCGCTGCCACGCACCACCCGTCTTGTGGAGGCATAAGCCATGTATGTCGCAGTGAAAGGCGGAGAAGCGGCGATCTCGAATGCCCATCGGCTCATGGCCGACCGTCGGCGTGGAGATCGCAATGTGCCGGCGCTCTCAGTTGAACAGATTGTCAACCAGCTATCCCTCGGTGTCGACCGCGTGATGGCGGAGGGCTCCCTCTACGATCCCGAGCTTGCCGCGATGGCCGTGCGCCAGGCACGTGGCGATTTGATCGAGGCGATCTTTCTGCTGCGTGCCTATCGAACAACGTTGCCCCGGTTCAGCAATGCACGCCCGATCGACACGAACAGGATGCGCATCGAGCGCCGGGTTTCGGCGACCTTCAAGGACATCCCGGGAGGCCAGCTGCTGGGGCCGACCTTCGACTACACGCACCGCCTGATCGACCCGTCCATGGCCGGTGACGAAGCCGTCGCAGCTCCTGTCAGGCGGGAGCGCTCCATGGATGAGGGCTGCCCGCGCGTGACGGATCTTCTCGATGGCCAGGGGCTGATCGAACCCGATGTCCCAAGCAACGGTGAGCCGGGAGACCTGACCCGCGAGGCGATTGCCTATCCGGTCGGGCGCGAGATCCGCCTCCAGGCACTGGCGCGTGGCGACGAGGGCTTCCTGCTCGCCCTCGGCTACTCGACCCAACGCGGCTATGGTCGGACGCATCCCTTCGTGGGCGAAATCCGGATCGGCATGGTCGATGTCGAAGTGGACATGCCGGAACTCGGCTTTTCCCTGTGCATCGGCGCGATCCGGGTCACGGAATGTCAGATGGTGTCGCAGTTCAAGGGGAATGCGGATGAACCGCCGCGTTTCACACGCGGATACGGACTCGTCCTCGGGCAATCCGAGCGCAAGGCGATGGCCATGAGTCTCGTCGACCGGGCGCTGAGAGCCGACGAGTTCAATGAGCAGCGGCTGGCGCCGGCCCAAGACGAGGAGTTCGTTCTGGAGCATTGCGACAACGTGCAGGCGACCGGCTTCGTCGAGCACCTGAAGCTGCCGCACTACGTCGATTTCCAGGCGGAGCTCGAATTGCTGAGAACGCTGCGTCGGGAAGCCGAAATGGCGCGTGCTGACACACCCATGAGCGAGGCAGCAGAATGAATACTCCGTCCCTGCCTGCTTACAACTTCGCCTATCTCGACGAACAGACAAAGCGCATGATCCGGCGGGCGATCCTGAAGGCGATCACGATCCCCGGATACCAGGTGCCGTTCGCCTCCCGCGAAATGCCGATGCCCTACGGCTGGGGCACCGGCGGCGTGCAGGTCACCGCATCGATCTTGGGGCCGGACGACGTGCTCAAGGTCATCGACCAGGGTGCCGACGATACCACCAATGCGGTGTCGATCCGGGCCTTCTTCGCCAAGGTTGCGAATGTGGCAACGACGACGCGGACACGGGATGCAACGATCATCCAGACCCGCCACCGCATTCCCGAAACTCCTCTCACCGAGGGCCAGATCATCGTCTACCAGGTGCCGATTCCGGAGCCCCTTCGCTTCCTCGAGCCTCGGGAGACGGAAACGCGCGTGATGCATGCCCTGGAAGAATATGGGCTGGTGCATGTCAAGCTCTATGAGGACATTGCGCAGCACGGCCACATTGCCACGACCTATGCCTATCCCGTGAAGGTCGAAGGCCGCTACGTCATGGACCCGTCGCCGATCCCCAAATTCGACAATCCGAAGATGCACCGGTCGCCGGCGCTGCAACTCTTTGGCGCCGGCCGCGAGAAGCGCATCTACGCGCTGCCGCCCTTCACCGACGTGGTCAGCCTCGATTTCGAGGACCATCCGTTCAAGGTCCAGCGCTTCGATTCCCGTTGCGCTCTCTGCGATGCACAGGACGTCTATATGGACGAGGTCGTCACGGACGACCGTGGGGGACGCATGTTTGTCTGCTCGGACACCGATCATTGCGAAACGCGGCGGTCGGACGGGCATCAGGGCTCTGGCCAGCCGCAGCATGGTGCCGCAAAAGACCACAGGGAGGCTGCGGAATGAACAGCGAACCCATCCTTTCCGTCCGCAAGCTGGAGAAGCGCTACGGCAACTTCATCGGCTGCACCGACGTCTCCTTCGACGTCTGGCCGGGCGAGGTCGTCGCGATCGTGGGCGAGTCCGGCTCGGGCAAAACGACCCTGCTCAACTGTATCTCGACGCGCGTGGAGCGGAGCAGCGGCGAAATCCGTTACAGAATGCGCGACCGGCGGTTCCCGGATCTCGCGGAATTGAGCGAGGCCGAGTTGCGCTTCCTCATGAGGACGGACTGGGGTTTCGTTCACCAGAACCCGGCAGATGGATTGCGGATGCGCGTATCGGCGGGCGCCAATGTCGGTGAGCGGCTGATGGCAATCGGCGATCGCAACTACGGCCAGATCCGGAGCCGGGCGAGCGACTGGCTGGAGCGCGTCGAGATCGCGACCTCCCGCGTCGACGACATGCCGGTGTCTTTCTCGGGCGGCATGCGGCAGCGTCTGCAGATCGCGCGCAACCTCGTCACCCATCCTCGCCTGATCTTCATGGATGAGCCGACCGGCGGCCTCGACGTCTCGGTCCAGGCGCGCGTACTCGACCTGCTGCGAATGCTGGTCTCGGACCTTGGCCTGTCGGTGATCATCGTCACCCATGATCTGGCCGTCGCGCGGCTCCTCTCGCAGCGGATGATCGTCATGAAGAGCGGTCGGATCGTCGAGCAGGGGCTGACCGACCGGGTCATGGACGATCCAAGCCATCCCTATACCCAGCTTCTCGTCGCCTCGATCCTGGAGAACTGAGATGGTGACATCCAATCCATGCGCCATGGCTGGCGCTCCTCTGCTCTCGGTCGAGGACGTATCCAAGTCATTCACGATCCATCTGCGCGGCGGTGTCCGTCTTCCCGTCGTGGCCAATGTCACGTTTGACGTCGCTTCCGGCGAATGCGTCGTGCTCGGCGGCCCGTCAGGGGTCGGAAAATCCTCCATCCTGCGCATGATCTTCGGCAATTACTCCGTCGATACCGGCCGGATCCTCGTGCGGGATCCCGCCACCGGAGACGTTGCAGATCTCGCATCCGGCGATCCCCGCCTTGTCCTCAGGCTCCGGCGCGATCGGATCGGCTATGTCAGCCAATTCCTGCGGGCGATCCCGCGGGTGACGGCTCTGGATGTCGTGGCCGAGCCGCTCCTTGCCCGTGGTGTCGAGCGCAAGCTCGCATCGGACCGTGCCGCTGCCATGCTCGAGCGGCTGAACCTGCCGTCGGCTCTCTTCAATCTCCCTCCGGCAACGTTCTCCGGAGGTGAGAAGCAGCGGGTGAACATCGCCCGTGGCTTCATGATCGATTACCCGATCCTTCTGCTCGACGAGCCGACAGCCTCGCTCGACGAGACCAATCGGAATGTCGTCGTCGGCATGATCCGGGAGAAGCTGACCGCTGGAACGGCCATCCTCGGGATCTTCCACGACATTCCGGTTCGCGAGGCGGTTGCGACGAAGATCATCGACGTCTCGGCCTTCTCGACGCGGAGGGCTGCCTGATGCCCAAGCTCAGCGAACATGAGCCGCTCATTCACGCGACGGCCAGCGTCGAGCGCAGCACGCTCGGCCGCTTCGTCGAGATCGAAGACCGCTCGCGCGTGAGCGAGACCGTGCTGGGCGACTATTCATATGTGATGCAGGACTGCGCGATCTGGTGCGCCACGATAGGCAAATTCGCCAATATCGCGGCTGCCGTGCGGATCAATGCCACCAACCATCCCACCTGGCGCGCCACGCTTCACCACTTCACCTACCGCGCCGGCGATTATTTCGACGGGGCGACTGACGAAGAGGAGTTCTTCGGGTGGCGCCGCTCTCAAGCGGTCACGATCGGACATGATGTCTGGATCGGCCACGGAGCGACCATTCTGCCCGGAGTCAGGATCGGCAATGGCGCTGTTGTGGGCGCAGGCGCCGTCGTCTCGCGTGATGTCGCACCCTACACCATCGTCGGAGGCGTCCCCGCGCGCCTCATCCGAGAGCGCTTCTCCCCGGAGATCGGCCGACGGATGGATCGCCTGGGCTGGTGGGACTGGCCGCATGACAAACTCTTCTCGGCGCTGGAAGACTTCCGGGCGCTGCCGGCAGAGGCCTTTGTCGAGCGCTATGAAGCGCTGACGCCAAACCTTCATCGAACTGACATCGAACCGTCGCCATCAAGTTATCCTGGCTCGGTAGGTTTGGATGAACAGGGACGATGCAGATGACCGCGATCAGCGTTTCCAATCTCTCGAAGCGTTACGGAAAAACCCGGGCGCTGGATAATGTCAGCATCGACGTCCAGCGTGGCGAGATGGTCGCTCTGATCGGCGCATCGGGTTCCGGCAAGAGCACGCTCATCCGTCATATCGCAGGGCTCGAGGCCGGCGACGGCGAGACCGGGAAAGTCGTGGTTCTCGGGGAGCTGTCGCAGGCAGGTGGACGATTGTCGCGTGGGCGCCCAGCCGGCCGCGTGGCGGTCATCTTTCAGCAATTCAATCTCGTCGGCCGGCTCTCCGTCCTGACCAATGTGCTCATCGGCAATCTCGGCCGGGTTCCCCGCTGGCGCGGCACGCTCGGACTGTTCAACCGATCCGAGAAGGAAAAAGCTGAGAGCGCCCTGGCCCGCGTCGGCATTCCCCACGTGGCGACCCAGCGCTCGTCGACCCTCTCGGGCGGTCAACAGCAGCGCGCTGCCATCGCACGTACACTTGTGCAGGAAGCCGAAATCCTGATCGCCGACGAGCCGATCTCGGCGCTCGACCCGTCGTCCGCACGGCGCGTGATGGATGTTCTGTCCGCCATCAATACCCAGGACAAGATCACGGTTCTCGTATCGCTGCATCAGGTCGAGTACGCGCGGCGCTACTGCAAGCGTACGATCGCGATGCGCGACGGGCGCATTGTTTACGATGGGCCTTCGACGTCCCTTTCCAACAGTTTCCTCGCGGAGCTCTACGGCGACGCTTCGGAAGAACTGGTTCTGCCGGAAGGCCCGGCAGAACTGCTGCGAGCTCAGCCGGTCCGGCCGAGCAGTCACGAACCAGTGCATATGTTAGCCTAGACCCAGTAAAATCATCGGAGAATCTGGAATGAACGCGATGCTCAAATGGGCAGCGACGGTGTCGCTCGCCTGCACGATGTCCACAGCAGCGTTGGCCCAAGAGGTTATCAACTTTGGCATTATCTCGACCGAGTCCCAGCAGAACCTGAAGGCCACCTGGGAACCGCTGCTCGCCGACTTGAAGAAGAAGACCGGCCTTGACGTGAAGCCGTTCTTCGCATCCGACTATGCCGGCGTCATCGAAGGCATGCGCTTCGGCAAGGTGCAGCTGGCTTGGTATGGCAACAAATCCGCCATGGAAGCCGTGGATCGCGCCAACGGCGAAGTCTTCGTGCAGAGCGTTCCGGTCGGCGGCGAACCGGGCTACTGGTCGGTCGTGATCGTCCCCAAGGACTCGCCGATCAAGTCGATCGACGACGTCCTGAAATGCGACAAGTCTCTCAATTTCGGGCTCGGCGACCCGAACTCGACCTCCGGCTATCTTGTCCCGATGACCTTCGTGTTCAGCGCCAAGGGCATCGACCCCAAGACCTGCTTCAAGAACGTCACCAACGCCAATCACGAGACCAACGCGATGGCCGTTGCCAACAAGCAGGTCGACGCGGCTGCCAACAACACCGAGAACATGGCGCTAATCCAGAAGAACCAGCCCAAGGCGTTCGACAACATCCGCGAGATCTGGCGCTCGCCCCTGATTCCGTCCGATCCGATCGTGTGGCGGAAGGACCTTCCTGACGCTCAGAAGGCCAAGATTCGCGAGTTCTTTCTCACCTATGGCACCGACAAGTCGACCGGCGACATCGCCGCCGAGAAGAACGTGCTGGCCGGCCTGAAGTGGGCACCGTTCCGAGCCTCTTCCGACAGGCAGCTGCTGCCGATCCGCATCATGGAGCTGACCAAGTCGATTGCCCAGGTCGAAGCCGACGCTTCGCTCGCCGCCGATGCCAAGAAGGCGAAGCTCGACCAGCTGAAGGCGCAGAAGGCCAAGTACGAGGCCGAACTGGCCGCGGCCGGCTGAGCCACTCCAAGGGAAGTGGCCTGGTCAAGGCCACTTCCCGCAATCGACGAACGTAGAGCCTTGAGACCGGTATGGACCAGACAGCATCAACTCCCAGTACTGCGGCTCTCAGGCTTGTAAAGGCCGTCGGGGATCGCGCGACGTCGTCCCCGAAAGCCGGGCGCGAACCTGGCAGAATCCGGAACCTGTTCCTGCTGGCCCTGTTGGTAGCGGCGCTCTCCTGGAGCTGGGGGCCGGCCGACATGAGCCGGTGGACCTTCCTTTTTACCGATTCCGGGAACATGGCCGAATATGCGGCCGGTTTCCTGCGTCCCAACTTCAATGACTGGCGCCATTATCTCGATGAGATGATGGTCACGATCCAGATTGCGATCTGGGGAACGTTCCTCGCCGTGGTGTTCTCGATCCCCTTCGGGATCATGTCCGCGCGCAACATGGCACCCTGGTGGGTCCTGCAGCCGGTCCGGCGCGTGATGGATCTCTTCCGGGCCATTCATGAGGTCGTGTTCGCGGTCCTGTTCGTCGTAGCGGTCGGGCTCGGCCCTTTTGCCGGCGTCATGGCCCTGTTCATCCACACGACGGGCATTCTGGCAAAACTGTTTTCCGAAGCCGTGGAGGCGATCGACCCACGTCCCGTGGAAGCCATTCGCACGACGGGCGCCTCGCGGGTCCAGCAGGTGATCTACGGCGTGATCCCGCAGGTGCTGCCTCTTTGGATATCGTACTCGCTCTACCGCCTCGAATCGAACGTCCGCTCGGCGACCGTTCTCGGCATCATTGGTGCCGGCGGCATCGGCCAGGTACTCTTCGAGTCGGTCCGTGCCTTCTATTATCCGGAAGCCTCCGCCATCCTGATCATCGTCATGATCACGGTCACGATCATGGATCTTATCTCGCAGCTTCTCCGCAGGCTGGTGATCTGATGCGAGCCGCGATCTACTTCACCCCCGCCAAGGGCGATCCGCTGACGGTGCGGGCCGTCGAATGGCTCGGGCGCGACGCCTTCGACAATCGCCCCATGCGTGATCCGGACCCGACGATGGATGGGCTCGTGTCCGAGCCGGCACGCTACGGATTCCATGCAACCTTGAAGGCACCATTCCGGCTCGCCGGCGGCACGACGCTCGACGAGCTGGACCATGCACTGGCCGCGTTCTCGCAAACGGCTCAGGTTGTCTCTCTCGGAGCGCTCGCGGTCACACGTCTGAACCGCTTCTTTGCGCTCACGGTTCAAGATACGCGTCCGCAATTGCTGCAAATCGAGGAGGCCGTCCGGACGACCTTCGATCCGTTCCGGGCTCCGCCGACGGAGCAGGAGCTGGCCCGGCGCAATCCTGAAAGCCTGTCGGAACGGCAGCAAGCGAACCTGTCGCGCTGGGGCTACCCGTATGTGGGTCAGGAGTTTCGCTTCCACATGACCCTGACCAACGCGATCGGGGACGATGAGACGGCAGCAAAGGTCGAGAGGCTTCTGCACTCTCGGTTCGATCCCGTCCTCGATCTGCCGGTCGCCATCGACGCGCTCGCGCTGTTCGTCGAACCGAAACCGGGTGCACCCTTCCATGTTCATTCGCGCCATCCGCTGCAAGGCGGCTCCCATCCGAAGCCCTAGAGCCATGACCCCAGAACTCATATTCACCAATGCACGCATCGTCCTTGCTGACGAGATCATTGAAGGCAACCTCAAGATCCAGGACGGCATCATCGCCGACATCTCGAGCGGGAGCTGCAGGGCAGGCGAGGACTGGGACGGCGATGTGCTGATCCCGGGCTGCGTCGAGCTGCACACCGATCACCTGGAGACCCATTTGCAGCCGCGCCCGAAAGTTCGCTGGAACATGGATGCGGCCCTTCAGGCCCATGACGGTCAAATCGCGACGTCAGGGATAACGACGGTGTTCGACGCGCTTCGGGTCGGCCTGGAGGGCGACACCGAGTTCGGCTCGCGCGAGATGTCGGCCATGGCGGACGCCATCGCGTCGGCGAGCGCCGACGGACGCCTGCGCGCGGAGCACTTCATCCATCTGCGGTGCGAGGTGTCGGTGTCCGACGTGGTGGATCATTTCGACCACCTTCGAGGGAACGAGCGGGTGCGTCTGGCCTCGCTGATGGATCATGCGCCCGGTCAGAGGCAATTCGTCAGCCTGGAAGCCTATCGTGTCTATTACCAGGGCAAGAAGAAGCTCAGCGACATCGAATTCGCCGCCTACAGCGAGCGACGTATTGCGGAATCGACCGCAAATTCGGGCCGCAACCGCCAGCTTCTCGCCGACCGCTGCCACATGGACGGCATCGCGATCGCTTCCCACGACGACGCGACCCGAGAGCATGTGGAGGAGAGTGTCTCGCTCGGAGTGGCGCTGGCGGAGTTCCCCACCACGATCGAGGCCGCGACGCTGTCACGAGAAGCGGGACTGCACGTGCTCATGGGCGCGCCGAACATCGTGCGGGGCGGTTCTCATTCGGGCAATGTTTCGGCCATCGACCTGCTTCATGCCGGCGCGCTCGATATCCTGTCCTCGGATTATGTACCGTTCAGCCTCGTCCAGGCAGCCTTTCTTCTCGCCGAGCGGGCGCATGTCAGCCTGCCCCATGCAATACGCCTCATCACGGCGAATCCGGCCGACGCCGCGGGACTGTCGGATCGCGGCCGCATCGAAATCGGGCGGCGTGCCGATCTGGTGCGTGTCCAGACTTCCAACGGCCGTCCACCCCGGGTTCGCTCGGTCTGGCGGGAAGGGGGCCGCGTTGCGTAGAGGAATGTTCGTCGCGATCGTCGGCCCCAGCGGAGCGGGCAAGGATACGGTCATCAGGGCGGTTGCGGAAGCTTTGCGCGATCGGTCCGGTATCACCTTCGTGCGCCGGGTCATCACCCGTTTGTCGGACGGCGTCACCGAGGATCATGATACGATGACCCCGGATGCGTTCGAGGCCGGACGTGCTGCCGGTATGTTCTGTTTGAGCTGGGGGGCGCACGGTCTCTTCTATGGGCTTCCCCTCTCTGCCCTTGATGCCGTCGGCCAGGGTAATGTCGTCGTCGCGAACGTGTCCCGTTCCGTCCTTGCCGAAGCGGTGAAAACATTCGGCCGGGTCGCTGTGGTCGAGATCACGGCCGACCCGGAGATTCTGCTCGGGAGGATTCTGGCGCGTGGCCGGGAGAGTGCGGAAGAAGCGAGAAGGCGTATCGCACGGTCGGCCGATACCAACCTGCCGCATGCGACGTGCAGTTACGTGCAGATCGACAATTCCGGCCCTGTCGAAATTGCAAGAGATCAATTAACCAAGGTACTCAGCGCATCTATCCTTTCAGACCTTGAGAGAGAGCCGCCGCTAAGGGCATAAGCCGCGCGCGCTGACATCGGGCCGAGCGGAATGCGGGCCAACCCGGTATCTGCGTATTCGAGGAATATCGATGCCTCATTCCGCGATATAGGCGGACAGCTCGTCAGGCGTTCCCATCGGAAAGGCTTCTTTGAGGTAATCGAGGAATGCGGATACGCGAGCGCTGAGGAGGCGCCGCGACGGGTAGAGCGCCCACAAGGTAATGTCTGGTCCTTCGACATTGCCCCAATGCACCAGCGTGCCGGCAGCCAGATCGTGATTCACCAGCGACACGGGCAGGCGTCCGACGCCGACGCCCGCACGGACCGCATCCCGAACCATGATCAGCGATGAAAGGTGGAGGACCGGGTCAACCGTGAGGCGTGATCGTCCGGTCGGCGTCGTGAGATTCCAGGATGCAAGACGCTCCCCGGTTCCGCGCACGACGGCCGGAACGGCGAGATCGTCCGCCGGCCGAACGAGGTTCGGGTTTGCGACGACCACCAGCCGGTCGTGCAGAAAGACCCGTCCGACGAGGCTTTCATCCGGATCCGGATTCACCCGGATCACGAGGTCGTAACCTTCCTCCACCATGTCGACGGCCCGGTCCTCGGTCGTGATCTCAAGCCGGACGTCCGGATATTTCAGAGCGAACCCGGCGGCGAGCTTTCCCATGGCGGTCTGCGAGATGAGCAGCGGCGCGCTGATCCGCAACCTGCCTCGCGGCTTGGCGCCGCCCGCGGCGATCGCTGCCGCGGTCTCGTCAAGTTCGGTGAGCAGCGCCCCCGTTCGCTCGAAGAGCGCCCGTCCTTCCTCGGTGAGCCTCAGCGCACGCCCTCCGCGCTCGAACAGGCGCAAGTTGAGGCAGCCCTCCAGTTCCGTGACCCGGCGGGACAAGGTCGCTTTTGGGCGCCCCGTGGCGCGGGCGGCCCGTCCGAACCCTCCATGTCGGGCGACGAGGTTGAAATCGGCGAGGGCAAGCAGGTCCATCTGTTCCACCAGTGATACGGTCTGTCCAGATATAGCGCCTATCGGCCCGGATGTGGATCGCCGATCTTGACGATGTCCTTTGACAAGAACCCGGAGTGATCCCCATGACCATCCTCGTAACCGGCGCAACCGGCACCGTCGGCCACCACGTCGTCCAGCAGTTGACGAAGCGCGGCGCCGATGTGCGCGCCCTCGTCCGCGATCCCGCCAAGGCCAATCTCCCGGTGGAGGCTGCCGTCGTGCAGGGCGACCTGCTCGACGTCGACGCGCTGCGTAGTGCGTTCTCAGGCGTTTCCACCCTGTTCCTGCTCAACGCCGTGGTGCCTGACGAATTCACCCAGGCGCTGATTGCGCTCAACGTTGCCCGAGAGGCGGGCGTCGAGCGGATTGTCTATCTGTCGGTGATTCACAGCGACCTCTACGTGAACGTGCCGCACTTCGCGGGCAAGTTCGGGGTCGAGCGCATGATCGAGCAGATGGGGCTCGGCGCCACCATCCTGCGGCCTGCCTACTTCATGAACAACGATATCACGGTCAAGGATGCGGTGCTCGGACACGGCGTCTACCCGATGCCGATCGGCGACAAAGGGCTCGCGATGATCGATGCACGCGACATCGGCGAGATCGCAGCCATCGAGCTCCTCCGCCGCGAGCAGGCCGCCGGTCCACTCCCGCTCGACCGGATCAATCTCGTCGGTCCCGATACGCTGACCGGCGCGGCCGCCGCCGCGATCTGGTCGGAGGTTCTGGGGTGCCCCATCGCCTATGGCGGCGACGACACCGCCCAATTCGAGCAGGGCCTGCGGCAGTTCATGCCGAGCTGGATGGCTTTCGACATGCGCCTGATGAGCGAACGCTTCCTCATCGAGGGAATGCTTCCCGAAGCGGGAGACGTGGCCCGCCTGACCACGCTCCTGGGGCGTCCCCTGCGCTCCTATCGCGATTTCGTCGCCGAGATCGCAGCCTCGGCCTGACGGCCGATCGCTGCTCATCATTCACGAGAAGGACCATCGTCATGATCTATTCGACCGCCACAATCCCGGTGAACCCGGAAGGAGAAACCAAGCTGACCCGCGCGCAGGCATGGGCCGGTCTGGAACTCAAGGCCCGCGACGCCCGCTTGTTTCTTCCGCCGGGCCTCTGCACCCGATGCGACGTCGTCGAGGAGAGCCCAACGCATTTCGTGCGTGAAGCCACGATCGGTGGGGCCGATCTGCGCGAGATCATCACCCTGGAGCCCGAGAGCAAGGTCACGTTCTTTCAGGCGACAGGGCCGCGCGAAGGCGCCATCGTCAATGAGCTTTTCGAGGATGTCGACGGCACGCTCCAGCTCCGCTTCTACTGCTACCTCGGCCTGCGTGGCAATGCGCCGAACGGCCCTGAGGAACAGGCCGAGCAGGCGCAGTTCGACAGCGACAGCGGCTACAAAGCCGCTCTGCTGTCCACGCTGAAGCGGACCCGCGAGCTTCTCGCGGAGGGCCGCCTCTGACCACCAGGATCATCGGCAATGGGACGCCCTGACGGGACGTCCCGCCTTTCGAGGTTGCGGCCATGCAAGATCCCATGACCGACAGCATCGGGACTCCCCTGGCGAAGATCCTGGTTCTCGGAGCGACCGGCCGCCTGATCGTTGCCCAAGCGGTGGCGCGAGGGTACGACGTCACCGTGCTCGTGCGCCCTCTCAGGGGTGCAGACGCATGCCCTTCGTCGCTTTGTCGATGTCCTTCTTCGGACCGTAGAGCGCGAGGCCGACAAGGTCCGGAGCATCGGCCGGTTCGGCTCGGAAAACCGCGCGGTTGGCGGCGTCATGCCCGGTTTCGAACATGGCTCGGACATAGGCGCTGCGCGTCAGGCTCCGATTGAGCGAGTGCTGCCAGGCCCGGTGCAGCGCCTCCGTCGAGGCTGCGAAGATCAGGATGGGCTGGCCGAGCAGGCGGCCGTGGAAACGTCCCGCAGCGTCTTCGTAGGGCTTGCCCATCGCCTCGGGAACCGCTCCTGCAATCCCGGTTGCGAGAAACGCGGTGACATTCAGCTTCTGCCACACCGCCAGATCCTCATGAACGAGGATCGCCACCTTCGTGTCAAACATCGAATTCTCCCGTCGAGCGCATGCCGGGAGAGTTATTCGACGGTGACCTCCCCGTCTGGAACGTTCGTGCACCCCAGTCGATAGGCGGCCGGGGTCAGGCCGTAGGCACGGCGAAACCAGCGGCCGAGATGGCTTTGGTCGGCGAAGCCGCTGGCGAAGGCGGCCTCAGCCGGCGGGACTGCCGAGCGAAGCATCGCACGCGCCTTGGTCAGCCGGACCTCGACGAGGCAAGCGTGAGGCGAGGTGCCGAAGCGACGGCGGAAGGTACGGGACAGCTGAAACCGGTCGGTTGCGCCGGCCGCATGGGCGAGGTCCTCGAGGCTGAACGGCTCGTCGTAATGCGCCTGGATGTAGTCCATCGCCCGTTCCGCGACGGGCGAAATGACGGCGGGCGCCGGCCGCGCCCCTCGGCCCAGGTGCTGGCGCAGCTGTTCCACCACCCGATCCCGTGCCGCGTCTGCCGCGAGACGCGGGGCGGCGGAGATGATGGCGCGGCAGGCCGCCGCGATGGCCTCGCCGAGTTGCCGATCGTCGGCCAGCGTCTGCCGGAACCCGATGTCGGCATCCCAGCCGCCCATCTCCTCCCGCAACCAGGATTGCGGCAGATAGAGCATGCTGTAGCGAAAGCCCTTCTCATGCACGGCCTGCCCGTCATGCCGCTCGCCGGGCTCGATCAGGATCACCCGCCCTGCGGTGCTCTGGCGCCGTTGTCCGCGGCAGAAGAAGTCCTGGACGCCCGCATGGGTCACGCCGACCAGCCACTCGTCGTGACTGTGCATGTCGTAAGCGTGGCCGTGAAACTGTGCCGTTACGGCTTCGATCCCGCTGTGTCGGTCGCGCACGAGATGTACGAAATCGGCGCAACGGGCATTCGAGGCATTCCCCCGAACCCGAGAAGCCGGTGCTTGTGAGCAATCCTTGCCATGATCGTGCAATGCAGACCAGCCAGTCTCGTCCATCGGCATCAATCCCTCTCCGTCAGACCGGCACTCCAGTCTCGGCCGTCATCCGCTCCTGGAAGATCTCCTGCAACCGGGCGATGAAGGCGCGCACGGCTGGATTGGCACGGCGACTTTCCGGCCAAAGTGCGGTCATGTTGTCCCGCTCGACGGCGAATGGGGACAGCACCGGAACCAGTTCGCGGCGTGCGACATAGGGCGCCGCCACGAAGGTCGCCACCATGCCGATTCCGCCGCCGGCCACGAGCGACGCGACCAATGCGTCGCTTGCGTCCACGACAAGGCCGGATGGCGGTGCGATCTCGATCGTTCGTTCCCTGATCCGAAACGGCCAGCGGAAAACCTGTCCCGTGCTCTGATACCGCAAGCTGACCGTGTCGTGTCCCGCCAGTTCGTCCGGGTGTGTTGGGGTGCCGCGTGCGGCCAGATAGGCTGGTGAAGCGAAGGCGCAGATTCGGTGCGCCGCGAGTCGGCGCGACAAGAGCTGGGAATCAGCGACGTCGCCGATGCGCACCGCAACGTCGATTCCCTGCGCGATGATGTCGATCATCTGGTCGTTCAGCCGCAGATCGACCGTCACCTTGGGGTGAAGCTTGAGGAACTCGGGCAGCGCAGGTGCTATCACATGCACGCCGATTGGCAGGGACGCTGCAATTCGCAGGGTGCCCGACGGCTCGGACCGCGCCGCCCGCGCGGCCTGCTCGATCGCTTCCGCGTCGTGCAGCAGCTTGAGCGCACGCTGATGCAGCTCGCGGCCCTCTGGCGTGAGTGTCAGAGAGCGGGTCGTGCGGGTGAAGAGCGATACGCCCAGACGCTGCTCAAGCCGCTGAACGCTCTTGCTGACGGCCGATGGCGAGATCGAGAGCGAACGGGCGGCAGCGGTATAGCTGCCCATTGATCCAGCACGCGCGAATGCGATCAGGCCGGTCAATCGCTCCAAGGCAACTTGTTCCTTCATGGCATGATTAAAGCGCCACGAGCCCTCATTATCAACCCCGGATCGCCTGAGTATTTAGCCCATCAGACAGCATGGCGTCCGATGGAGGTTCTGGTGAAAGATACGATGAAGGCGATTCAGTTTCATGAATTTGGTGGGCCCGGGGTGCTGCGATACGACGATGTTCCGTTGCCCGAGCCGAAGGCCGGCGAGGCGCTCGTCCGCGTTCGCGCCATCGGGCTCAATCCACCCGATTGGTACTTGCGCGAGGGTTACAAGATGCTCCCTCCCGAGTGGCAGCCGAAAGTCTCGTTCCCGATCATTCCGGGAACGGACATCTCGGGCGTCGTCGAGGCCGTCGCCGACGACGTGACGCGCTTCTCGGTGGGGGACGAGGTCTATTCGATGGTGCGCTTCCCCTATGGTCTTGCGGGGGGCAGCAAGGCCTATGCCGAGTATGTGAGCGTGCCGGCGTCGGAACTTGCGCCGAAGCCGGCAGGGATCGATCACGTGCAGGCCGCGGGAGCGCCCATGTCCTTGCTCACGGCATGGCAGTTCATGATCGCGCTGGGGCATGACGAAGCCAACCCGCTTCAGCCGAAGCGCCATGAACCGGTGCCGCTCGCGGGCAAGCTCGTCCTCGTGAATGGAGCCGCAGGCGGGGTGGGGCATCTCGCGGTGCAAGTGGCCAAATGGAAGGGCGCGCATGTGATCGCCGTCGCCTCCGGGAGGCATGAGGCGCTTCTCCGCGAACTCGGCGCCGACGCATTCATCGACTATACTGGGACCGCGCCGGAGAACACGGCCCACGACCTCGACCTCGTCATCGACGCCGTGGGCGGGCCCAGCGCCAGCCGTTTCCTGCATACCCTGAAACGCGGCGGCGCCCTTTTCCCGATCTTTCCTTTGGGCTTCACCGGTGCCGACGAGGCCGAGACGCTGGGCGTGTCGGTTTCGACGACCCAGGTTCGCTCGAGCGGTGCGCAACTGGCGGAGGCCGGGCGCTTGCTCGATGACGGCACTCTTCGCGTCGTCATCGACAGCACGTATCCGCTCGCCCAAGCGCGCCAAGCTCACGAACGGGCCGCGAAGGGGCACATCCATGGGAAGATCGTGCTCGAGATACATTGAGCTTTCAC
Source organism: Microvirga lotononidis (assembly GCF_034627025.1). Classification (NCBI taxonomy): domain Bacteria; kingdom Pseudomonadati; phylum Pseudomonadota; class Alphaproteobacteria; order Hyphomicrobiales; family Methylobacteriaceae; genus Microvirga; species Microvirga lotononidis. Next base: position 1,431,455 of record NZ_CP141048.1, on the reverse strand, counting down.
GCTTCAGAGAATCAGGGCCGGCCGGTGGTTGCGCGATGGATCGTCGGCCGGTCGACGAGAACGTTCACTTGAAGGCCACGGGTCTGCAACCACGCCAGACATCCGTTCCCGATCGGACAAGTGGTATCCCCCTGGGGCACTCCCGATTCGTAAGGAACCGGCGATCGGACGTTGCGCGTTAAAGCTATGCCATTTCACGCAAGGGAGGCTCGCATGATCCGCTCTGTGCTCACGGTCGTGGTATTTGCGTGCAGTGCGGCGTTTGCAGGTTCATCTCAGGCTCAGCCTGTTGCCTCTCTCGGCGGAGAACCTGCCAGCTTCTTTGGCAGCCTGTTCAGCGGGCCGAGCTCCCCCACGGCGCGACGGCTGGTCGTGTGGTCGGGCGCTCAGCGGCCCGGCACGATCGTCATCTCCACCAGTCAGCGGCGGTTGTACTACGTCCTCGGCAACGGGCAGGCCATCCAGTATGGCATCGGCGTCGGGCGCCCCGGCTTCACCTGGGCGGGGACCAAGACGGTCAGCATGAAACGGGAATGGCCTGCTTGGACTCCCCCGGCCGCAATGCTGCGGCGACGCCCTGATCTGCCGCGTTACATGCCCGGCGGCCTGGACAACCCGCTGGGGGCTCGGGCGCTGTACCTCGGCTCCTCCATGTACCGGATCCATGGCTCCAATGAGCCGCAGACCATCGGGTATGCCGTCTCATCCGGGTGCATCCGGATGACCAATGCGGACGTCATCGACCTGTATGGTCGCACCCGCCTCGGCACGAAGGTCGTGGTTTTGCGCTGACGGGAAGCGAGACGCCGATAGACTTGGCTAAGGCTTTGCTTGCAAGGGCGGCGGGCAGGCGTATCTTGTTCGCAGCCGCTAAAGTCCTGCGTTGGACCTTGGCTCCCCGACGAGCCGCTTTTAATCGACAGCTTTGTCGACGTCGCTCCTGTACTGCGTGGTTTGCTCTGGCCAGCAAGGAGAATGACGATGTCCTTTCTCATCACTTCAGCCGGGATGCTGCTTGTCGCGTCGGTCGCTGTGCTCGCCGTCGGTCTGGCGCCCATGCCTTCAGCGGCGCAGCCCGCCCTATCGGGCGCCGCGACTGAGGACACGTCCATCCGCCCATTCCGCGTCACCATCCCCGACGAGGCCCTCACCGACCTTCGCTACCGGATCGCCGCAACCAAGTGGCCGAAGCAGGAAACGGTCCAGGATCCATCGCAAGGCGTACAGCTCGCAACCATGCAGGCGCTCGCGCGCTACTGGTTGACGGATTACGACTGGCGCAAGGCCGAGGCGAGGCTGAACGCCTTGCCGCAGTTCATGACCACCATCGATGGGCTCGACATTCATTTCATCCATGTTCGCTCGCCGCATCCGAATGCCTTGCCGATCATCATCACGCATGGCTGGCCCGGCTCGATCATCGAGCAGCTGAAGGTCATCGAACCGCTGACCAACCCCACGGCCCATGGCGGCAACGCATCGGATGCCTTCGACGTCGTGATTCCGTCGCTGCCGGGCCATGGCTTCTCGGGCCAGCCGACGGCTCCCGGATGGGACCCGCAGCACATTGCCCGCGCATGGAGCGAACTCATGATGCGCCTCGGCTACACGCGGTTCGTGGCGCAGGGCGGTGATTGGGGGGATGCGGTGTCGGAGCAGATGGCCGTGCAGGCCCCACCGGAACTGCTCGCCATTCACACCAACATGCCGGCCACCGTGCCCGACGAGATCGCCAAGGCGCTCCAGGACGGCGGACAGCCGCCCTCAGGGCTGTCCGCCGACGAGAAACGCGCCTACGATCAGCTCGATTATTTCTACAAGCATGGCCTTGCTTATGCCCAGGAGATGAGCAACCGCCCGCAGACGCTGTATGGGATCGAGGATTCGCCCATCGGTCTCGCCGCCTGGATGCTGGACCACGACATCCGCAGTTACGAGCTCATCGCACGCGTCTTCGACGGCAAGCCTGAGGGTCTGACGCGCGACGACATCCTCGACAACATCACGCTCTACTGGCTGACGAACACGGCGGTCTCGTCGGCGCGTCTGTACTGGGAGAACAAGCTTGCCTTCTTCGCTCCGAAGCACATCACCATCCCGGTGGCCGTGAGCGTCTTCCCGGATGAGATCTATGCCGCGCCGAAGAGTTGGGCCGAGAAGGCCTTTCCCAAGCTGATCCATTACAACCGCCTCGACAAGGGCGGGCACTTCGCGGCCTGGGAACAGCCGGACCTCTTCGTCCAGGAAATGAGGACTGCATTCAAGCCGCTGCACTGAGGGAACGGAGGGCCAATGTCCAAGGAGATCGATCAGAATCGCCGCCGCTTCTTGAGCGCTGCCGCCATGGCGGTTGCCGGTGCCGAACTCGCCATGGCGGGTTCGGCAGAAGCGCAATCGAGCCCCGGAGAGGCATCGGCTTCGCCGGAAATCAGGCTGGGCACGAACACGTCGTTCGGTCCGCTGAAACAGATCGATGCCGGCGATCTGAGCGTCGGATATGCGGAGGCGGGGCCTGTCGATGGTCCCGTGGTCATTCTGTTGCACGGCTGGCCCTACGACATATACAGCTTTGTCGATGTCGCACCGATATTGGCCTCAGAGGGATTCTGGGTGATCGTTCCGTATCTGCGCGGCTATGGCTCGACGCGGTTTCTGTCCGACGAGACGGTCCGGAGCGGCCAGCCGTCTGCGCTTGCCGTCGATGTCGTGGCGCTGATGGATGCCCTCAAGATCGAGAAAGCGACGCTCGCCGGATTCGATTGGGGAGCGCGGACGGCCAATATCGTGGCGGCGCTCTGGCCGGAGCGATGCAAGGCCATGGTGTCCGTGAGCGGTTACCTGATCGGCAGTCAGAAATCCGGCGGCATACCGCTGCCGCCCCAGGCCGAGCTGCAATGGTGGTACCAGTTCTATTTCGCCACCGAGCGCGGCCGCGCCGGCTACGACAAATACCGGCACGACTTCAACCAGCTCATCTGGCATCTCGCCTCACCGAAATGGGCTTTCGACGATGCCACGTTCGAGCGCACGGCAGCATCCTTCGCCAATCCGGATCACGTCGATATCGTCATCCATAACTATCGCTGGCGGCTCGGCCTGGCGGACGGCGATCCGAAGCATGAGGTCCTGGAAGTGCAGCTCCTCGCATTCCCGGGCATCAACGTGCCGACCATCACCCTGGAAGGAGACGCCAATGGCGCTCCTCACCCGGACCCCCGGATCTATGCCACTAAGTTCCTGGGCAAGTATGAGCATCGTCTGATCACCGGCGGGATCGGCCACAATCTTCCTCAGGAAGCGCCGCAGGCCTTCGCCAAGGCCGTGGTCGATGTCGACCGCTCTTGATCGGCGGTCCACCGGCGCTGAGCCGCCGCTGTCGATGAGGCTGGGTTCTGGCCGGTGATCAGACTCCCATCGACGACGGTGACGCGCTCCCAGTCGGCCGAACATGAATGCGAGAATCTTCAAGCCTGGATCGGGAATCAGGATCTCGAACCGGTGATCGCACTGAAGAACTCAGTAAAAGCGCGGGATTGGACCGTTCTGTGGCGTGGTGTTGTCGCCGAGGTCCAGAAAGACTTCGTCGACGTAGCACCACCCCCAGCCTTCGGGAGGATCATAGCCCTCGATGACCGGATGACCGGTTGCCTTGAAATGCTTCGTCGCGTGACGATTGGGCGAGTCGTCGCAGCAGCCGACATGGCCGCAAGTCCGGCACAGGCGCAGATGCACCCAGGGGGACCCGATCTTCAGGCATTCCTCGCAACCGAGCGCGCTGGGTGTGACATGCCGGATATTCGCCGAATGGCTACATTGACCGTCCATCAGACCATCCTCGTCGCTTGTGGCATACTTGGGTGCCGGTCATCCTTGGCAAGACATGCGTGCAAGGCCGCCACGACCTGGGCGCCTTCGCCGACGGCTGTGGCCACTCGCTTGACGGAGCCTGAACGCACGTCGCCGATCGCGAAGACGCCGCTGAGGCTGGTCTCCAGCGGATGCCGCTCCTGGCCTGCTCGACTGCCGGTTTGGATGAAACCCTTGCCATCGAGGGTTATGTCGCTGCGCGCGAGCCAGTCGGTATTGGGATCTGCCCCGATGAACAGGAACAGGTGGCGGATCGGACGTGCCGTTTCTTCACCCGCGCGGTTGCACCAGCGGAGCACTTCGAGATTGCCTTCCTGTCCCTCCAGGGCCGTTACCGTCGTCTCGGTCAAGACCTTGATGTTGGGCTGAGCCATGATGCGCTCGACCAGGTAGTGCGACATGCTGGCGTCCAGGCTTGCACCGCGCACGAGGAGCCACACCGTCTTGACATGGCTCGCCAGAAAGACGGCCGCCTGTCCGGCCGAATTGCCGGCCCCGACGAGGGCGACCTCCTGGCCGGCGCAGAGCCGCGCCTCGAGGGGTGAGGCCCAGTAATGAACCGATGATCCTTCGAACTGCGCAAGGTTGGCCATGTCGAGACGACGGTAGCGGGCGCCGCTGGCCACGATCACCGCCCGCGCGTGGATCGCCTCATCATCGCTCGTCCGGAGGCAGTAGTGCCGGCCGGTATCGTCTGTCGCGATACTCAGATGCTCCGCCTCGTCGGGGATGGCCATTTCCACGCCGAATTTCTGCGCCTGATTGTAGGCCCGCGCCATCAAGGCCATGCCGGAGATCCCGGTCGGAAACCCGAGATAGTTCTCAATGCGGGCGGAGGCGCCGGCCTGCCCGCCGAAGGCCCGGCAATCGAGCACGATGACCGACAGTCCTTCCGAAGCGGCATAGACTGCAGCCGCTAGGCCGGCCGGGCCGGCTCCGACGATGGCGACGTCATAGAGCTTCGACGCATCCATCGGCTTTACCAGGCCGAGGCAGCGTGCGAGTTCGCGCTCTCCCGGATTGAGCAGGAGCTTTCCATTCGGACACAGCACGATCGGCAGGTAGTGGCGGCCCACGTGAAACCGATCGACAAGGGTCCTGGCACAGGAATCCGTTTCGGCGTCCAGGATGCGGTGCGGGTGGCCGCTTCGGGCGAGGAACCCTTGCAGGCGCAGCACGTCGACGCTGTCCTGAGGCCCGATGATGATGGGTCCGCTGCCGCCGCTTTCCAGAAGGCCGACGCGACGCAGGATGAGAGCCCGCATGACGCGCTCGCCGAGGCTCGCCTCCTGAACCATCAGGTCGCGCAGCCGCCGCGAGGGAATGACGACCGCATCCACCGGCTCGATGGCCTCGGCCGTCACGAGCGAGGGACGGTCGGAGAGCTGCGCCAGCTCGCCTGAGAAACTGCCGGGCCCATGGACGACGATGGTCTCGCGCTGGCCGCCGCCGGCGTCTTGGGTGACCTCGACCTTGCCGGACACCACCACGATGAGCCCTGGGGAGACCTCTCCGGCTCTCACGATGCTCTCGCCGGCGGCAAAGGACGCAGGCTCGCCGAACCGACGCATCCGGACGAGATCGTCCGGAGACAGCGTGGGAAACATCTGATCGCGACGGGCAAGGTAGGTGGCGGACAAGGACATGATTTCCACCATTCCGCTCAGGTTATGGGGCGCAGCCTATCCTCTGTCGCCTCCATTGAACAGGACCCATCGGCCGCAATCCCTTGCGGACTCACGGTCCGAGCATGCAGGCTCCATCGGGCTCCTGAGGCGAGGGCTTATCGCGCGGGATCGCTCGCCTTCGACGCGGCCAGCCCCTGCTCGACTCCGAAGAGCAGCAAAGCCAATGCGCCCATCAAGCCACCGGTCGCAGCCGTCGCCATCCAGCCGCCCCAGTGATAGGTGATCGAACCGGCAAGGGATCCCAGCGCGCCGCCAATGAACGTGGCCGTCATGTAGAGGGCATTCACGCGCCCCCGCACCTCCGACGGCACGGAGAAGATGATGCGCTGGCTGACCACCTGATTGCCCTGGACGGCCGCATCGATGAGGATGGCGAGCACGGCCAGCGTCCCGAGCGCTGCTGCGGCCGCAGCCCAACCTGTCGCAAGGAACCCCAGCCCCAGCATGATCATGGCGCCGGCTGTTGCAGCCCGCATGTGCCCGCTGTCGGCGAACCGTCCCGCGAGCGGAGCAGCCAGCGCTCCGCCGGCTCCAGCAAGGGCGAACAACCCGATTCCATATTCTCCCAGCCCGAAGCGCTCGGCCAGCATCAGGGGTGCGGCGGTCCAGAACATGTTGAACGCCGCGAACATCAACGCCTGATAGACGGCGCGCCAGCGCAGGAACGGCAGCTTGCGCAACAGCCCTGCCATGGACACGAGGATCTGGCCGTAATGCATCCTGCTCTCGGGCTTATGGGTCGGCATCAATCGGGCGAGCGCCGCGCCGATCGCCATCATGAGGACGGCCGAGCTCCAGAACACGGCGCGCCAGCCGAAGCTTGCGGCGATGAAAAGCGCGACGGGCCGCGCCAGCATGATGCCCGTCAGCAGGCCGGCCATGACATTGCCGACCATCCGGCCGCGCCTCTCGATGGGCACCAGATGGGCCATGAAGGGGATGAGCACCTGGGCCCCGGTCGAGCATAAGCCGATCAGGAACGCGGCAACGAAGAAAGGGACGGTCGCCGTCGACAGGGCGGCGCCGATGAGGCCGAGCGTGGTGCAGGCGAGCGTGACGAGCACCAGCGTCTTGTTCTCGATGAGATCGGCCAGGGACACGAGCAGGAACAGGCCGAGGCCGTAGCCGATCTGGGTGACGCTCACAATCGATCCGGCGAGGTCGGGGCCGATGCCGAGCTCCGGCGCAATGGACGCGATCAGGGGCTGCGCATAGTAGAGGTTGGCAACGAGGGCTCCCGTGGCGATCGCAATCACCGTGACGAGAAGAGGCGATGGCCCCTGGCCGATCGCCAGTGGATCTTCCAATGTCTTGGGCATTCTGGTTCCAGATGGTCCGAGGGGAGGGCAGGCGCCGCTCTCGAACGCAGCCGACAAGCTGCACGGGGTCGAGGGCCAGGCACGGCCGACCCGATCTGTATCAGGTGCTCCGGCTTCCGGCCACCGGTTGTGCAGCTCGGGTGGTATGACATGAATGCAAGGCGCGTGATGTGTCGGCCGTGCGCGCTCGATCGGCTCCGGATCGGGATGGCTTAGATGCTCAGCGAGGGACAGGCGACGTACGCCCACGGTTCGCAGTGCTCCCTCGCCGAGCGGCGAACTTCCTGGCGGCTTGAGGCCTGCGAGATGCAAGATCACCTCATATCAGGCTCTCCAGAGTGATGGGGAGGCGCCGGATGCGTTTGCCGGTCGCGTGGAACACGGCGTTTGCAATCGCCGGCGCGACACCGACAATCGCGAGCTCGCCCACCGCCTTTCCACCCAGAGGAGTTGCGTCGTAATCGGGAATTCCCACCGAGATGGTCTCGATGTGCGGGATGTCGGCATTCGTCGCGATCCGATAATCGGCGAGGTTCGAGCTCAGGATGCGTCCGTTGCGCGGGTCGGTGATGCCTTCCTCGAGGAGGGCCATGCCGATTCCCATCACGATGCCGCCCTTGAACTGGCTGTCGGCGAGTTTCGGATTGTAGAGCCGCCCGGCATCGAGCGCGGAGACGACGCGCGATACACGGATCGTGCCGAAATCCTCGTCCACCCTGACCTCTACGAAGTGGGCGCAGAACGAGTGACGGGATTTGGGGATGCCTGTTCCTCTCTCCATTCCGGCCATGGTGGTGAAGAACTTCAGCCGTTCGTCGTTCGACCGCTCCTTCTTCGGCAACGTGTCGCGGGTCACTTCAAGGACGTCTCGCCCGGTTGCCGCCATCAGCTCGGCAATGCTGATCCCATCGCCGCTCGGCGGCGCGATTCTCCCACCCGCGACGATCAGTGTGTTGGCCCGATCGCGCAGGGGCGAGTTGGGGTCCGTGAGGCCGAGCGCGATCAGCTCCTCGCGCGCGGCAAGCGCCGTTGTGTGCACGGCTGCGGTCATCAGATTGGCAAGCTGAGATCCACCGGCGACTGGTGCGCGGGGCAGGCGCGAGTCTCCCAGCTTCGTCGTCACCTGTTCGACCGGCACGCCGAGCGCATCGGCGGCCGTCTGTGCGAGGATCGTGTACGTGCCCGTTCCCATGTCGATGGCACTCGACAGCACCTCGACCGAGCCATCGGCGAGGATTCTCACCATCGCCTCACCGGGGCTCGAATAGACCGGATGAGTCCCGCATGCCATGCCCCAGCCGATCAGCTGACGCCCCTCCCGCATCGACCGCGGCGCAGGATCACGACGCGCCCAACCGAACGCCTCTCCTCCCACCGCGTAGGCCTCCCGAAGGCGCCGCGACGACCATGGTTTGCCGGTTTCCGGATCGACGTCCGGCTCGTTGCGCAGACGCAACTCCACGGGATCGAGACCGAGTTCGACGGCCAGCTCGTCCATCGCGCATTCGAGCGCGAAAGCACTCGGGTTCTTGCCCGGCGCGCGAAAGGCACCCGGCGTCACCGTGTTCACGGGTACGATCCGCTGGCGCGAGCGGAAGTTCGGAACGGCATACATCATGGACGTGACGACGCCGAGCGTCTCGATGAACGTGGCGTTCGCGGCGGTTTCGTTCGAGCCGTCGTGATCGATTGCGAGAAGCTGACCGTCCCGTGTGGCGCCGAGCTTCAGGGTCTGGCGGGTGGCCGGCCGGCCGCCATAAGCCGTGAAGGTCTGCGGCCGTGATACGGCGAGTTTCACCGGTCGGCGCAACATCCGGGCCGCGATGGCGGCCGCGGCTGAATGGGGCAGCGCTTGGCCCTTGGAACCGAACCCGCCGCCGACGAACGGCGAGACGACGCGCACGTTCTCGAACGGCAGTTCGAACCATGTCGCATAATGCTTGGCCATCCCGTCGACCCACTGGCTCGGCTCATAGATGGTGAGGCGATCGTCGGCCTCCCAATGAGCAATCAAACCGTGCGGCTCGATCGGGACATTGTATTCCCGAGGTGTCTCGTATGTCGCCTCGACCACCACGGGCGCATCCGCGAGCGCATCGTCCGGGTTGCCCCAATCCTTGTCGAGAGGGACCGGGTTGCCGTAACCCGAGCGCGGATCGTCGTGTGTGGCAATGACTGGCTGCGGTTTGACTTCGACGCGCACCAACTGCGCCGCCGCCTGAGCCTGTTCCAGCGTGTCCGCCACGACGGCCGCGACAATCTCGCCGTTGTGGCGGATCTCGGTCGCGAATGGGGTGTAGTCGTCGCCTGGCGGCTTGTTGCCGAAGAAGTCGGGTTGCGACCGGAGCGTCAGGCTGTTGCCGGCATCGAGCACAAGGCGTACGCCTGGACTTGCCTCCGCGGCACTCCTGTCAATCGCGACGATCTGCCCTGCACCGACCGTGGACTGGATGATCACGCAATGAAGAAGGCCCTCCAGCCGATGCTCCAGCGCATAGGTCGCAGCGCCCTGAACCTTCGAAGGCCCGTCCGCTCGGACGATCTCACGGCCAAGCGGGCCGCTGGACGGAGACCTGTCCGAGGCGTCGCCATGTTTCATCCGGGTTTCGACACCGATCATTGGATGCCTCCAGCCTTCAGGATCGCGCGAGCGACGACCCGGGGTGCAAGTTCGATCTTGTAGGCATTGCCGCCATGGAATTGCGCGCCATCAATTGCAGCCATGCTCGCCTCGCGGATCGTCGCTTCATCCAGGATGCGGCCACGCAAGGCATCTTCGACAGCGATCGCGCGCCACGGCTTCGTGGCGACGCCTCCGAGCGCGATGCGGATGTCGCGGATCGTCACGCCGTCAGGATCGATCTCGATCCCAACGGCAGCGCTCGCGGCCGCGAACTCGTAGGATTGGCGGTCGCGGACTTTCAGGTAGGTGGAGTTCGGGGCAAGGGGCGTCGCCGGGACTGCAACGGCCGTGATGATCTCACCGGGCTCCAGAACGGTCTCCCGCTCGGGCGTCTCCCCAGGCGTCAGGAAGAACTCCTCGATCGGGACGGCGCGCATATTGGTCTGGACGGTCGCCCCCAAGGCCGTCAGGGCAACGGCAAGATCACCAGGATAGAGTGCGATGCAATGTTCGCTGGTGCCGAGTACCGCATGATCGCGGGTGATCCCGCCGATCGCTGAGCAGCCGGTGCCCGGGGCACGCTTGTTGCAGGCAGGAAAGCCGGCTGGATCACGGAAGTAGGGGCAGCGGGTCCGTTGAAGAAGATTACCGCCGATGGTCGCCATGTTGCGGAGCTGCGCCGATGCCGCCGAGAGCAACGACTCCGCGATCGCAGGGAAGTGCCGCCGGATGCCCTCGTCATCCGCCACGCGGCTCATGGGGGCGAGTGCTCCGATGGTTGCTCCGCTCTCGCCGACGGTGATCGTGTTCAGGCCTGGGAGGCGTGTCAGATCGACGACCGTTTCCGGGCGTGCGACCTCGCATTTGGCTAGGTCGAGAAGCGTCGTGCCACCGGCCAGCAGCATCGCGCCGGGACGTCGCGCGAGCGTTGCAGCCTCCTCGAGACTGGTTGCACGGGAGTAATCGAAATTCCTCATGACGCTGCCTCCGCCGCCTTCCTCACGGCCGATACGATGTTGGGATAGGCCCCGCATCGGCAGAGATTGCCCGCCATGAACTCGCGGATCTCGTCGTCAGAGCCGGCATGTCCCTCGCGAATGCACGCAACCGCCGACATGATCTGCCCCGGGGTGCAGTAGCCGCATTGAAAGGCGTCCTCTTCCATGAAGGCCTGCTGGACCGGGTGTGGCGTACCATCCGGGGCTGTCAGGCCCTCGATGGTTGTGATCGCGCAGCCCTCAGCCTGGACCGCAAGCGTCAGGCAGGCGAGAACCCGCTCCCCGTCCACGTGCACCGTGCATGCGCCGCACTGGCCCTGATCGCAGCCCTTCTTGGTGCCTGTCAGGTGAAGGTGCTCCCGCAGGGCATCGAGCAACGTCACGCGCGGTTCCAGGGTCAAGGCATGCTCTTCCCCGTTGATGTGCAGTTTCACGGGCCTGACACTCACCATGAGCTATCTCCCTTCGGGAACCGGTCCTTCCCTGTGCTCCAGGGGAGGCCGTCTGTATCCTTGCCTGCCGATGACAAGCGGACATTTGAGTGCAATAAGATCCTCGGGGCTCTTCATAAACGGAGGCCCCTCCGGTTAGATCGAGATAGAGGCTGCGGATAACGGATCAAGGCCGGTCCTGAGAAAATTGTAGAGAGTTGGGAACGGGCGGTCAGGTGCGGTCAGCAAGGAATTCTCACGCGCAGGCTTCGATGGCCGCGAAACCATTGCGGGCGGATGCGCGTCGCAACCGCGGCCGGCTGATCGAGGTTGCGGCCAAGGCTTTTGCAAGCTCAGGCGTCGATGCCTCGCTGGAGGCGATTGCCCGCGAGGCCGGCGTTGGGCCGGGAACCCTTTATCGCCATTTCCCGACCCGCGAGGTGCTGATCGAGGCGGTGTATCGCCGGGAGGTGGAAGCGCTGGTTGCCGCGGCCGAAGAGTTGGCCCGCACCAGGAGGCCGGATGAGGCCCTGGCTGAATGGATGCAACGTTTCGTTGGGTACATGGCGACCAAGCGCGGGATGCGCGACAGCCTCCGGCTTCTCCTCGAGTCGAATTCGCCGCTCTTCGCGCAGACCTCAGGGGTCGTTCCCCTGGCGTTCAAGTCGCTGATGGAAAGAGCAGTTCAGGCCGGGGCGATCCGACCGGATGCGAACAGCGCCGACGTCCTGCATGCCCTCTCGAGCATTTACTCCGCGTCGGACGGGCCGGATTGGCAGGATCGCTCCAGAAGGCTCGTTAGCCTCATCATGGATGGGCTCCGTTATGGAGCATCGCGAACATCGGATTAGAACAGCGCCACAGAGCTTCCACACATCGGGAACGCCCCTGCGCTGATCAATCTTGCCAATGCACGCTGACCCGTCGTGGATTCATGACCCACTCTGTCGGAGCGAGCGGAAGCCGGGATGCGGAGTAATCCAGGCGTCGGGCCGATGGCCGCGGTCAAATGCCGGGCGAACGCCGCAACAATTGCTGGGAGCAGGCACGCGCTACAGCATCGGACTCGATCCCGAAAGTGGGCCTACTTTTGGGTCCGATGCTCTGGCGCGTTCGCATGCTCGGATTCACCGTCAACAAATGCGGCCAAGTGAGGAGGAGAGATGATTCCACGACAGTGGAAGCAGCTCTAAGGCGACCGTGCCTCGGCATGTGCCTTCAGCACGGCGAGAAACGCATCCGCATAGCGATCGAGCTTGGCCTGTCCCACCCCGTGGACTTCGCCGAAGGCCCGCACGGTGGTCGGGCGCTTGGCCGCCATGTCGATGAGGCTGCGGTCGGAGAAGATCACGTAGGCCGGCACGCCCTCTTCCTTGGCGAGGCGCGTGCGCAGGCCCTTCAGGTCGAGGAGCAGGGGATCGTCGGACGGGACGACGGATTCCGCCTCCATCCGGCCGCGCCTGCGGCGGCGCTCAGCGGGCTTCATGAGCACGTCGGAGCGCAGCTCGATCCGCTCCTGGCCCTTGAGCACGGCGACGCCTTTGTCGGTGAGCGTCCAGCGACCGTACTCTGCCAGCTCCAGGCCGACGAGTCCGGCGGCGTAGATCTGGCGCAGGAGCGAGCGCCATTCGGTCTTGGAGCGGTCGTTACCCACCCCGAAGGTCTTCAGCTTGTCGTGGCCGAAGCGCCGGATGGAATCCGTCTCCTCGCCCACGAGGATGCTGATGAGATGCTCGGTACCGAAACGCTCGCCGGTGCGCACGATGGCGGAGAGGAGCTTCTGGGCCTCGATGGTGCCGTCGAAGGACATGACGCCGTCGATGCACAGGTCGCAGTTCCCGCATGGTTCCGCGCTCTCGCCGAAATAGGCGAGCAGGGTCTGGCGGCGGCAGCGCGGCGCCTCGCACAGGGCCACCAGCGCGTTGAGGCGCTGGCGCTCCACGCGCTTCTGCTCGTCGGATGCATCGCTCTGCTCGATCTGCAGGCGGCGCAGGCGCATGTCGTCGAGGCCGTAGAGAGTGAGCGTGTCGGCGGGTGCGCCGTCGCGCCCCGCGCGGCCGATCTCCTGGTAATAGGCCTCGATGGATTTCGGCAGGGCCGCATGGGCGACGAAGCGCACGTCGGGCTTGTCGATGCCCATGCCGAAGGCGACGGTCGCCACCATCACGACCCCGTCCTCCTGCAGGAAGATGTCCTGGTTCTTGGCGCGGTCTCCCTGAGGCATGCCCGCGTGATAGGGCAGGGCGCGGTAGCCGGCCTGGCTCAAGGAATCGGCGAGCCGCTCAGTGGCATCGCGGGACGAGCAATAGACGATGCCGCTCTCGTGCCGGTGCTTGTCGAGGAAGGAGAAGAGCTGGCGCCGCGAATGCTCCTTGGCCTGCATGGCGAGGCGAAGGTTCGGCCGGTCGAAGCCGTGGATGAAGAGGCGCGGCTCCTCCTCGAACAGGCGGTGCATGATGTCGCCGCGCGTTGCCACGTCGGCGGTCGCGGTGAGCGCGATAGTCTGCACATTGCCCAGCCGCTGGCGCACCTCGCCCAGCATGGCGTATTCCGGCCGGAAATCGTGGCCCCATTGCGAGACGCAATGAGCCTCGTCGATGGCGAGCATGTTCACGCCGGCCCGCGCCAGCCATTCGGTCGTGCCGGTATTGGCCAGCCGCTCCGGCGAGGCATAGAGGAGGCGCATGCGCCCCTCGCGGACCGAATCCACCACGCGGCGGTTTTCGTCCGGGTCGTTGGCGGAGTTGAGGCTTCCCGCTTCGACGCCGAAATGGCGGAGCGCCGCCACCTGGTCGCGCATGAGGGCGATGAGAGGCGAGACCACGATGGTCAGGCCTTCGCGGGCGAGCGTCGGCAGCTGGTAGCACAGGGACTTGCCCGCGCCGGTCGGCATGACGGCGAGAACGTCCTCGCCGGCCAGAACAGCGCGCACGATCTCCTCCTGTCCTTCACGGAAGGAGGGGAAGCCGAAAACGTCGTGGAGAATCTTGGCGGGGTCGATCACGAATGCCGTGTGGCCGATGACGGATTCAAGGTCAATGCGTCATCGGGAATCTGCAAGGCGGCCAGAACGCCTCTTGCGGCCGCCAGGCCGGTGGCGAAGGTCGCCTGGAGCAGGTAGCCGCCGGTGGGCGCCTCCCAGTCCAGCATCTCGCCGGCCACGAAGACGCCCGGCATCCGCTTGAGCATCAGGTGGTCGTCCAGTTCCGCGAACGGCACGCCGCCGGCGCTGGAGATGGCCCGGTCGAGGGATTTCGTGCCCGTTAGCGTCAGGGGCACGGCCTTGATCAGGCCGGCGAGGGCACCGGGTTCGGACGGAAGGGAAGGAGACGCTTCCCGGAGCAGGGCGATCCCGACGGGGCTGAGACCGGCGCTCTTGCGCAGGAACGTGGAGGCGGACTGGCCCTTCCGCGGGGCGCTCAGGCGCTTCACGAGCGCCTCCTCGGACAGGTCGGGCCTCAGGTCCAGATGCAGCGTAGCGTGGTCCGACCGTTCGATGGCGTCGCGGAGCATGGCCGAAAAGGCATAGACCGCTCCGCCCTCGATTCCGTCCGCCGTCACGATCGCCTCGCCCTTCACGGTCCTGCCCTCGAAGGTCAGGGCGATTCGCTTCAGGGGCTCGCCCTCGAAGCGGCTGCGCATGATCTCCGACCAGGCATGGGTGAAGCCCATATTGGCGGGGCGCAGGGGCGAGACCGCAATGCCCTGCTCGGCCAAAAGCCCCGCCCAGGTTCCGTCGGAGCCCAGTCGTGGCCAGCTCGCGCCGCCCAGCGCCAGGATGGTGGCATCGGGCTTGACGCGGACGGTCTGGCCGGCCGGGCCGATGAAGATCAGATCGCCGTCCTCGTCCCAGCCTTGCCAGCGATGGCGCAGCGCAAAGCGGACACCGAGATTTTCGAGCCGGGCCAGCCAAGCCCGCAGGAGGGGAGAGGCCTTGAAGACCTTGGGGAAGATGCGGCCGCTGGAACCCACGAAGGTCTCCTGGCCCAGGCCCTCGCACCAGGCGCGCAGGTCCTCGGGACGGAAAGCCTCGATGAGAGGGCGCAATCGCGGCTGGGCGTCGGCATAGCGGGCGACGAAGCGCTCGAACTCTTCCGAATGGGTGAGGTTCAGGCCGCCCCGTCCCGCCATGAGGAGCTTGCGCCCGACGGACGGCATCCGGTCGTACACGGTGACCGAGAGGCCCGCGCGCCCGAGGACCTCCGCGGCGATCAGCCCGGCGGGGCCGCCGCCGACGATGGCGGCTTCAGGGGAGGAGGGCTTTGAGGACATGCGGTCAGCTGACGCGGGAGGGTGTGGAATCTGGACCCTCACGCTTCAACATGGCATGCAGCGTCATCGGGTTCATGGCTTCTGCACATGAACGCCACAGGCACTTTTTGCAAGGGGAGCGGCGCCTGAACGCCGCCCGAAGGGGATTTTCGATGCGTGCTCTCATCATCTCGGGCCTGGTTGCCCTGGGGCTGGCCGGCTGCGCGGGCGATCTGGCTCTCACCCCGAAGGATACGGTCCTGGCAAGTTCCACGCGCGACGCTGCCGAGGCCGCCCGGCTGATCTCGGCCTATCGCGTGTCGAAGGGCCTGAGCCCGGTGACGGTGGACTCGACCCTGAACAAGGCCGCCGAGCATCAGGCCCGGGCGGTGGCGGCGGCAGGCCAGCTCAGCCATGGCAGCTTCGCCAGCCGCATGAACGATTACGGCATCATCGGCTATTCGGCCGAGAATCTCTCGGCCGGGTCCGACTCGGTGGACGGCGCCATCGGCCGCTGGAAGGCCTCGCCCGGCCACAACAGCAATCTCCTGATGCCCCAGGCCCGCAAGATCGGGCTCGCCCGCGCGGATGCGAACAACCGCTACGGCCGCTATTGGGCGCTCGTTCTCGGGCAGTAAGCTGGGGCATTTTCCCTGAAAGTGGGCACCGGTTCCAAGGAGGACAATGCAGCTCCTTGTTTTCCCGAGGGCGGGCCGCTCTCGGGCACCAACCGAGGCGTGACGCGTTAGGATAGACATTCCTCTCCTTCGCGTTCCGCATGACCCACCAACAAATGCTCTCCTTCGCCATCGTCGCCGGGATGATGGCGCTCTTCGTTTGGGGCCGCTTCCGCTACGATCTCGTCGCTGTCCTGTCGCTGCTGGTGGCCGTGCTCGTCGGCATCGTGCCGCCCGACAAGGCTTTCTCGGGCTTCAGCGACGACATCGTCATCATCGTGGCGAGCGCGCTGCTGGTGAGCGCCGCGGTCGCGAAGTCCGGCATCCTCGAGG
This sequence comes from Microvirga lotononidis, assembly GCF_034627025.1. NCBI lineage: Bacteria > Pseudomonadati > Pseudomonadota > Alphaproteobacteria > Hyphomicrobiales > Methylobacteriaceae > Microvirga > Microvirga lotononidis. Next base: position 1,415,268 of record NZ_CP141048.1, on the reverse strand, counting down.
CCGGGCTCAACCGGGTCGGGCCTTATCTGCGCACCACGCAGATCCAGGTCGTCGTGCTGGTCGGCGTGGTGACGGTTCTCTCGGCCTTCGTGAAGAACATCGGCGCGCTGGCGATGATGATTCCCGTCGCGTTCCAGATCGCCCGGCGCACGAACACGCCACCATCGAGCTTCCTCATGCCGATGGCCTTCGGGTCACTTCTCGGCGGCATCGTCACCCTGGTCGGGACTTCGCCCAACATCATCGTCTCGCGGATGCGGCAGGAGCTTCTGGGCCAGCCCTTCGGCATGTTCGACTTCACGCCCGTCGGAATCGGCATCGCGCTCGCAGGAATTGTCTTCCTCGCCTTTGGTTACCGCCTGCTGCCCCAAGGCCGAAAGGGAGCCGCATCCCTCGATGCGGCGCTCGACATCAAGGATTACGTGACCGAGGCGCGGGTCACGTTCGAGTCGGACGTGGTCGGGCAGACGGTGGCCGATCTTCACAGGCTCGGCAACGGGGAGGTAAAGGTCGCGGCCATCATCCGCCGCGAGACCCGCAGCTCCTCACCACTTCCGGATGCCCTGCTCCAGGAGAACGACGTGCTGATGCTCGCGGGCGAACCGGATGCGCTCGAAAGCACCGTCGCGCGGGCCGGCCTGAGGCTGAGCCGCGAACACAGGCTGCCGGCCATCGAGGAGGCTACGGACGAAATCGGCGTTATCGAGGCCATCGTCGGGCCGAACTCCGTCCTGAGCGGCCTTTCGGCCGAGCGAATCGGCCTTTACGAGCGCTTCGGGGTCAATCTCATCGCGGTCAGCCGCAGCGGCGAACGGTTCAAGGAACGGCTTCGCACCATTTCGCTGCGTCCGGGCGACGTCATCGTGCTTCAGGGCAACTTCAAGCGGCTCCCCGACACCCTGCGCGATCTCGGCTGCCTTCCCTTGGCGGAACGGGAGATCCGGCTCGGAAGCGCGCGCCGGAGCCTCCTGCCGGCGGCGATCCTCGCCGGCACCATGATCCTGGTCGCCTTCAACATCCTGCCGGTCGCCATCGCGTTCTTCGGCGCGGGCGTGCTGCTCGTGCTGTTCGGGTCACTGACCTTGCGCGAGGCCTACGAGACGATCGAGTGGCCCATCATCGTCATGCTCGGGGCGCTGATCCCCGTCAGCGAATCGATCCGAACGACGGGCGGAACGGACCTGATCGCCGGCTGGCTCTCGTCGGCTGCCAGCATGCTGCCGCCGACCGGGGCGCTCGTGCTCATCATGGTGGCCGCCATGGCCGTGACGCCGTTCCTCAACAATGCCGCGACGGTGCTGGTGATGGCGCCGATCGCGGCGAGCTTCGCCACCCAGCTCGGCTTCAGACCAGATGCCTTCCTCATGGCGGTGGCCATCGGGGCGGCCTGCGATTTCCTCACGCCCATCGGGCACCAGTGCAACACGCTGGTGATGGGCCCGGGCGGGTACCGGTTCGGCGATTACTGGCGGCTGGGACTGCCACTTTCGATCCTGGTGGTGGTGGTCGGCGTGCCGCTCATCATGCTGGTCTGGCCGCTGCAATAAAACCGATCAGCGCAGGATGGCCATCAGGAGCAGGGTCGTGCCGGCCACCGACGAAGACAGGGTGACGATCATGGCCCAGAGATGCAGCCGGTCCCGTTCCTCCTGGTTGAGCAGGGGGCGGTAGCGCGAATCGGAGCGGCCGAAGATGAAGCTGGCGGTTCGGGCCGGCCGAGGATCGTGGGGCAGCACGCAGAAGCTCGACCGCGCCGTCTGAGGGCGGACGCTATAGGTCGTTTCGCGGGAGAGCTGCTGGGTCATGGGTCAAGCGCTACACGGGACTGGATGGCGAGCGCGAGGTTCGCCCCGAAGCCGTGAAGGAGTGGTAAAGGCGTGAGGTCACTTTCCGCCATCGTAAACCAAACCTTTCTCGCGCCGGGATTTTTGCTGTGGATTGTCAGGACACGGGCAGGATCGGCGCCCCGACTCATGCCGTATCGTCACATTATGACATAACTATAGGCGAGTTGAATTCCCGAATGCGAGGCAATGGACGTTTTTCAACGCTTTCAGCCTTTGCTCCCCGTCCACGGAGAGGCGCCGACGTGCGGAAGCAACCGGATCCGGCACGGCATCGCCCGATCACAGGAAACGGGTCGTGCACCGACGGGCTTTGTGTCATTGCAGCCGGTGAGTTCGGGAAATAACACGATGACACAGGCGTCCGTTCAGAAGACCATGAATGCGTCCGATTGGATGCTGCTGGCGATCCTCTCCGTCGTCTGGGGCGGCTCCTTCCTCTTCATCGGGGTCGCGGTCCGCGAGCTGCCGCCCCTGACGATCGTGGCGCTGCGGGTCGTCACGGCGGCCTCGGCGCTGCTTCTCGTTTTGAGATTCATGGGGGTGGAGCTGCCGCGCGGCCGTCAGGTCTGGGCCGCCTTTCTCGGGATGTCGATCCTCAACAACGTCATCCCGTTCACCCTCATCGTGTGGAGTCAGGGCCACATTCCCAGTGGACTCGCATCCATTCTCAATGCGACCACGCCGCTCTTCACGGTCATCGTGGCGCATTACCTCACGGACGATGAGCGCCTGACGGGCCAGCGACTCGCCGGCGTGATCGTCGGGTTCGTGGGTGTCGCCGTGATGATCGGGGCTGCGGCCTTCGTGTCCCTGGACGCGAGCATTCTCGCCCAGCTCGCGGTCCTCGGCGCTGCCCTGTCATACGGTTTTTCAGGGGTCTTCGGCCGGCGATTCAAGACCATGGGGATTCCGCCGCTCGCCACGGCGACGGGTCAGGTCGCGGTCTCGAGCGCGCTTCTGTTGCCCACCGCGCTGATCGTCGACCGGCCTTGGACGTTGGCGATGCCGAGCACGGGCACGATCCTGTCCCTCGCGGCCCTCGGCCTGGTCTCGACGGCCTTCGCCTACCTGATCTTCTTCCGCCTGCTCGCGCGGGCGGGTGCCACCAATGTGGGTCTCGTGACCTTCCTCATCCCGGTCAGCGCCATCCTGCTCGGCGTGCTCGTTCTCGGCGAGACCCTGGCGGCCCGGCACATGGCCGGGATGGCCCTGATCGGGGCAGGGCTCATCCTGATCGACGGGCGGCTCGTCTCGAGGCTGGGCGCCCTGTTCAGCGCGAAGCGCCCGGCTGCGCACGGAAGCGGTTGAACATCATGTCGGGCGCGCTGGTATTGTGACGGGAAGGGACGAGACGTCCCATCCATGCATCGGTCACTTTGGCGCTCTGGAAGTCCATGATAGGCTCCTCACGCCAGGAGCGTGCTTTCTCCTCACGCACCGCGATCCGCGCCACATCGGCGTTGAATTCGGTCACATACATGGAGCGAAGGCCCGCGAAGGGCAGGCCGGATACCGCCTGATCGAAGGAGACGTCCAGGGTCATGCGCTCTTCATTGAGGGCCTTCACGGCGACGCTCGCCTTGCCGCCCTTCGCCAGGGTGAGCGTGAAGGCCATGGCCTTCGGGTCGAAGGCGACGTCCTTCAGGTTCACCACGGGACGCTGATCGAACTCGACCGGGCCGACCAGGAAGGAAGAGCCGTAGGAGGTCCAGTCCAGGTGCTCGGGCGGGAGCGGCTTGATGCGCCAATAGCCGTCGCCCGGATAGATCACGAGCACCTCCACGGCCTTGTCGCCGCGCTTCTTGAGCAATTGCAGGAGATGGATGTTCGGCGTGACCTTGTCGCCGATGGTCACGGTGACGTTGCTCGGACGCCAGAACTCGGTGAAGGAAAGGCCCATGATGCGCAGGTCGGCGTCCTCATAGAGGGTCGACATGGTCGGGTGCGGCTTGGCCGAGGTTTCCTCGGAGATGTCCTCGCAGGCCGTCCAGTCCGGCTCCCAGCGATCCTGGCGCAGGGAACCCATATAGGCCGGATGCACGGCCTCGATCTGGAAATGCTTCACTTCCGGCGAGGCGAAGTTGATCGCCACGTTGTCCTTTTCGGCGCAGAGTACCGGCTCGCTGGTGTTCGTCACGTCGACGGCCAGGCCATCGAGGGTTGCGGCGGTCGCCGTCGAGGCGAGACCGAGGAATCCGAGGGCGAAAAGCCGGGACAGGAATGGAGGCATCATCAAGTGTCTTTACGGAAGCTGAAGCGGGGGAAAGGGCCAGAGATAGCGCGCTCCGACTATGCCGTCGAGCCGAGAGGCCTTTGCAGGGGAGCCTGTTGATTCGACATGGCTGCCATCGCATCTATGGGGTTAGGGATCGGTGGAGGCCTGTGATAGGGTGAAAATCGTCCTGAAACGCGGCTTCAGGGGCTTTTCGGCCCGAAAGACCTCGTCTCCCGCCAGATTTGAGGCTGTTTGCCCGAGTATTCGAGAATGCGCCTGACCTTGAGCCTGTCCGACAATCCCGCCACGACCTCGGTCGAGCGGGCGATCGTGGAGTTTCGCAGTGCCCGGCCCGTGGTGATCGACGGGCCGGAGGGCAGCGCGCTCGTCGTCGGCGTGGAGGACCTGGACGAGGCCATGGGTGCGGAGATCGAAGCCGTTGCCGGCGGACGTGCCCATCTCGTCCTGCCGGCGGCCAGGCTTCGCCGCCTCGGTCTCGAACGGGAGGTCCCCGGCCGGGTGGCCCTGCCCATGGTGGAGCGTAGCCGCGTGGAAGCCTTGGCGCTCAGGGTCGACAGCCGCATCGACGCGCCGGTCCGCCCGGCCGATGAGCTTGACGGGGAGGCCCTGGAGCTGGCCCGCCTGTCCCTTGTGCTGCCGGCCGTGATCGTCGTGCCGCTGGCGAAGGGCATCGAGATCGATCCGTCCCTCGTGCGCGTGCCGGGCGAGGCCATCCGGGGCTATCGCCGGGCCAGGGCGGCCGACCTCAGGATCGTCAGCCGGGCACCGGTCCCGCTGGAGGGGGCGCCCACCAGCGAGTTCGTGGTGTTCCGCGGCGGCGAGGGCCTGCGCGACCAGGTGGCGATCATCGTGGGCAAGCCGGATATCGCGAAGCCCGTGACCGTGCGCCTGCATTCGGCCTGCCTGACCGGCGATCTCTTCGGCAGCCTGAAATGCGATTGCGGCGACCAGCTGCGCGAGACCGTGCGCTTCATGGCCTCGAACGAAGGCGGCATTCTTCTCTATCTCGACCAGGAAGGGCGCGGGAACGGCATCGCCAACAAGATCCGCGCCTACAAGCTCCAGTCGCAGGGCTTCGACACCTATGACGCCGATGAGGTCCTCGGCTTCGAGGCCGATCAGCGCCGCTTCGATTTCGCCGCCGTGATGCTCAAGGAGCTGGGCGTCGGAAAGGTCCGCCTGATGACCAACAACCCCGAGAAGATCGGGGCGCTGGCGCAGGCCGGTCTCGAGGTCATCTCCGATCACCGGGTCCTGGGGCGTCCGACCGCGGAGAACGTCAGTTATCTCGCCGCCAAGCGCGACCGGGCCGGGCACTACATCGATCTCGAGGGCATGCTGGCCTGCTCGCAGAAGGACTGAACGGCCGGCGTCGTCCCATACCTCACAAGATCCATCGCGCGGTTCTATTGCCGCGGCAGAACAATATCCTAGCTTTTCCTTGAGGCGGACAGACCGCTTCGGCCCGACCGCCACGCCATGGGCGCCAGCCAGAGCTGGCGGGGACAGGGGAAAAAGCTCATGTGGAGCCAAGTCTACAATCCATTCGGCAACGCAACATTGTCGACCATCGCGGCGGCCATTCCGGTCGTCCTGCTCTTGGCGATGATCGCGTCAGGCAAGGTGAAGGCTCACATTGCCGCCGTCATCGCGCTTCTCGCCGCGATCGCCGTGTCGATCTTCCTGTTCACCATGCCGGCCGGGCTCGCCACGCGCGCGGCCCTGTTCGGCGTCGCGACCGGCATGTTCCCGATCGGCTGGATCATCCTGAACGTCATCTTCCTTTATCGCCTGACGGTGGAGAGAGGGTGGTTCGCGACACTTCAGCAATCCGTCGGCGATCTCACGACGGATCGCCGCCTCCAGCTGCTCCTCGTCGCCTTCTCCTTCGGGGCCTTCTTCGAGGGCGCGGGCGGCTTCGGCACGCCCGTTGCAGTGACGGGCGCCATCCTCATCGGGCTCGGGTTCTCGCCGCTTGCGGCCTCCGGGCTCTCGCTCATCGCCAACACGGCCCCTGTGGCCTATGGCGCGCTCGGCGCCCCGATCCAGGGCCTTGCCTCGGTGACCGGCTTCGACCCTTACGTCCTCGGCGCGATGGTGGGACGCCAGCTGCCCTTCTTCTCGGTGATCGTGCCCTTCTGGCTGATCTGGGTCTTCGCGGGCTTCCGCGGCATGCTGCAAATCTGGCCGGCCATTCTCGTCTGCGCCGTGTCCTTCGCGATCCCGCAATTTCTCATTTCCAACTACATCAATCCCTGGATCGTCGATATCGGCGCATCCCTGATCTCGATGGCCTGTCTCGTCGGCTTCATGCGGATCTGGCGTCCGAGGGAGATCTGGACCTCCCCGGCGCTTCGTACGCGTGACATTTCCGCCGACACCATCGTGCGTCCCGCGCCTTTGGGCGCCGGCGCCGCCAACGTGTCTCCGAACCCGAGCCGCAGCGAGGTCATCCGGGCCTGGGTTCCGTGGATCATCCTGTCGATCATCGTCGCCATCTGGGGAACCGGCTGGTTCAAGGCGCTCGTCAACCCGATCTTCACCTGGAACTACCCAGTTCCGGGCCTGCACAACATGGTGCAGAAGGTTGCGCCCATCGTGGCCACCCCGACGGCGGAACCTGCGGTCTTCGCCTTCACCTACATGTCCTACACGGGCACGGGCGTGCTGATCGCGGCGATCATCGCAGGCTTCGTCATGGGTTTCTCGCCCCTGCGGCTCGTGACGGCCTGGTTCGAGACGATCTGGGTGCTGCGCTACTCGCTCATCACCATCGCGGCCATGCTCGCCATCGGCACGCTGACGCGCTTCTCCGGCGTCGACGCGACGCTCGGGCTGGCCTTTGCCGGGACGGGAATTCTCTACCCGTTCTTCGGCACCCTGCTCGGTTGGCTCGGCGTGGCGCTGACCGGGTCCGATACCGCGTCGAACGTGCTGTTCGGCGGCCTGCAGAGGATCACGTCGGAGCAGCTCGGATTGTCGCCCATCCTGATGGCGGCGGCGAACTCGTCCGGCGGCGTGATGGGCAAGATGATCGACGCGCAATCCATTGTCGTGGCCTCCACGGCGACGAACTGGTTCGGCCATGAGGGCAGCATCCTGCGCTTCGTGTTCTGGCACTCGATCGTGCTCGCCTGCCTGGTCGGCGGCCTCGTGATGCTGCAGGCCTATGTGTCGCCGTTCACGAACATGGTGCTGCACTGACGGGAACAAAAGAAAACCGCCGCCGGAAACGATCCGGCAGCGGTTTTCTGTCGAGAGGTCTTATCGAGCCGGCATGCCGGTTTCGACGATCTTCGCCCAGAGCGAGACGCCATAGGGGCTCGCCTCGTCGTTGAAGTCATAGGCCGGGTGGTGGACGCCCGCCGTATCGCCGTTGCCGAGGAAGATATAGGCGCCCGGGCGCTCCTCCAGCATATAGGAGAAGTCCTCCGCGCCCATGAGCGGGAGGACCGTGGTGTCGACCGCGTTCTCGCCGGCGACGGAGCGCGCGACATTGGCCATGAACTCCGTCTTGTCCGGGTCGTTCATGGTCACCGGGTAGCCGCGATCGTACTCGACCGCGGCCTTGGCGCCGAAGGCCGCGCAGACATTCTCCACGATGGCGCGGATGCGGGTCTCGGCGAGGTCGCGTACCTCCGGGGAGAGCGTGCGCACGGTGCCGAGCAGGGTCGCGGTCTGCGGGATCACGTTGAAGGCTTCGCCCGCCTTCACGGTGCAGACGGAGACCACCACGGAGTCGAGCGGGTCGGCGCTGCGCGACGCGATGGTCTGGAGGGCCGTGATGATGTGGGCCGAGATGACCACCGGGTCGATGCAATCGTGCGGGCGCGCCGCATGGCCGCCCTTGCCTTCGATCTGGATCGTGAACCGGTCGGCCGCGGCCATCATCGCGCCGGGCCGGATGGCGAAGTGGCCCACGGGGATGCCCGGCATGTTGTGCATGCCGTAGACCTCATGGACGCCGAAGCGCTCCAGCAGGCCGTCCTTGAGCATCTCGTTGGCGCCGCCGCCACCTTCCTCGGCCGGCTGGAAGATCACCACTGCGGTGCCGTCGAAGTTGCGCGTCTCGGCCAGGTACTTCGCCGCCCCGAGGAGCATCGCCGTGTGGCCGTCATGGCCGCAGGCATGCATCTTGCCGGGCACCTTGGACTTGTGGGGAACGTCGGTCGCCTCCTCGATGGGAAGCGCGTCCATGTCGGCGCGCAGGCCGATCACCCTGCCGGAATTGTTCGTCCGGCCCCGGATCACGCCGACGACCCCGGTCCGCCCGAGGCCGGTCACGACCTCGTCGCAGCCGAAGCTCTTCAGCTTCTCCGCCACGATGCCGGCCGTGCGGTGCACGTCGAACAGCAGCTCCGGGTTTTCATGGAAGTCGCGGCGCCAGACGGTGATTTCATCGGCGAGATCGGCGACGCGGTTGATGATCGGCATGTCGTTCCTCGGGGTCAAGAATCCGGAAGCCGCCAGCCAAGCAGAGGCGATGCCTTTCCGTCAATCCTTCTCCGCCGAGAAGTCCGCGTGATTAATTTGTGCGGCGCAGAACGGCCTTGGGGCGGCTGGTGCGGAACTGCCCGCGCTCGATGGCGACGAAGATCAGGACCAGAACCAGGAGTGCCGTGAACCACCAGACCTGCGTGGTGCCGATGCCGAGGCAGCCGAGGGCATAGGTGCAGGCGAACGCCGCCATGATGCTCGGCGCCACCGTGGCGCGATGGCTCTCCGCGCCGACGACGACCTGATACAGCAGCACGCTGCCCGCCACGGCGCCCACGACGCCGAGCTCGTACCAGATCTCGAACAGAAGGGTGGAGGGAGCGCTCGGCGGCAGCAATCCGACGAATCGGCCGCGCAGGGCCGTCTCCAGGCCGTGTCCGGTCAGAAGCCGCAGCGGCTCGTCGAGAATGACGTTGCGCCAGGCCTCAAGGCCGAGCGCCGTCGGCGAGCCTGCTCCGAGCAGCCCTGCCGCCAGGGGTTTCAGGAGGAAGGGCAGGATGGGCGCGAACAGCAGCAGGCCTGCCATGAGGAGGCCGGTCAGGCGGGCGCCTAGGACGGGGTTCCAGGCCGTGACGACGAACACGGCGGCGCCTGCGGCCAGGCCGTAGAGGGGCAGGCCGTCGCGGGTGAGGAGGGAGCAGACGGCCACGGCGAGCGCGAGGACGAGGGCCTCCAGGTTGCGCCCGCGGGAATGGAGCCATGCGATGGCCGGCCAGAGCAGCAGGACGAGCATGAGCATGCCACGCTCCAGGCTCGGGCCTCCCGGATCGAAGCGGCTGCCGCCGGTCAGCGTCAGGCCGATGGCGATCACGGCCGCAAGACCGACGCCCACGGGAAGAAGATAGAGGTTGGCCGAGCGCATCCGTTCGGGAATGGCGAGATATCCGCCAAGGCCCATGAGAGCCATGCCGATGATGTTGAGGAGCCGTTCGGAAGCCTGGGGCAGGAAGGGCGTCCAGGCCAGGGAGAGCCCGGCCCAGAGCAGCAGGACCAGCCCCGCAATGCCGCCGGGGGAGCCGGCGAGTGCGACGAGCTTGTCCCAGGCGTTTCTGGCGCTGCCGTCGAGCACCGAGGCGAGGACGAGGAGAATGACCGCCAGGGGGGCCATGACGACCAGAGCGCGCCGCGTGAACAGGGCCGCCAAGGGGACGGCGAAGAACAGGAGCGCGAAGCCGAGGCGGCGCAGCATGGCGGCGGCATCGGCTGACGGATTGGCCGCTTGGGCAACGGGACGGATCATGCGAGCAGGCAATCGACGATTGAGCATTCAGGGACGGAAAGCGTAATGGACGAGAACGTGAAAAGCTGTAGGTGCGATGCAACACACGCCTTCCATTGTCTCGCCTCCGGAAGGGCCATGACCCTCCTTCGTCGGCGCCCCTCCCGCCCGGGATCCCGATCGCATGGCGCGCCCCGCCTTCCGCTTAGAAAGCTTGTGATCGATCCGCCCTCAAGCTCTCTGGCCGCGGATGAAGTTGATGATCCCCGAGAAATCGTCGCCTTCGTGCCCGGCATTGTTGAACAGGGCATAGAGCTGCGCCGCCTCCGCACCCAGGGGAGTCGAGGCTCCTGAGGTGAGAGCGGCCTCCTGGGCCAGCTTCAGGTCCTTGAGCATCAGGGCCGCGGCGAAACCCGGCTTGTAGCCGTTGTTGGCCGGGGAGGCCGGCACGGGGCCCGGAACCGGGCAATAGGTGGTGAGCGACCAGCACTGGCCCGACGACGTGGAGGCGACGTCGAAGAGCGCCTGGTGCGACAGGCCGAGCTTTTCAGCCAGAACGAAGGCTTCCGCCACGCCGATCATCGAGATGCCGAGGATCATGTTGTTGCAGATCTTCGCCGCCTGACCGGCGCCGGCCTCGCCGCAATGAACCACCTTCTTGCCCATCTTCGAGAGGATCGGCTCCGCCCGGTCGAAGGCTTGTCTGGCGCCGCCCGCCATGAAGGTGAGCGTTGCCCCTTTCGCGCCGCCGACGCCACCCGATACCGGAGCGTCGAGGCTTGCCAAGTCGCGCTCCTGCTCGCGCGCCATGACATGCGCCTTGCGGGCGCTCTCCACATCGACAGTGGAGCAGTCGATCAGCAGCGCGCCGTCCTTCACCGAGGGGAGGATGTCGGCCCAGACCGAGAGCACATGTTTGCCCGCCGGCAGCATGGTGACGACGATGTCCGCATCCTTCACGGCGTCGACCGTGGATGCGGCGATGCTCGCGCCGTCATTGCGCGCCTGATCGCAGGAGGCGGGGGAGAGATCGAACCCGGTGACGGTGTGGCCGGCTTTCACGAGATTGGCCGCCATGGGGCCGCCCATGTTGCCGAGGCCGATGAAGGCGATGTTGGTCATGAGAATCCTCCCGTCTTGTTGTGCGATGTTGCGATGAGGCCATCGTTACGCGCCGCGTGCTCTCCAGAGCGACCCTGCCAAGGCGAAGCCGTAGAACCACAGCATCAGCGATCCGAACACCTTGTCGAGGGCGGGATCGAGCTGCGGGAAGAAGACGGCGAAATGGGACCCGACGGCCGCCGTGATCAGCATGCCCGGAACGGCCACGAACGCCATGGCATGGATCGCGGCTTTCGCAGGAATGCGCAGGATCGACGGCGTCGACAGGCCGAGCGCCAAACCGAGCGCCCCTCCGAGTGTGAAGTTGATCTGGAACGGGCGGCGCCCCTCGAGGAAGAACCATGGGCCGGCGACATGGAACAGCGCAAAGACGACGGCCGCGAGGCCGAAGCCGAGCCCGAGGGATCGTACGATCATCGGTTGCCGCGTCCGACCAGGTCGCGCGCCACGATGAGCCGCATGATCTCGTTGGTGCCCTCAAGGATCTGGTGCACGCGCAGGTCCCGTACGATCTTTTCGACGCCGTAATCGGCCAAATAGCCGTAGCCGCCGTGGAGCTGCAGGGCGTCGTTCGCCACCTGGAAGCCCACATCGGTCGCCATGCGTTTGGCCATGGCGCAGAGCTTCGTGGCATCGAGCGCCTTGGCATCGAGCGCGGAGGCCGCGCGCCACAGGAAGGTGCGCGCCGCTTCGAGTTCGGTCGCCATGTCGGCGAGCTTGAACTGCAGCGCCTGGAAATCAGCGATACGCCGGCCGAAGGCCTTGCGGTCGTTCGCGTAGGCCAGCGCCTTGTCGAGGGCCGCCTGCGCGCCGCCCAGCGAGCAGGCGCCGATATTGAGGCGGCCGCCGTCGAGGCCCGACATGGCGATCTTGAACCCCTGGCCCTCGTCGGAGAGCCGGTTGGCGACGGGCACGCGCACGTCCTCGAAGATCACGGCCGCGGTGGGCTGCGCATTCCAGCCCATCTTCTTCTCCTGCGCGCCGAAGGACACGCCGGGCATGTCCTTCTCGATCACCAGCGTCGAGATGCCGGAGGGGCCGTCCTCGCCCGTGCGCACCATGGTCACGTAGATGTCCGAGGTGCCCGCACCGGAAATGAACTGCTTCACTCCGTTGACGATGTAATGGTCGCCGTCGCGCACCGCCCTGGTCTTGAGGGCGGCCGCGTCCGAGCCCGAGCCGGGCTCGGTCAGGCAGTAGCTCGCGATCAGCTCCATGGTGACGAGGCGCGGGATGTAGCGCTGGCGCTGCTCCTCCGAGCCGTAGCGGTCGATCATCCAGGTCGCCATGTTGTGGATCGACAGATAGGCCGAGACGGCCGGGCAGCCGGTGGCGAGCGCCTCGAAGATCAGAGCCGCGTCGAGCCGCGTCATGCCCGATCCGCCGACATCGTCGCGGGTGTAGATCGCCGCCATGCCGAGGCTGGCGGCCTCCCGCATCACGTCCACGGGAAAATGCTTCTTCTCGTCCCATTCGAGAGCATGGGGGGCGAGATTGTCCGCCGCGAAGGCGAGCGCCATGTCGCGGACGGCGATTTGGTCTTCGGTGAGGGAGAACTGGGTCATGATCCATATCTGGACCTGCGGCGCCATGCGGGCAAGCCGACTTTCGGCGGGAGAAGGGGTGTGGACCTTCCAGGACCGACGGTTTCGCGCGCCGGGTCGTCATGAGATCCGTAAGCTTGAGCACTTGCGCCTTTCCCCTATTCATGTCACGTAGAGTGACATGAATGCCAAGCAGCAGAACCGAACCTATGAGAGCGCTGTCCGAAAGGAGCAGGTCGATGCCACCCGCCAGCGCATCCTGGCGGCCGTGGGAGCTCTGTTCGACCAGAACCCCGAGCATGCGTTCTCGCTCGACGAGGTTGCACGTGAAGCCGGCATCAGCCGGCGCACCATCTTTCGCTACTTCGCCACCAAGGAAGAGCTGATCGACGCCTTCTGGCTTCATATCAACGCTTCGTCAGGCGCTGGCTTTCCTCGGAGCGAGGAAGACCTCGTTCGTCGCCCTGTAGAGCTGTTCGAGTCCCTGGAGAGCGTCGCGGGCGTCGTCCGCGCGTCGCATCTGTCGGCGGCGGGCCATGCCATGCGGCTGCGGGCCAGCGAGGAACGCCGCGCCGCCTTCAGGGTGTGCCTCGCGGATGTCACGGCAGGCATGGCTCCTGAGGAGGCCGTCAAGCTCGAAGCCGTCGTCCAGCTGCTCTACAGCGCAACAGCCTGGCTCACCATCAAGGATTACTGGGGACTCTCCGGGCGAGAAGGCGGCGAAGCGGTCTCCTGGGCGATTGAAACCCTCATCAATGAGGCAAAGCGAAAGAAGCACGCCATGGAAGCGGCTGAAGGAACTGGATCCTCATGATGCAGATCGATCTCGACATGGCAGACCGGATCGACGTGAAGCATCGGGTCCCGAACTGGCGCGAGCTCCTGAAGGACGACATGACGCCTGAGGACCCTGTGCTGCCGCTGCTGAGAAACTTCATGCGGTTCCTCTCACAAATGCGGCTCTATCGATTTTTCATAGCACCATTGGCGAAAGGAGAGGATCGACAATGACTGACAAACCCTTCCGCCGTGCCGTTCTTCACGGCATGGCTCAGGCCCGACCGATCTGGGTGCTGAGCGACCGTGTGTCCGTCATTGGGCACCTTGAGGATCAGGACCTCTACATTGCCGATGTCACCGTGCCGCCTGGAGGCGGCACGCCTCCGCACATGCATCCCGCTCCGGAAATTCTGCGCGTTCTCGACGGCACGATTCTTTTCTGGAGCGAGACGGACAAGGGGGCTCTGGAGGTCCAGGCCAAGCCCGGCGATGTCTTCACGGTGCCGGGGGGCGTGCCGCACGGCTATCGCAACGCCGGCGACGAGGACGCTCGGATGATGCTCATTGCGGATCGCAGGATGGTCGATTTCTTCAGGGATGCCGGATCCCCGGTCGCGCCGCCTCCCGGACCGCCGTCTGAGGAGGATATCGGGCAGGTCATGAAGGCTGCCGCCCGGCACGGATTCACCATACTCGTCTGATTTTCGCGGACAGCCGAGGATTGCACCCGGCTGCCGCTTATCGTTGCCTGTTGCCGCTTACTTCATCGTCGGAATGGAGAATTCCGCGCCTTCCTTGATGCCGGACGGCCAGCGGGAAGTGACCGTCTTGGTCTTGGTGTAGAAGCGCACCGCATCCGGGCCGTGCTGGTTGAGGTCGCCGAAGCCGGAGGCCTTCCAGCCGCCGAAGGTGTAATAGGCGAGCGGCACCGGGATCGGCACGTTGATGCCGACCATGCCCACGTTCACCCTGGAGGCGAAGTCGCGGGCTGCGTCGCCGTCGCGGGTGTAGATCGCGACGCCGTTGCCGTATTCGTGGTCGGAGGGCAGGCGCAGGGCCTCGTCGTAGTTCTTGGCGCGCACGACCGAGAGGACAGGGCCGAAGATCTCTTCCTTGTAGATGCGCATGTCGGTGGTCACCTCGTCGAAGAGGCAGCCGCCCATGTAGAAGCCGTTCTCGTAGCCCTGCATCTTAAAGTCGCGGCCGTCGACCACGAGCTTGGCGCCTTCCTGGACGCCGAGGTCGACGTAGGAGCGCACCTTTTCCATGTGGGCCCGGGTGACCATCGGGCCGAAATCGGCGGACGGATCGGTGGAGGGGCCCACTTTAAGGCTCTCGACGCGGGGGATCAGCTTGTCCATGAGCGCATCGGCCGTCGCCTTGCCGACGGGAACCGCCACCGACACGGCCATGCAGCGCTCGCCCGCCGAACCGTAGCCGGCGCCGATGAGCGCGTCCGCCGCCTGATCGAGATCGGCGTCGGGCATGATGATCATGTGGTTCTTGGCGCCGCCGAAGCATTGCGCGCGCTTGCCGTTCGCGGCCGCGCGGGAATACACGTACTGCGCGATCGGCGAGGAGCCGACGAAGCCCACGGCCTTGATGTCCGGATCGTCGAGGATCGCGTCCACCACTTCCTTGTCGCCGTTGACCACGTTGAGGATGCCGGCGGGAAGGCCGGCTTCCATCATGATCTCAGCGAGGCGCATCGGCACGCCCGGATCGCGCTCGGACGGCTTCAGGATGAAGGCGTTGCCGCAGGCGATGGCGGGCGAGAGCTTCCACAGCGGGATCATGGCCGGGAAGTTGAACGGCGTGATGCCGGCCACCACGCCGAGCGGCTGGCGGATCGAATACATGTCGATGCCCGGGCCGGCGCCTTCCGTGAACTCGCCCTTCAGGAGATGCGGGATGCCGGTGCAGAACTCGGCCACCTCGACACCGCGCTGGATGTCGCCCTTCGCGTCGGCGACCGTCTTGCCGTGCTCGCGGGCGAGCATGTCGGCGAGGCTGTCGGTCTCCTTGGCGATGAGCTCGAGGAACTTCATCATCACGCGGGCGCGGCGCTGCGGGTTCGTGGCGGCCCAGGCGGGCTGCGCCGCCTTGGCGTTCTCGACGGCCTGGCGCAGCTCGTCCTTGGAGGCCAGCGCCACCCGGCCGAGGACCTCGCCGGTCATGGGCTGGAAGAATTCGGTGGTGCGACCCGACTTGCCGGCAACCTGCTTGCCGCCGATGAAATGTCCGACCTCACGCATGGCGTCGTCTCCTCCTCAAGGGTGTTTTTCGTGCTTCCCTTCTATCATTGTTGAAATCGCACGACTATGGGTGAAACCAAAGCACCGTTGTGCGAAAATGCCAATATGGTCAAGGTAGGCCCAAGGGCGTCAAAGGGAGGTCCAAGACAGGCTCATGAGCGCTTTCGACTGGGACGATCTCCGCTTTTTCCTGGCCGTGGCCCGGGCCGGCCGGCTCACCGTAGCGGCGCGGCAGCTGGAGGCCGATCACACGACCGTGTCCCGCCGCGTCTCGGCCCTGGAGGCGGCGCTCAAGGCCAAGCTGTTCGAGCGCAGTCCCCAGGGCTACACCCTGACCGAGCAGGGCGAACGGCTCCTGAGACATGCGGAGAGCATGGAGACGCAGGCGCTGGCGGTCGCGAGCGAGCTCGGCGGGGCGGATCTCGCGCTCTCCGGCACCGTGCGCATCGGCGCGCCGGACGGGATCGGCACCTATTTCCTCGCGCCCGAGCTCGGCGCGCTGGCCGAGCGGCACCCGGGCCTGACCCTGCAGCTCGTGGCCCTGCCGCGCACCTTTTCGCTCTCCAAGCGCGAGGCCGACATCGCCGTGACCCTGGAGCAGCCGACGGAAGGGCGGCTCGTCTCGCGCAAGCTCACGGATTACCGCCTGAGGCTCTATGCGTCGCAGGATTACCTCGACCGCCATGGGCCGGTGACGGAGCTGGCCGATCTGGCGGGCAAAACCCTCGTCACCTACGTGGCGGATCTGCTCTACAGCCCCGTGCTCGATTATTTTTCCGGCCTCGAGAAATACACCGCCCGCCGCTTCGAATGCGCCAGCGTGGTCGCTCAGGCCGAGGCGGTCCGCGCAGGCGTCGGCATCGGCATCCTGCACGACTACGCCGTGCGCCAGTTCCCGGAGCTGCGGGTGGTGCTGCCCGACGTGTCGTATCTTCGCACCTACTGGCTCGTCACCCACGCGGATGCGCGGTCCCTGCGCCGGGTGGAGGAGGTCTATTCGTTCATCCTGAGCCGGGTTCGGGCCAACAGAGGGCTTTTCGTGTGATGCTTTGACCCTTCACGCGCGCCCCTTATGGGACTAAGTCAAACGTCAAAGGACAACCCACGGAGATCCCCATGCCCTCCAAGCTCGACCAATTGCGCGCCATGACGGTCGTCGTCGCCGATACCGGCGACCTCGACGCGGTGCGCCGTCTGAAGCCCCAGGACTGCACCACCAACCCGACCCTGCTTCTGAAGGCGGTCGAGACCCCCGCCTACGGCCATATCATCGAGGAGGCCCTGGCCTGGGGCCGATCCCAGGGCGGATCGCGGCAGGACGTCGTGTCCGCCATCTGCGACCGGCTCGCGGTGGCGTTCGGCGCCGAGCTTGTCAACATCGTGCCCGGCCGGGTTTCCACGGAAGTGGACGCCGACCTCTCCTTCGACACCGAAGCGACGGTCGCCAAGGCGCGCGCCATCATCAAGGCCTATGAGGAGCGCGGCATCGGACGCGAGAAGATCCTGATCAAGATCGCTTCCACCTGGGAGGGCATCCGCGCGGCGGAAGTTCTTCAGAAGGAAGGCATCGACTGCAACCTCACGCTCCTGTTCTCGCAGGCCCAGGCGCAGGCCTGTGCGGAGGCGGGCGTGTTCCTGATCTCGCCCTTCGTCGGCCGCATCCTCGACTGGCACGTGAAGGCGGGCGGCGGCCCCTACACGGGCGAGACCGATCCGGGCGTGCTGTCCGTGCGCAAGATCTATGCCTCGTACAAGGCGCAAGGGATCAAGACCGTCGTGATGGGCGCATCCTTCCGCAACATCGGTGAGATAGAAGCGCTCGCCGGCTGCGACCGCCTCACCATCTCGCCCGCGCTCCTCGACGAGCTGGCGAATGCGCAGGGCGACCTGCCGCGCAAGCTCTCGGCCGACACCGTCGAGACGATCCAGCCCCTGCCGCGCATGGACGAGAAGAGCTTCCGCTTCGCCCTGAACGAGGACGCGATGGCGACCGAAAAGCTCGCCGAGGGCATCCGCTCCTTCGTGAAGGACCTGCGCTCCCTGCGCACGCTCGTGGCGCAACGGCTCGACGAGGCGAAGGCGGCCTGATCGCGATGTCGAAAGCTCTTCTCATCATCGACGTGCAGGAGGGAATCCTTCCCTCGAAGGGCGCGGAACGCCCTGCCGTGAGACAGCGCTTCGACGAAGTGCGCCGCCGGATCTTCGACCTCGTGAGCGAGGCCCGAGGACAAGGCGCTCCGATCGTCTTCGTCCAGCACGCCGGAGCGCCCGGGCACCGCTTGGAGACAGGCACGTCGGGATGGGAGATCTGCGGTGACGTCGGTCGAACGGCGGGCGACATCGTCGTCAGCAAGACGTCCTGCGATTCGTTCTACGAGACCGATCTTCAGATGGTTCTTTCAAACCAAAGCGTGAAGCATCTCGTCGTTGCTGGTCTCATGACGCAGTACTGCGTCGACACAACCTGTCGGCGGGCCGTGAGCCTCGGATTCGACGTCACCCTAGTGGCCGATGCCCATACGACGGCGGATACGGGTACGTTCACGGTCGAGCAAATCGTGGATCATCACAACGGTCTGCTCGACGGTTTTGACGCGGGGACGGCCGTGATCACGGTCAAACGCGCGAATGAAGCCTTCGCTAAGGCATAGACGATATCGCGAGATCCAACGGAAAAGGCGCTGTGGTGATCGCAGCGCCTTTCTTGTTTCTGACCTGATCCGAGGAAGGCCTTACTTCTTCCCCGCCAGAGCCTTGTCGCGGATCTGCGTCAGCGACATCGTCGGGGTGATGACTTCCGGGTCGATGATGCAGTGGAGGATCGCCGGCTTGCCGGAGGTCAGCGCGCGCTGCAGGGCGGGGGCGAATTCCTCCGTCATGGTCACGCGCTCGCCGTAACCGCCGAAGGCCTTAGCGTAGGCGGCGAAGTCGGGGTTCTTCAGCATCGTGGCCGAGACGCGGCCGGGATATTCGCGCTCCTGGTGCATGCGGATCGTGCCATACATGCCGTTGTCGAGCAGGATCACCAGGATCGGCAGATCGTACTGCACGGCGGTGGCGAATTCCTGGCCGTTCATGAGGAAGTCGCCGTCGCCGGCGAACACCACCACGGGGCTGTCGGGCCGGATGCGCTTCGCGCCGACGCCGGCCGGGACGCCGTATCCCATGGACCCGGAGGTCGGCGCCAGCTGCGTGCCGTACTCGCGGAAGGGCCAGAAGCGATGCACCCAGGTGGCGAAGTTGCCCGCGCCGTTGCAGAAGATCGTGTCAGCGGGCATCACCTTGCGCAGATGCGCCATCACCTCGCCCATCTGCAGGCCGCCGGCGGTGCGGACGGCGCTCGGATCGCTCCAGGCGAGATAATCCGCATGCGCGGTCTTCGTGCCCTCGCTCCAGGGAAGAGAGGCCGGCGGATGCACGCCTTCCAGCGCCGCCGTGAAGGCGACCGGCGAAGCGTTGATCGCGAGATGCGGGGAATAGACCCGGCCGATCTCGCTCGGATCGGGATGGACGTGCACCAGTTTCTGCTGCGGCGCCGGGATATCGAGCAGCGTGTAGGCCTGGCTCGGAATCTCGGAGAGGCGCCCGCCGACGAGCAGGACGAGATCGGCTTCCTTGATGCGCGCGAGCAGCTTCGGGTTCACCCCGAGGCCGAGATCGCCGATATAGGAGGCGTGATCGGCGGGAAACAGCATCTGGCGGCGGAACGTGCAGGCGACCGGCAGTTCGAAACGCTCGGCGAAACGCACGAAGCGCTGCACCGCGACCTCGGACCAGCGGCTGCCGCCGAGAAGCGCGATGGGGTTCTTCGCGCCGTGCAGCAGCTTCTGCAGCTCGGCCATCTGGGTGAGGCCCGGATGCGTCTCGACGATCTGGTAGCGCGGGGCGTCGGCGACCTGCGCCATCTCGGTGAGCACGTCCTCGGGCAGTGCGATCACGACGGGACCCGGGCGGCCCGATGTCGCCACATGGAAGGCGCGGGAGACGATCTCGGGGAAGCGTGCCGGATCGTCCACCTCCGTGGCCCATTTGGCGAGCGGGCCGAAGGCGGCGCGATAATCGAGCTCCTGAAACGCCTCGCGCTCGCGCATGCCGCGCTCGATCTGACCGACGAACAGGATCATCGGGGTCGAATCCTGCTTGGCGATATGAATGCCCGGCGAGGCATTCGTGGCGCCCGGACCGCGGGTGACGAAGCAGATGCCCGGGCGCCCGGTGAGCTTGCCGTAGGCTTCCGCCATCATGGCGGCGCCGCCTTCCTGGCGGCAGACCGTCACGTCGATCTTCGCGTCATGCAGCGCATCCAACGCGGCCAGATAGCTCTCGCCCGGAACGCAGAAGATGTGATCGACTCCGTGAAGAGTCAGCTGATCGACAAGGATCTGGCCGCCGGTGCGGGAGGGCGCTGTCATGGAAGGCTCGCGATGTGAGAGGGCAGATAAGAAAACGGAGGGCGTTTCTGCCCTCCGTGGATTTTAGTCAGAACGGTCAGGCGTCCACGTCGAACTTCACGCCCTGGGCGAGCGGGAGCGTCGACCCGTAGTTGATCGTGTTCGTGGCGCGGCGCATATAGGCCTTCCAGGCATCCGAGCCCGACTCGCGTCCGCCGCCCGTTTCCTTCTCGCCGCCGAAGGCGCCGCCGATCTCGGCGCCCGAGGGGCCGATATTGACATTCGCGATGCCGCAATCGGAACCCGCCGCCGACACGAAGGCCTCGGCCTCGCGCAGGTTGAGCGTGAAGATCGAGGAGGAGAGGCCGGCGCCGACCGCGTTGTGCAGTGCGATCACCTCGTCGAAATCCGAATAGCGCATCACGTAGAGGATCGGCGCGAAGGTCTCGCGCGTCACCGGGCCGGTCTGGCTCGGCATCTCGACGAGGGCGGGACGGGCATAGACGCCCTCGTTGGCCACGTCCGTGTAGCGTCCGCCGCCATGCACCTTGCCGCCGGCCGCGCGGGCCTCGTCGAGGGCGCGCTCCATGTTGTCGAAAGCCGCCTTGTCGATCAGCGGGCCGACGAGCGTTCCTTCCGCGCGCGGATCGCCGATCTTCACGCTGCCATAGACCTTCACGAGGCGCGGCACGAGCTGGTCGTAGACGCTCTCGTGCACGAAGAGACGGCGCAGGGTGGTGCAGCGCTGGCCCGCCGTGCCCATGGCCGCGAAGGCGATGCCGCGCAGGGCGAGATCGAGATCGGCCGAGGGGGCCACGATGGCGGCGTTGTTGCCGCCGAGCTCCAGGATCGCGCGGGCGAAACGCTCGGCGAGCTTCGGGCCGACCTGACGGCCCATGGCCGTGGAGCCGGTGGCGGAGAGCACCGGGACGCGGTGATCCTCGACGAGGATCTCGCCGATCTCGCGGCCGCCCAGCAGCACCTCGCAGAGGCCTTCCGGCACGCCGCCGAAGCGCTTGGCGGCGCGCTCGACGATGGCATGCGTGGCAAGAGCGGTCAGCAGGGTCTTCTCGGAGGGCTTCCACACCACGCTGTCGCCGCACACGAGGGCGAGCGCCGCGTTCCAGGACCACACGGCCACGGGGAAGTTGAAGGCCGAGATGACGCCACAGACGCCGAGCGGATGCCAGGTTTCCATCATGCGGTGATCGGCGCGCTCGGTCGCGATGGTCAGGCCGTAGAGCTGGCGCGACAGGCCGACGGCGAAATCGCAGATGTCGATCATCTCCTGCACTTCGCCGAGGCCTTCCGAGACGATCTTGCCGGCTTCCAGCGTCACGAGGCGGCCGAGGTCGTCCTTGGCGGCGCGCAGCTCCTCGCCGAGCAGGCGGATGAACTCGCCGCGCTTGGGCGCCGGCACCTTGCGCCAGGCCTTGAAGGCGGCATCGGCGCGGCCGATGGCGGCCTTGGCCTCGTCGGGCGTCGTCTCGCGCACATGGGCGATCACTTCGCCGGTGATCGGCGACAGGGCCGGGCGGCCGGTGGACGCGAAGGCGCTCTCCGGCACGCCGAGGCGCGCGAGAATGGCGCGGGCCTCATCCGCAACGGAAGCGGGCGCGGAGGATACGGGTTTCAGGCTCGCGGTCATGTTGGTTCTCCCTGGATGCGGGCTTGGGCCCCTGGAGGCCCGCCACCCTCGCTTGTCTTTGAAACGAAACGACGGCGGCTATCATGCCACCGTCTTAATGCATGACCGGGAAGCCTGGGAACTGCTTTTCCCGAATAGGGTCATGCCAATTAGTCAAGAACCCGAGTGCTCGGCGCGACAGGCTCTCCTTCCCCTTGTGGGGAGCAGTTGGAGGTGGGGGTGACGGCGCAAACCTTCATAGGCTATCGCTCACACCCCCACCCTAACCCTCCCCACAAGGGGAAGGGGACACTCTCTGCACCCAGTCGACCCGGGTGCTCCTTCAATCCTCAGGCCACCGCATCGAGGCGGATGTTCTTCACCGCCGGCTCGTGGCCTTCGTCCAGGCGCTCGCCTGCGTAGACGCGGCCGAAGCGGTTGGCGAGGAACGTGCCGAGGTCGACCTCCTCCTGGCGCACGAAACCCTGTTTCGGCAGCTTGCCCGCCACCAGCAGGTCGAGCATGGCGCAGATGCCGGCCGCGGTGGTCACCTGGATAGCGGTGCGCTGGGTCCCGGCGACCTTCTGGCCGTAGACGCTGCGGGCATAGGTTTCCTGCACGTAGCGGCCGTCGCGCTCGCCGGTCACGGTCACGAAGACGATGACCATGTCCTGCATGGTGGCCGGAACGGCGTTCTCCAGGATGTCCTTCAGGACCTCGCGGCGGTTGCGCAGCTGGAGGTCGTTGAGCAGCACGCGCATCAGGGCGCAGTGGCCCGGATAGCGGATGGTCTTGTAGTTCAGGTTGCGCACCTTGCCTTCCAGCGTCTCGCACAGGGTGCCGAGGCCGCCCGAGGTGTTGAAGGCTTCGTAACGGGTGCCGTCGAGGGAGAACTCCTCGAGCTCCTCCATGGCGGGGACTTCGCGCAGCTTGCCGTCCACGACCGCCTCGCAGCGCTCGATATACTCGTTGATGACGCCGTCCGTGCTCCAGGTGAGGTTATAGGAGAGGGCGTTCGAGGGATATTGCGGCAGGGCGCCGACGCGCAGGCGCACGGTGTCGAGCTTGTCGAAGCGGCTCGCGATGTCGTGAGCCACGATGGAGATGAACCCGGGGGCGAGGCCGCATTGCGGGATGAAGGCCGTGGTGGCGCCCTCCGCCAGCTCCTTCACCATGCGGGTGGTGGCGACGTCCTCGGTCAGGTCGAAATAGTTGACGTCGGCGAGGCGCGCGGCCTGGGCCACGTGGCCGGTCAGGTGATAGGGCGCGGCGCTGAGCACGGCGTAGCGGCCCTTGAGGGCGTTCTGCAGGGCGACCGCGTCATTGAAGTCGAGCTGGGTCGTCTTGATGCCACCCTTGGCGACGGCTTCGAGGGCGGCGGCGGACGAATCCGCGACGGTGACGTCGTAATCGCCGGTCTCGTGGAGCATATCGACGATGGTGGAGCCGATCTTGCCGGCGCCGATGACGAGAATCGAATGCATGGAGTTCTCCCTGTGATGATCGGAGAAAAAGGCAAAGCCCTGCAGAACGCCATGGACAAGCTGACGGAAAGACGAGTAATTTTCGGCATATCGCCATAGTGATTGGTCATTCTGATGCTCGATGCCACGGATCGTGCCTTGATTACGCTCCTGCGGGAGAATGCCCGGATCGGCCACGCGGAGGCCGCCCGGCGGCTCAAGCTCTCCCGCACGACGGTGCAGGCCCGGGTCGAAAGCCTGGAGCGCCGGGGGGTGATCGCCGGCTATACCCTGCGCCTGGCCGAGGACGTCGCGAACCGCATGGTGCGGGCGCATGTGACCATCGTGGTGGCCCCCAAGGCATCGGGCGGCGTCGTCACGGCGCTTCAGCGCATGCCAGAATTGCGCGCGCTTCATTCGGTCGCGGGTGTCTTCGATCTCCTGGCGGTGGTAGAGGCTGAGGACGTTCCCTCCCTCGACGCCGCCATCGACAAGATCGGCGCGGTCGAAGGGGTGGAGCGCACCCAATCCTCCATCATCCTCTCAACGAAATTCGAACGATGACCTCTGCAGCTTCCTCTTCAGCCGATGTCGTGATCGTCGGCGGCGCCGTCATGGGCTCCTCCACGGCCTATCACCTGCTCGCCGATTCCGGCTTCAAGGGACGCGTGGTCGTCATCGAGAAGGATCCGACCTACCAGCTCTCCGCCTCGGCCCTGTCGGCGGCCTCGATCCGCCAGCAATATTCGAGCGCGGTGAACATTCGCATCTCGCTTTATGGAATCACGTTCCTGCGCAACATCGCTGATTACCTCACCGTCGACGGCGAGAGGCCGGAGCTTGGATTGAAGGAGGGCGGTTATCTTTACTGTGCGACGGATGCCGGCGAGCCGATCCTGCGCGAGAACCAGGCGCTCCAGGCCGAGGAGGGCGCGGACATCCTGTTCCTGAAGCCCGACGAGCTGAAGGCCCGCTTCCCCTGGCTCAACACGGAGGATTTGGCGGCCGGCACCTGGGGACGCTCGGGCGAGGGCTGGTTCGACGGCTGGGGCCTTTTGCAGGCCTTCCGCAAGAAGGCGCGTTCGCTCGGCGCCGAATACGTGAAGGGCGAGGTGGCAGAGGTCGAGCGGGACGGCGGCACCATCGTGGCCGTGCGCCTCAAGGACGGAACCCGGATCGCCTGCGGCACGCTCATCAACTGCGCCGGCTCCGGCGGGCGGGCCCTGGCGACCATGGCCGGGCTCGACATCCCGGTCCAGGCCAAGCGCCGCTACGTCTTCACCTTCTCCTGCAAGGGACCCGTGGAGAACTGCCCGCTGCTCATCGACACGTCCGGCGCCTATGTGCGGCCCGAAGGGGAGGGGCACTTCATCTGCGGCGCCTCGCCGGAAGCGGATCTCGATCCCGACTGGCACGACGAGGATCCCGCGTCGCAGGAAATCGATCACACCTTCTTCGAGGAGTTCATCTGGCCGAACCTGGCGCATCGCGTCCCAGCCTTCGAGGCCATCAGGCCGGGACGCGCCTGGTCGGGCCCTTACGACATGAGCCTCCTCGACCACAACGCGATCATCGGCCTGGCCGGCGGGTTCAAGAACTTCTACCTCTGCAACGGCTTCTCGGGCCACGGCCTGCAGCAGGCCCCGGCCGTGGGCCGAGGCCTTGCCGAGCTGATCGTCCATGGCGGCTACCGCACGCTCGACCTGTCGGAGCTCGGCCATGAGCGCGTCCTCGCCCACCGCCCCCTGCTCGAGCGCAACGTGATCTGACGCATCGAACGCAAAAGCGGGAACCGGTTTTGCGTTCGACGCTCTAAAAGCCCTCTTCAAACGTGCGGTAAGCCCAGACCCGGCCGCCGCGGTTCATGTGCCGCTGCATGAGGCCGGGCTGGTCGGGATCGGGCCGGGTGTCGACGGCAAGCTCGTTGACGCCCTCCCGGTCGGCCCGCTCGTCGCTGCGGCGCGAGCCCGTGCCCACCGTCGTGCTCGAACCCTGATGGCCTTGAGCGAACCCGTCCGCCCTCACATCCGTGGTGCCGAGGTCGTCCGCGCCTTCCGCCATCAGGCCCATGCCCGGCAGGGCGCTCGTGTTCGTCAGGCCGCCGGTCGAGCCGCCGGCGATCCCCGCGCCCAGCGGGGCGCCTGCATCGGCCCCGGCCCGACCGGACGGGTGCTCGTCCAGCCATTCGCGGCTGCTGGCATCGAGATCGACCGGATCGAACATCTCCAGCGCCCGCAGGGCCTCCTCCACATTGTCCCGGTCGACCTGCGCGGCGATCAGGACGCAATGCCTGTGGATCCCTTGCGCGAAGAGCCGCTTGTCGGCCTCCGGCAGGTTCAATTCATGGAGAGCGTCCAGGGTCTCGTCCCGCGCCGACAGCGCGCGAAAGCCCGAGATCGACGAGATCTCGCGCGCCTCGGCATTGCCGGCAGCGACGATTCGATTCTGGGCGATGCCCATTTCCAGAAGGGATTGAAGGGCTTGGCGTGCTTGGCCGTGATCCCTGAACAGGGCTGCGATCATCTGGGGCATGGATATCTTCCGTTGAGTTACTCCCTCAACGAAGAGGCGTTCCGGCCTGTTCCCCGGGGCGGCCGTTAAGTCTTTTGGCGGAAAGGGCTTCCATTTTGAAGCCGGCTATGATTGTCATGTTTTCGTCATAGAAACGTCATCCGGCCTTAATGCAGGGGTGATGAACGACAAGAAGTCCCCGACGGGATGACATGGGAGAGATCACTATGATGAAGAAGTCACTCCTCGGCGCTCTGGCCTTCGGCCTGGCGACGAGCACCTCCGCCTTCGCCCAGACCGAGATCCAGTGGTGGCACGCCATGACGGGCGCCAACAACGAGGTCGTGAACCGGCTCGCGGAAGAGTTCAACAATTCGCAGAAGGACTACAAGGTCGTCGTCAGCTACAAGGGCCAGTATGCCGACACGCTGAACGCCGGCATCGCGGCCTTCCGCGCCGGCAACGCTCCCCACATCCTGCAGGTGTTCGAAGTCGGCACGGCGACCATGATGGGCGCCCGCGGTGCCGTTAAGCCCGTCTACCAGCTGATGGCCGAGGCCGGCGAAAAGTTCGATCCCCAGGCCTACCTGCCGGCGATCACCGGCTACTACTCCACGGCCAAGGGCGAGATGCTGTCCTTCCCGTTCAACTCTTCCTCGATGGTCATGTGGATCAACAAGGACGAGCTGAAGAAGGCCGGCGTGAACGAGATCCCGAAGACCTGGCCTGAGGTTTTCGAAGCCGGCAAGAAGCTCAAGGCGGCCGGCCACGACACCTGCGGCTTCTCGAACGCCTGGGCTCCGTGGGCCAACATCGAGCAGCTCTCCGCCTGGCACAACGTGCCGATGGCCACCAAGGCCAACGGCCTCGACGGCTTCGACACGGAGATGAAGTTCAACTCTCCGCTGCACGTGAAGCACCTGCAGAACCTCGTCGATCTGCAGAAGGACAAGACCTACGACTATTCGGGCCGCGACAGCCGCTCCGAGGGCCGCTTCACCTCCGGCGAATGCGCGATCTTCCTGACCTCGTCGGGCTTCTACGGCAACGTGAAGGCGAACGCGAAGTTCGACTTCACCTCGGTGCCGATGCCGTATTATCCGGACGTCCAGGGCGCTCCGCAGAACTCCATCATCGGCGGCGCTTCGCTGTGGGTCATGGGCGGCAAGAAGGCCGAGGAATACAAGGGCGTGGCCAAGTTCTTCACCTTCCTGTCGGACACCGACCGTCAGGCCAAGCTGCACCAGGAATCCGGCTACCTGCCGATCACCAAAGCGGCCTACGAGAAGACCAAGGCTTCGGGCTTCTATGAGAAGAACCCGGTCCTGCAGACGCCTCTGATCGAGCTCACCAACAAGGAGCCGACCGAGAACTCCCGCGGCCTGCGCTTCGGCAACATGGTCCAGATCCGCGACGTGGTTTCCGAGGAAATCGAGTCCGCTCTCGCCGGCCAGAAGTCGGCCAAGGACGCGCTCGACTCCGCCGTGACCCGTTCGAACCAGATCCTGCGCCAGTTCGAGCGTTCCGTCAGCCGCTAAAACGATCTGCTGACATCACGACCTTTCATCCCGGACGGCTCCGCCGCCCGGGATGATCTTATAGATCACCTTCGCAGACCGGTTGCTGCCGTCATCTGCCCCCATCATCCGGACAGCCGTAAACGCGATGGAAAAACGAGCTCACTTTTCAGGTTGGACGCTGCCACTTCTGCTGATTCTTCCGCAGATGGCGATCACCGTCATTTTCTTCTATTTGCCCGCATCCCAGGCCATACGGCAGTCCTTCCTGCGGGAAGACGCCTTCGGCCTCTCGTCGGAATTCGTCGGTTTCGAGAATTACAGCCTCGTCTTCGAGCAGCCTGAATATTACCGGGCGATGATCACGACCGTGATCTTCTCCACGCTGGTGGCCTTCTTCTCGCTCGCCGTCGCCCTGCTTTTCGCCACCCAGGCCGACAAGAGCCTGCGCGGCGGTCACGCCTTCAAGACCCTGCTGATCTGGCCCTATGCGGTCGCTCCGGCGATCGCGGGCGTCTTGTGGATGTTCATGTTCCATCCGACGCTCGGCACTCTAGGACGCCCGCTCAACATCCTCGGGTTCAACTGGAATCCGATGCTCGACGGCACGGACGCCATGATCCTGCTGGTGCTCTCCGCCACGTGGAAGCATGTCAGCTACAACTTCCTCTTCTTCCTCGCCGGCCTGCAGGCGATTCCGAAGAGCGTGATCGAGGCCGGCGCCATCGACGGCGCGGGCCCTTTGCGCCGCTTCTGGACGATCGTCTTCCCGCTGCTGTCGCCCACCACCTTCTTCCTGCTCGTCGTGACCATCGTGTACGTGTTCTTCGAGACGTTCGGCATCATCGATGCCGTGACCGGTGGAGGTCCCGCCGGGACGACGACGACCCTCGTCTACAAGGTTTACGCGGACGGCCGCTCCGGCGGCGATCTCGGCCTCTCGGCCGCCCAATCGGTGGTCCTGATGGTCATCGTGATCGCGCTGACCGCCATCCAGTTCCGCTATGTCGAACGCAAGGTACAGTACTGATGGTCGAGAATCGTCCTTTCAGAGACTTCATGGCCTACCTGACGCTGGTCATCGGCGTCGTCCTGGTGGCCTTCCCGGTCTATCTCGCGATCATGGCGTCGACCTTCGACACCGCCACCATCATCAACGGCAACATGCCGCTGACCCCGGGCGATCAGACGCTGGAGAACTACTCCCGCGCGCTGTTCTACGGTGGCAAGACGGCCCGCGAGCCCGTGATGGGCATGATGATCAACTCCATGATCGTCGCGCTGGGGATCGCCTTCGGCAAGATCCTGATCTCGATCCTGTCGGCCTACGCGGTGGTCTATTTCAGGTTCCCGTTCCGCAGGACGGCGTTCTGGGTCATCTTCATCACCCTGATGCTGCCGGTCGAAGTGCGCATCTATCCCACCTACAAGATCGTCGCGGATCTGGGGCTTCTCGATACCTATTCCGGTCTCGTCCTGCCGCTCATCGCATCGGCCACCGGCACGCTGCTGTTCCGGCAGTTCTTCATGACCATTCCGGAGGAGCTTCTGGAGGCCTCGAAGATCGACGGCGCGGGCGCATTCCGCTTCTTCAAGGACACGCTGCTCCCGCTGTCGATGACGACGATCGCGGCGCTCTTCGTGATTCAGTTCATCTATGGCTGGAACCAGTATCTCTGGCCGCTGCTGATCACCACGAAAAGCTCGATGCAGACCATCGTGATCGGCATCAAGAAGATGATCACGACCACCGATGCGCTGACCGAGTGGAACATCGCCATGACGACGGCCGTGCTCGCGATGGTGCCGCCGGTGCTCGTCGTCATCTTCATGCAGCGGCTCTTCGTGAAGGGGCTCGTCGAAACGGAGAAGTGACGCGGATCGCGCGCGGCCCTCTCGCCTCCTGGGCGGGAGGGCTCCTTCTCACATCATTGGAATTTTGCCCGATGCCCCCAAGGCGCGGGCAGCGGCTAAAAGGAATGAAACGATGGCAGGCGTAACCCTCGATACGGTCAGGAAGATCTATTCGGGCAACGTGGAGGCCGTGAAGGGCGTGTCGCTCGGGATCGAGGACGGCTCCTTCTGCGTGCTCGTCGGCCCGTCGGGCTGCGGCAAGTCAACGCTTCTGCGCATGATCGCGGGTCTCGAGACGATCTCCGCCGGCGAGGTGAAGATCGGCGACCGGGTCGTGAACCAGGTAGAGCCGGCGGACCGCGACATCGCGATGGTGTTCCAGAACTATGCGCTCTATCCGCATATGAGCGTCTACGACAACATGGCCTATGGCCTGAGGAACCGGAAGACGCCCAAGGACGAGATCGAGAAGCGCGTGAAGGAAGCGGCCCGCATCCTCGCCATCGAATCCTTTCTCGAGCGCAAGCCGCGCGCTCTTTCCGGCGGCCAGCGCCAGCGCGTCGCCATGGGGCGCGCCATCGTGCGCAAACCCCAGGTGTTCCTCTTCGACGAGCCGCTCTCGAACCTGGACGCCAAGCTGCGCGTGCAGATGCGCGTCGAGATCAAGCGCCTGCAGAAGGCCCTCGGCGTGACGTCGATCTACGTGACGCACGATCAGGTCGAGGCGATGACGCTCTCCGACAAGCTCGTGGTCATGTCCGGCGGGCAGATCGAACAGGTCGGCAGCCCCTCCGAGGTCTACCGCCGTCCCGAGACCCGCTTCGTCGCTACCTTCATCGGCTCCCCGCCCATGAACATTCTGCCCGGAAAGGTCGAAGGCCCCGGCCGCGTATCGGTCGGCGATCAGGTGATCACGGTCTCGGACATGCGTGAAGGGCTCACCCCCGGCTCCGCCATCGAAGTGGGCCTGCGTCCCGAGGACGTGCAGGCGGGCGGCGCGGGCTCCAGCTCTCTTTCCATGGACGTGGATTTCGTCGAGGAACTCGGCGCGACCCAGCTCTTCCACGGTAAGGTCGCGGGCGCGGACTTCGTCGTGCAGGCCTCCACCGGCCAGATCCCGGCGGACACCCGCAAGCTGACCCTCGCGGTCGATCCGGCCAATGTCCACCTCTTCGACCCCCAGACCACCAAGCGCCTCGGCCGCGAGTGACGACACAATCGTCGGTTCGACGGAAAGCAGAGGGCCTCGGCACAGCCGCGGCCTTTTTGCTGTCCTCAAGGGCCGTCGCTCACCATGTCGCGGCCGTCCTTGTGCCGGCCATCTCGATTGTGTGAAGCGCCGCGCCTCTCGCATCGGAATCACCGGCACGGGTCCCCGGATCAAGTCCGGGGAGGTGATGACGCGGCGGGTGTGGGAAGCGTGATGTTATGTTCTCACTTTGTTCTTGACAGGGCGGTGAACCTTGGCTATATCGTTGCACAGCCTGATCCGACGAGGGGCGCGCTTCGCGAGGCGTCGCACGGTGTGGGAGCAGGCACGGTCCTGTCCGCCGGTCACGCAGCCGGCGGCAGGAGGCCCTTGGCAGCCCTGCGCTGGTCCAAGTCGAAACGCCTAAAAGAACCGTGCGCGAGGAGCCGTCGGGTTCTTCCTTTAGCTAACACCGAGCCGGACGCCTTCTCGCGCCCTCCCTCGACTGACCTGCAGGCTCGCAGCGCAAGCGGCGGGCCCGCAGGTGCTGCTCTTTGACAGGAACCGATCAACCTGCACCGCCCTGCAATCGATGCCCCTGGATTTGATCCGGCCACCGACGTCTTCGGAGCCGCCGCGTTCCCACGGCGCGGAGGCCCGGCACGAACCCCGGATCGGCACCTGCATGCACGTCGTCGCGAAGCGGCTGTTGCGCCGCGTTCGAAGCCTCGGTATCCCTTTGTCTTCAACGTGAGGAACAGCGATGACGGTCAAGCTCGACGGCGCCACTCTCGGCATTCAGGACGTGGTGCGCGTCGCGCGCACCGATGCCCAGGGAGCCTTCGCCACGGCCGCCCTGGCGCCGGAAGCGCGCGAGCGCATCGCCGCCACGCGGGACTACATCGACCGCACCTGGATGCACGACGACGCTCCGCTCATGTACGCCTTCAATACCGGCGTCGGATTGTTCAAGGATCAGCGCGTCCTCATCAGCGACATGGCGGCCTACCAGCAAAAGACCGTTTACGCTCACGCGACCGGAATCGGCGAGCCATTCTCCGAGGACGTGACGCGCGCCATGATGCTCCTGCGCGCCAATGCCTTCGCGTCGAACTATTCCGGTCCGCGCGTCGAGCTGGTGGAGCGCCTCATCGCCTTCCTCAATGCCGGCCTGCATCCGGTCATTCCGCAGAAGGGCTCCGTCGGGGCCTCGGGCGACCTCGCGCCGCTCGCGCACATGGCCGGGGCGGTCTGCGGCTTCGAAGAGGCCGAGATGATCTATCGCGGCCGCCGGATGCCGGCGCGCGAGGCCATCAAGGAAGCCGGCTTCAATCCCGATTTCGAGCTCGGCGCGAAGGATGCCTCCGCGCTCATCAACGGCTCGACCACGTCGCTCGCCCTCGGGGCTCTCGCCACGCACGATGCGCGCCGTCTGCTCAAGCAGGCCGACATCGCCATGTGCCTGTCGCTGGAGGCCATGCGCGGCGAGCTCGCGGCCTTCGATCCGCGCGTGCACAAGGCGCGTCCGCATCCGGGCCAGGCGCGCACCGCGCGCAATCTGCTGCGAATTCTCGAAGGCACGAAACGCTGCTCGCAGGACGCGCGCGACATCGTTTTTCCCGACGAGCCGCGCCAGCCCGGAACGCCTGCGGCTCCCCGCGTGCAGGACGTCTATTCGCTGCGCTGCACGCCGCAGGTTCACGGGCCGGCCGTCGAGGCGGTCGAGTACGTGGAGCGCATCATCGGCACGGAGATGAACTCCGCCACCGACAACCCGCTGATCTTCGACGACGGGCAGGGCGGATACGTGTCGATTTCCGGCGGCCATTTCCACGGGCAGTACATGGCCCAGGCCATGGACTTTCTCGCCATCGCCATGGCGGATCTCGGGGCGATCTCGGAACGGCGCCTCGCGCGTCTCATCGATCCCACCATGTCCTACGGTCTGCCGCGCAACCTGCTGGCCGGCAAGCGCGGCCTCAATACGGGCTTTGCCACGGTGCAATGCTCGATGTCGGCGCTCGTCATGGAGAATCGCGGTCTGGCGACGCCGGGATCGGTCGATTCCATCCCTGGCAAATCCAATGCCGAGGACCACGTCTCCAACTCCACCTGGTGCGGGCGCAAGGCGCGCATCGTGGTCGAAAACGTGGAACAGATCGTGGCCGGCGAATTGCTGATGGCCGCGCAGGCGCTCACCCTCGTGGAGGCGCTCGCGAAGGATTATCCGCTGGGCAAGGGCTCGCGCGCCGCGATCGACGCGATCCGCGCCGTCATCCCGCCGGCGCTCGACGGCGACCGCTGGTACGCCACCGAGATGCGCCAGGCCCTCGACCTCGTGCGCTCGGGCGCCGTGGTTGAAGCCGTCGAGAGCGCCATCGGCGAGCTGGAATGAAAAAGGGCCCGGTCATCCCGGGCCCTCTTGCTTCGGCTGAGCTTGATCAGCGGCAGCGGCGGACGTCGCGGTAAATGACGCGGCCGTTGGGGCGAACCACGCGTTCGCGTACGGTGTGGCAGCGTTCCACGCGACGGTTCCAGCCCGGCCGCACGCCGCAATCGCGCACGGTGCGATAGACCACGCTGCCGTTCGGACGCACGGTGCGGACGCGGCGCGTCACACAGGCTACATCGTTCACGAGGCTGGGCGTCTGCAGCTGCTCGGCACCGAATCGGGCCTGTGCTTCTTGCGGTGCAGCAAAGAAACCTGCGCCGAGGGCGAGAGCGAAAGCAGGGAGAATGATGGCTCGCATGGTCCATTCCTTATGTTTTGAGGAGGGGCTGACGACAACGGCATGTCTATGCCATGGTTCCTGAAGATGGGATGAACTTCATGTTGCCACGCGTTGTAATTCGTCTCGTACACGCATCGGACGCCGCCGAGCTGATTGCGGCCAATCTCGCGAGCATCGATCTGCACGAGCCCTGGGTGTCGCCGTGCCGCGACCATCCGAGCTTTCACGGCTATCTCGCCCGCTGCGACGGCGACCGCTCCATCGGCTTCATCGCCCGTGAGCGGGAGAGCGGCAGGATCGTCGGCATCGTCAACCTGAGTGAGATCGTGCGCGGCTTCTTCCAGAGCGCCTACATGGGCTATTACGGCATGGCCGGCATGAACGGGCGCGGGCTGATGAGTGAAGCGGTGCGCCTGGTGGTCTCGCACGCCTTCCGCGAGCTCGGTCTGCACCGGATCGAGGCCAATATCCAGCCGGGCAACGCGCCCTCTCGTGCGCTCGCCCGGCGATTGGGCTTTCGCCAGGAAGGCTATTCGCCGCGCTATCTCAAGATCGGTGGCGAATGGCGCGACCACGAACGCTGGGCCGTGCTCGCGGATGAATGGCGTGGGTAAAGGCGATTACCCAACCGGCCCAAGCTTCTTCTGCAGGAAGAAGCGGCTGCCGCCGATCGGATAATCCTTCAACTCGCCGAAGACTTCGTATCCCAAGCGCCGGTAGAGCACGAGCGCCTTGGGATTGAGCGTGTCGATCCAGGCCGAATGGCAGCCTTGGTTGCGCGCCTCGTCTTCGGCCATCGCGATCAGCCGCGTCGCGAGGCCCAAACCGCGCAGGGCTTCGGGCACGAAGATAAGTTCGATGGCAAGCCAGCCGCCGTTCATGCGGCCGCAGAGTCCTCCGACGGGCTCGTCGCGCTCCGGATCGCGAATGGCGATAGCGAGATCCCGTCCGGGCGGATGACCGGCGAAGAGCGTTTTGTTGAACTCCCGCAAGCCCTTTCGAAGGATCGGCTGCAATGCGGAAACTTCGTCGATCAACGCGATCGTGGGCGGCTGTGTCATGGCACGAGGCTCACACCGAGATCCGCCGGATCGCATCGATCAGCACACGTGCCGCCACATCCGCATCCTCGACCGTGATCGATTCCGCCGGATTGTGGCTGATTCCGCCCTTGCAGCGCACGAAGAGCATGGCCGAGGGGCAGAGATTGGCCATCGCGACCGCATCGTGGCCCGCGCCGGAGGACAGATGCAGCGGCTCGATGCCGAGGCCTCGCGTGGCTTCTTCGAGCTGTCCGATCAGGCCCTTGTCCATGGGCGTGGCGGGCGACTCCATGAACGGTTCGATGGTGAAGTCCACACCACGCCTTTGTGCGGCCGCTCGGCACTCGGTCACGATGTCCTCGACCATGGCCAGACGCACCGCATCGTCCGGCGAGCGGGCATCGAGGGTGAAATCGACCCGCGCGGGAATGACGTTGATCGCGCCGGGCTGCACCTGCGCGACGCCCACCGTCGCCACCGTGTCGGTGCGCGTGGAGCCGGCGCGCTCCACGATGCCGATCATCTCGGCCACGGCCGCAAGCGCATCGCGGCGCATGGTCATCGGCACGGTGCCGGCGTGACCCGCCTCGCCGACCACGCTGGCACGGGCACGGGTGATGCCGTTGATGGCGGACACGATGCCGACGGGCAGGTTCCTGGCTTCGAGCTGCGGCCCCTGCTCGATATGCACTTCGAGATAGCCGCGGTAGCGCGCCGGATCGCGGGCCAACGTGGCGGCGGCACCCGGGTCGCCGCCGAAGCGGATCAGCGCATCGCGCAAGGCGATTCCGTCCTGGTCCTGGCCGTCGAGCCACGCCGGGTCGAAGCGGCCAGCCAGGGCCTGCGACGTGGAGAGATTCGTCGGGAAGCGCACGTTCTCCTCGTCGCCGAACGCTACGATCTCGATGGGGCAGGGAGGCTTCATGCCGTGTTGCTTCAACGCCTCGACCGCCACGATGCCGAGCACCACGCCGAGATTGCCGTCATAGCGGCCCGCATCGACGACGGAATCGATATGCGAGCCGACGAGGAGCGCGGGGGCTTTCGGATCGGCGCCCTCGACGCGTCCGACGACGGAGCCGAGCGCGTCGATGTGGGCATCCAGGCCGGCCTGCTGCATGAGGCGCAGCGTGGCGTCGGCGGCTCGGCGATGGGCATCGGAGAGATAAAGGCGCGTGAGGCGTCCGGGCTCGTCCGTGTACTGGGCCAGTTCCTCGATCATCGCCATCACGCGGCGGCCGAGGGTGAGATCTGTCGCGTTCGTCATGCGCCCGAGAGTTTCAGGAACGGGATTGCTTCGCAAGGGGGGATGAGCAGGGGCATGGCGCCAGATGACAAATCCCATGTCATGGCCGGCCTTGTGCCGGCCATCCCGAGACGGTGAAGCGCCGCGCTTCTCCAATCGAGATCACCGGCACGAGGCCGGTGATGACGGAGAGAACTTGTCCGCGAAGCGTATGAGTGAAATGCCTCAGGCCGCCACGCCGAGCTTCTTCTGCAGGCTCGTGGATGAGGTCGTGTATTGGAACAGGAGCCTCTTCTCGGGATAGACGTAGCGGTGCACCTTCTGGGCCGCCAGCGCACCCTCGTGGAAGCCGGACAGGATGAGCTTCAGCTTGCCCGGATAGGTGTTGATGTCGCCGATGGCGAAGATGCCGGGAACGTTGGTCTCGAACTTCTCCGTGTCGACCGGGATCACGTTCTCGTGCAGGTTCAGGCCCCAATCGGCGATGGGGCCGAGCTTCATGGTGAGGCCGAAGAAGGGCAGCATCACGTCGCAATCGATGGTGAATTCCGAGCCGTCGTCCTTGCGGATCACCGCGCCTTCCAGCACCGGAGCCTCGCCCTTGAGGGAGGTCACCTGGCCGAGGTGGAGGTCCATGTCGCCGGAGGCGACGAGCGAGCGCATCTTCTCCACCGTATGGGGCGCGGCCCGGAAGGCGTCGCGGCGGTGGAGCAGGGTCAGGCGCTTGGCGATGGGCTGCAGGTTCACCGTCCAGTCGAGGGCGGAATCGCCGCCGCCGACGATGAGCACCTTCTTGTTGCGGAACATCTCCATCTTGCGCACGGCGTAGTAGACGCCCGTGCCCTCATAGGCCTCGATGTTGTCGATCGGCGGCTTCTTGGGCTGGAACGAGCCGCCGCCGGCCGCGATGATGACCGCCTTGCAGGTGAAGGTGGTGCCGTTCTCGGAGGTCTTGACCCGGAACAGGGGCGCTTCCGGCGTGCCGATGGATTCCAGGCTCTCCACCATCTCGTTGAGGTGGAAGGTCGGATGGAAGGGCTCGATCTGCGCCATCAGGTTGTCGACGAGGCCCTGGCCGGTCACCATCGGAAAGCCCGGAATGTCGTAGATCGGCTTCTCCGGATAGAGCTCGGCGCATTGGCCGCCCACCTTCGGCAGGATGTCGATGAGATGGCATTTGATGTCGAGGAGGCCCAGTTCGAACACGGCGAACAGGCCCACGGGCCCGGCACCGATGATGACGACGTCCGTTTCGATATGGTCGGTCATGAACAGGCTCCTTCGAGAGACCTCAGGGTCTCTCAGTCTAAATCAATAGGGCAGGGTGGCGGTCAGGCCCCGGTCGGTGCCAGGGTGACCTCCAGGCCGTCGAGTTCGGGGGTCCAGAGGATCTGGCAGGACAGGCGGGAATTGGGCCGCGTCATCACGGTGTCCAGCTGATCCTCCTCCTCTTCCGTCGGAGGATAGAGCTTGTCCAGCCATTCCTCGGAGACGAAGACATGGCAGGTCGCGCATTCGCAGGCGCCGCCGCACAGGCCCTCGATGGGCAGGCCCCAGTCGCGGATGATCTCCATCACCCGCCAGCCCTCGATGGCCTCGAGGGTATGGCGCTGGCCGGCCCGGTCGGTCACATGGATGACGCCCATGAAGCGGGAAATCCTTATGTCGTGCATTCTGGGATGAGGCGCGGAGGGGATGCGCCGGAGGGGCTGATATCGTCCTTTCGGCCCGGTCCGTCAACGGTTTAGGGCACTAAACCCCGAGGGTTTCCGCCCGCAGCGCCTCGTCGGCCATCAGCTCGGCCATGGTGCCCTGGAAGCGGATCTCGCCCCGCTCGATGACGCAGGCCCGGTCGCTGATGCCGGCCGCGAAGGCCCAGTTCTGCTCGGAGAGGAGAACAGCCACGCCCTCCGCCTTCATGGCCCGGATCGCCTCGGCCATCATCTGGACGATGACCGGGGCGATGCCCTCGGAGGGTTCGTCGAGCAGGATCGCCTCCGGGTTGCCCATGAGGGTGCGGGCGATGGAGAGCATCTGCTGCTCGCCCCCGGACATCTGGTTGCCGCGCCGCCCGCGCATCTCGGCCAGGTTGGGAAAGAGCCGGAACAGCCGCTCCGGGGTCCAGGGCGGGCGTCCGTCCCCGGCCGGGCGGCGCCCCGTCTCCAGGTTCTCCTCGACGGTGAGGTCGGTGAAGATGCGCCGGTCCTCGGGCACGTAGCCCAGCCCCAGCCGGGCGATCCTGTAAGTCGGGAGCTTGCCGAGGGAATGCCCCTTGAAGGTGGCATGGGTGGCCGTGGCCGAGATCAATCCCATGATGGCCTTCAGGGTCGTGGTCTTGCCGGCGCCGTTGCGGCCGACCAGAGCCACCACCTCGCCCGGGTAGAGATGGAGCGACAGGCCGAACAGAATCTGGGCGCGGCCGTAGAAGGCATCGAGGTTCCGGATGTCGAGGAGCGCTTCTCGTCTCATGCGGGGCCCGGTCCTTTCGGCCGCTCCAGGGCATGCTCGTCGCCGAGATAGGCGCGTCTCACCTGCGCGTCCCGTCGGATCTCGTCGGGCGTCCCGGCGGCGATGATCTGGCCGCGCAGAAGCACGAGAACCCGGCCCGCATGGCCGAAGACCACGTCCATGTCGTGCTCGGTGAAAAGAACGCCGATTCCCCGCGAGGCGGCGATGGAGGCCGTGAGGTCCATCAGCTCCGCCCGCTCCCGGGGAGCCATGCCGGCCGTCGGCTCGTCCATGAGGAGGAGCTTGGGCTCCCCGGCGAGCGCGATGGCGAGTTCGACGCGCTTCACGTCGCCATAGGCCAGGGCCGAGCAGGGAATGTCCGCCGCCTCCGCCATGCCCACCTGGGCGAGCAGCTCGACTGCCTTCTCGCGATACCGTTCCCGGGCCGGGGCCCAGAGGCCGAGGCTTCGCCGGCGGCAGCTGATCAGCGCCATCTGCACGTTCTCGGCCGCGTTCATCGACAGGAAGGTCTGGGCGACCTGGAACGTGCGTCCCACGCCGCGGCGAAACCGCTTCTGCGGCGCCGCGTGGGTGATGTCCTGACCGTCGAGCAGAACCTGTCCGCGATCGGGCCTCAGCTGGCCTCCGACCATGTTGAACACGGTGGACTTGCCCGCGCCGTTGGGGCCGATGATGGCGAGCATCTCGCCCCGCTCGACGCTGAACGTGACTCCGCGAGCGGCCACCACGCCGCCGAAGGATTTCTGCAGGTCTGTCACGGCGAGAAGAGTCATGCCCGTTCCTCGCGCCAATGTTGGATCGTGCCGGCGAGGCCGCGCGGGAAGATCAGCACCATGGCGATGATGACGAGGCCCAGCAACAGGCGCCAATGCGCCGTAAGCGGCATCACGAAGTCGCGCAGGAAGTGCAGGGCGGCGGCGCCCACGAGCGGGCCCGTCACCGTCTGGATGCCGCCGAGGAGCAGCATGGTGAGCGCGTCGACGGAGGTGGAGATCCCGAGCAGGCTCGGATCGACCGAGCCGCGGGAGAAGGCATAGAGCCCGCCCGCGAGCCCCGCGGCCGCGCCGGATAGGATGAAGGCGAGCCAGCGGTGCCGGCGGATCGTCAGGCCGATGGCTTCGGCGCGGGGTTCGGAGTCGCGGGCCGCGCGCAGGGCATAGCCGAAGGGGGCGTCGATGATGCGTTTCAGCAGCAGCACCGCCACGAGCGTGAGAGCCGTGGTCAGGAGATAATAGGCGACAGGGCTGGTGGCCCAGGTCGCGGGCCAGACGCCCACGATCCCGTTGTCGCCCCCGGTCACGTCGACCCACTGGAACGCGACCGCATAGATGATCTGGGCTGCCGCGAGCGTCATCATGGCGAGGTAAATGCCGGACAGGCGCACCACGAAGGCACCGATCAGTGCCGCCCCCAGGGCCGCGAGTGCAAGTCCGAGGGGAAGGGCCGCCTCCATCGGGGTTCCGAACCATTTGACCGCCAGGGCCGAGCCGTAGGCGCCGAGACCGAAGAAGGCCGCATGGCCGAAGCTCACGAGCCCGCCGACCCCGATGAGAAGCTGCAGGCTGAAGGCGAACAGCGCGAAGATCAGGATCTCGGTCGCGACCTTGAGCAGATAGGCATCGGCCACGAGCGGGAAGCACGCGAGAAGGGCGATGACGACGAGCAGGATGAACGGCCGGCCGGGCAGGGGCTTGTGGCTGGCGATCCCCACCGCGTGGCTCCCGCCGATGACCTCGGCGCGTCCGAAGAAGCCGTAGGGCCTGATCGCCAGCACCACGGCCATGAGCAGGAACACCACGACGAGGGTGCTCTTCGGAAAGATCAGGATGCCGAAAGCCTGCAGCTGCCCGATGACGAGGGCTGCGAGGAACGCGCCGGGCACGCTCCCCATGCCGCCGACCACCGTGACCACGAAGGCCTCCGCGATGATGGAGAGGTCCATTCCCGTATTGGCCGACACGCGCGGGATCTGAAGCGCGCCGCCGAGCCCGGCGAGAAAAGCGCCGAGAAACAGCGTGCCTGTGAACAGCATTGACTGATTGACGCCGAGCGACGCCACCATGTCGCGGTCCTGCGTGGCCGCGCGCACCAGCATGCCGAAGCGGGTCCTGCGCAGGAGAAGCCACACGAGCCCCAGAACGACGGGCCCGGCCGCGATCAGCACGAGTTCGTAGGACGGAAAGCGCCGTCCGAGAATATCGACGGGCGCACGCAATCCCGGAGCCCGGGGGCCGAGAATGTCCTCCGGCCCGAAGACCTGCACCACGAGGTCCTGCACCACCAGCACGACCCCGAAGGTCGCAAGCAGCTGAAACAGTTCCGGCGCGCCGTAGATGCGGCGCAGGAGCAGCACTTCGATGACGACGCCGATGAGGCCGACGATCAGCGCCGCGGCCAGGATGCCGGCCCAGAAGGACACGGGCCCGAAGGAGAATTCGAGCAGGCGCGGCACCAGGGTCGCGGCCGTATAGGCGCCGATCATGTAGAGCGAGCCATGCGCGAAGTTCACGATCCGCGTGACCCCGAACACGATGGTCAGTCCGCAGGCCGTGATGAACAGCGACGATGCGCTGGAGAGTCCGCTCAGGGCTTGGACGGCCAGAAAGGAGGGATCCATGGATCTATCTCCTCTTACCTTAAACACGGTTCATCGGATGCGCCGCCAAGCCCTCTCCCTCCTTGTGGGGGAGAGTTGGAGAGGGGGGAGCGATAGCCTATGAAGGTCAGGCGCCAGCACCCCCCTACCTAGCCCTCCCCCACAAGGGGGGAGGGGATTGTCGGGTGAATTGCTCAATCCTTCCGCACCGCCTTCACCTCGGCCTCGGTCGGCATGAACGACGTGCCGTCCTTGTAGGTCCAGTCGGTCATGCCGCCCGTGGAGCCCTTGAGAGCGAGCCGGCCGACCCAGGCGCCCATGGTGGACTGGTTGTCGATGCCGCGCATGGTGACGGGGCCGATGACGGTGTCGAACTTCGCATCCTCGAGCGCCTTGATGACGGCTTCCGTGTCCGCGGAGCCCGCGCGCTCGAGGGTGTCGCGGATCATGTAGACGACCATGTAGCCGAGGAGCGAGCCGAGGCGCGGCGTGTCGTTGAACTTGGCCCGGTAGGCGTCCACGAAGGCCTTGTGCTTGGGCTCGGTGATCTGGTCCCAGGGATAGCCCGTCACGGTCCAGCCCGCAGGCACCTCGTCCTTCAGGGGCAGGAGCCATTCGGGCTCGCCCGTGAGGAGGGACAGCACCGTCGCGCCCTCGAAGAGGCCACGGGTGTTGCCCTCGCGCACGAACTGCGTGAGGTCGGGGCCGAAGAGCACGTTGAAGATGCCCTCGGGCTTGGCCTGTTCCAGGGCCGACACCGTGGCGCCGGCCTCGATCTTGCCGAGGGCGGGGTACTGCTCGACGACGATCTCGGCGCCGGGCACGCGCTCCTGGATCAGGCGCTTGAACGCCTGCGCGGCCGACTGGCCGTATTCGT
This sequence comes from Microvirga lotononidis, assembly GCF_034627025.1. NCBI lineage: Bacteria > Pseudomonadati > Pseudomonadota > Alphaproteobacteria > Hyphomicrobiales > Methylobacteriaceae > Microvirga > Microvirga lotononidis. The sequence continues at coordinate 1,374,253 of NZ_CP141048.1, read as the reverse complement.
AATTGGGCGCCACGATGGCCCAGCGCTTCGCGCCCGAAGCCTTGGCCTGATCGACCAGCATCCCGACCTGCATGGTGTTGTTGGGCCGGATGCGGAAGGTGTAGCGGTTGCCCTGCGCCATGGTGATGGCATCGGTCAGGGGCTCGGCGGCGATGTAGACGATCTTCTTCTGGTTGGCGAAATCCGCCATGGCCACGCCGACATTCGACAGGAACGAGCCGAAGAGAAGCGAGACGCCCTCGCGGCTCACGAGCTCGTCCGCCACGCGGGTGGCATCGCCCGTGGTGGCGCCGTCCTCGCGGGAGACGATCTCGAGCTTGCGGCCGAGAACCCCGCCCTTGGCGTTGATCTCGTCGAGGGCCAGCTGCCAGCCATTCCTATAGGGCACGGTGAAAGCCGCCTGCCGGGCGTAGGAATTCAGTTCGCCGAGCTTGATCGGAGCCTGCTGTGCCTGAATCGATGGCGCTCCGAGCGCGAGCGCTGCTCCGAGAGCCAGCCAGCGGATCGTTGAAAACTTCGCCATTGCGCGTTCCTTAGCAATCGAGAGCCTGCCTGGATTTAGGGCCAATCCAGGTTTGATGAAAGCCCAAACTGCCGAGCTTGGCGAATTCCTGCCTTGCTTGAAACATGGAGGCAATGACACATTCGCCATCTTCGTTCCTCAGAGCCCCGACAGGACCCATGCTCCTCGACCGCGATCCCGCCCATGCTTTCATGCCTTACCCGGCCGTTCCCGTCCCCCACGCCCCGAGCGGCCCGCTCTCCGGCCTGACCTTCGCGGCCAAGGACCTGTTCGACGTGGCGGGCTATCCGACCAGCGCGGGGTCGCCCCACATGCTGGCCATGTCCGGGATCAAGTCCCGGACGGCTCCGACGGTCCAGAAGCTCCTGGATGCGGGCGCGCGGCTCGTCGGCAAGACGATCACCGACGAGCTCGCCTTCTCCATGAGCGGCAAGAACGCCCATTTCGGCACGCCGGTGAACGGCGGCGCGCCCGACCGCATTCCGGGCGGCTCGTCCTCGGGCTCGGCGGCGGCCGTTTCCAACGGATCGTGCGATTTCGCCCTCGGTACCGATACGGGCGGGTCCGTCCGGGCGCCGGCGAGCCATTGCGGGCTCTTCGGCATCCGGCCGACCCATGGCCGGGTGAGCCTCGAAGGCTGCCACGATCTGGCGCCCTCCTTCGACACCTGTGGATATTTCACCCGCGACGGAGCCACCTTCGTGCGTGTCGGCGAGGTCCTGCTCGGCCCCGACAGCGCTCCCCTGCCGCAGAGCCCCAGGGTGCTGCTGGCGCAGGATGCGTTCGGCCTGCTCAAGCGGGAAGTGCGGGATGCGCTCGCGCCTGCCCTGCGCCGGGCGGAAGCCGCCTTGGGACAGCCCGTGCCGGCCGACGTGGCGCCGGAAGGCTTCACGGCGCTCTATTGGGCCATGCGCTACATCCAGAGCCGGGAAGCCTGGAATGTCGACGGACCCATGATCGAGCGCTACCACCCGCCGCTCGGGCCCGGCGTGGCCGACCGGTTCGAGTTCTCGAAGGCGGTGACAGATGCCCAGGTCGCGGAGGCCCAGGTCATCCGGGCGGCCTTCCGCAAGCGCTTCAGCGCGCTTCTGGCCGATGGCGCGGTCCTGATCCTGCCGTCCATGCCGGACATTGCGCCGCTGCTCGCGGAGAGCGACGCGTCCCTGAACGATTACCGCAACAACGCCCTCAACCTGCTCTGCCTGTCGGTGCTGTCGGGCCTGCCCCAGGTGTCGATCCCGCTCGCTTCCCGGTCCGGGGCGCCGCTGGGGCTGTCGATCATGGGACCTGCCGGGTCCGATCTGAGCCTCGTGGCCCTGGCGGATCGAATTGCCGGGAGCGCGTCGGCGTGACGGGACCCATCCGGCCTAGACGGAGTTACCGGCAGGAGCGGGGAAGCGCACAGACCTTGTCCCGAGGGGAAGACACATGACACATCCAGCCGTGCATCCGGAAACGCCCCATGTGGCGGTGGCGAGCGCCTGCGTCCTAGGCGAGGGGCCCGTCTGGGACCACCGGTCCGACACCCTGTTCTGGGTCGACATCAAGAACCCGGGCGTCTGGCGGTATCACCCGGACACGAGGGAGCATTACCGCGTCGATGCGCCGGAACGGATCGGCTTCATCGCCCTGACGCCCGACGAGGATGTGGTCATCGCCGGCTTCAAGTCGGGCCTCGCCCGCTTCAATCTCAAGACCGGCGCGGTGCAGCCCATCGTGTCGCCCGACAAAGACAAGCCGAACAACCGGATCAACGACGGCCATGTGGGACCGGACGGGGCCGTCTATTTCGGCACCATGGACGACGAGGAGAAGGAAGGCTCCGGAGCCTTCTGGCGCTGGGACGGCAGGGAGCTGACCCAGTTCCATTCCGGCATCATCGTCACCAACGGCCCGGCCTTCAGCCCGGACGGGCGGCGGCTCTACGCGACCGACACGATCGACGGCACGGTCTACGTTCTGGATGCGGAAGGGAGCCGGATCGGCGAGCCGCGTCCCTTCGTCCGCTTCGCGGAAGGATGGGCTCACCCGGACGGCATGGCGGTCGATGCGGAGGGCTACGTCTGGGTCTGCCACTGGGGAGCCTCGCGCATCACCCGCTTCGCGCCGGATGGGTCCGTGGAGCGAATCGTGCCCGTTCCCACGGCCCAGGTGACGAAATGCGCCTTCGGCGGGCCCGATCTCACCACGCTCTACATCACCACGGCAGCCATCGGCCACGATCCCCATATCGACCCGATGGCGGGCCATCTCTTCAAGGTCGAGACCGGCGGCATCCGCGGCCTGAAGGCCCATATCTTCGAGGGGTAGGACGCATGACGATCGAACGTTTCGGCTCCCTCGACGGGCAGGATGTGCTGCAGGTCTCGCTGCAAGGACCCGACGGCATGGAGGCGAAGGTTCTCACCTGGGGCGCCGTGGTGCGGGACCTGATCGTGCCGGTGGCGGGCGGTTCCCAGCGGGTCGTTCTGGGCCTCAACTCCATCGAGGACTACGTCGCCCATTCCCCGTACTTCGGCGCGATCGTCGGGCGCTATGGCAACCGCATTGGAAGGGCGCGTTTCAATCTGAACGGCACGACCTACCAACTCGATGCCAACGAGGGCGAAAACCAGCTTCATGGCGGAGCCAAGGGCTTCGGTTCGCGGCTCTGGAGCGTCCTCGACCATACGCCCTCCAGCGTGACCTTGAGCCTTGTGTCGGAGGACGGCGACATGGGCTATCCGGGACGCCTTGTTGCGACCTGCACCTATACGCTCCTGCCGTCATCGCGCCTGCGGATCGAGCTTGATGCAACGTCCGACAAGCCGACGCCGGTGAACCTCACCACCCACGGCTATTTCAACCTCGACGGCAGTCCCGATATCTCCTCGCACGAGCTGACGATCGCAGGTGATTACATCACCCCGACCCGGCCCGACCTCATCCCGACGGGCGAGATCACGGCGGTGGCCGGCACCGACTACGACTTCACGGCGGCGCGGCCGATCCACGGCCCGGCGCATACGCTCTACGATATCAACTATGTCCTGCGTGGGCCCTATGGGAAGCTGCGTCATGCGGCGACACTGGCGTCGCGCGCCAATGGGCTTTCCATGGAGCTTTGGACGACGGAACCCGGCGTCCAGTTTTATGACGGCCATCTGATCGACATGCCCGTCCAAGGCCTAGCGGGCGCCCGCTACAGGCGTCATGGCGGATTGTGCCTGGAGCCGCAACGTTTCCCTGACAGCCCCAATAATGCCCACTTTCCATCGTCTATCCTGCCGCCCGGGCAGGTTTCCCGGCAGGTCAGCGAGCTCCGGTTCTCCCGCTGACCATGGGAACTTTGCCGGATGAAGGCTGTTCTTCTTTGTAGGCGTTGCGTTTCCGGTGAAACACGAACCAAGAAGGGACAGACCCCATGCCGGTGCTCGATGCGAAAGCCCTTGAGATCGATCCGAAGGGAGCGGCTTTCCTGAAGAGCGTCCTGCGTCCCATGCCCGCGCCGGAAACACCTCCGAAAGAAACATCGCGAATCGTCAAGATTCGGTTCTACGCGCTCAAGAGGTCGAGGGAGCTTGCGACCGGTACGGCGTGACGGGCCGCTTTCGCGGCCCGCTGTCTGATTTCCTCACGCATCTTCGACAACAGGCGCCAAGCCACGTTTGGCGAGAAGCGCGTCTGCCGTGGGCAGGCGCCCGCGGAAGGCCGTATAGGCTTCGGCAGGATCGCGCAGGTTGCCGGCGGAATAGATGAAACGCTTCAGCTTATCCGCCATATCCCTGTCGAAGGCATCGCCCGTTTCCTCGAAGGCCGTGAAGGCATCGGCGTCCAGAACCTCCGACCAGAGATAGCTGTAATAGCCCGACGAGTAGCCGTCGCCTGAGAACACATGCGTGAAATGCGGCGTGCGGTGGCGCATGATGATCTCGCGCGGCATGCCGAGCTTGTCCAGCGTCCGTGCCTCGAAGGCGGATACGTCGAGAGCGCTCAGATCCCTCTGGCGATGGAGCTCCAGATCGACGAAGGCGGAGGACAGGTATTCGACCGTCGCGAAGCCCTGGTTGAAATTGCGCGCCGCCATCAGGCGGGCGAGCAACTCTTCCGGAATCGGCTCACCGGTCCGATAATGGGTCGCATAGCGACGCAGAATGTCCGGCTGCGACAACCAATGCTCGTAGAGCTGCGACGGCAACTCCACGAAATCCGTCGATACGGCCGTGCCCGCAAGCAGCGGATAGGTCACGTTCGAGAGCAGGCCGTGCAGGCCATGGCCGAACTCGTGGAACAGGGTTCGCGCATCGTCGAAACTCAGGAGCGACGGTTCGCCTGCGGCGCCCTTGGCGAAGTTCATCACGTTGACGATGATCGGCCGAACGTCGCCGGTGAGTCTTTCCTGCGACCGGAAGGCGCTCATCCATGCGCCGCTGCGCTTGGACGGACGTGCGAAATAATCGCCGATGAAGGTCCCGACGGGGTTGCTGTCCGCATCCACCACCTCCCAGGCGCGGATATCGGGGTGATAGCGCGGGAAGTCTTTCAGCTCCTTGAAGGTGAGGCCGAAGAGGCGGTTCGCCGTCTCGAACGAGGCCTCGATGATCCGGTCGAGCCGGAAGTACGGCTTGATCGTCGCCTCATCGAGATTGTGACGCGCCATGCGGACCTGATCGGCATAATAGCGCCAGTCCCATGGCTCGATGACGATGTTGTCGCCGATGGACTGGGCCTGAGCCTGCAGGTCGTCCCGCTCCTCCCTGGCCCGCGCGATCGCCGGCGTCCAGACGTCGCTCAGGAGCTTTTGCACGTTGTCTGGAGTCTTGGCCATGGTATCGGCGAGCTTGAAATCGGCGAACGTCTCGTAGCCGAGAAGTCTCGCGCGCTCGGCGCGCAGGGCCGCCGTCTCGGCGATGATGACCTTGTTGTCGGTCGCATTGCCGTTGTCACCGCGCGCCGCCCAGGCCTTGAAGGCCTGTTCGCGCAGGTCGCGACGCTTGGAGAATTGCAGGAAGGGCTCGATGCTGGATCGGGAGAGGGTGATCACATGCTTGCCGGGCAGCCCGCGCTCCTCGGCAGCCTGCGCGGCCGCTTCGCGCAGGAAGGACGGCAGACCTTCGAGATCCGCCTCGCCGTCGAGAACCAGCTGATAGGATTTCTCGTCCGCCAGGACGTTCTGCGAAAACTGCGTGCCGAGGCTGGCCAGCCGCTCGGTGATGGCGGCGAGACGCTTCTTCGCCTCCGGTGCCAGCTGCGCGCCGGCGCGCACGAAAATGGTGTGATAGCGATCGAGGACACGGGCCTGCTCGGGGGTGAGACCTAAGCCAGCGCGCCTTTCGTAGAGAGCGGCCACACGCCGAAAGAGCGCCTCGTTCATGAAGATGCTGTTGCGGTGCTTGGCTAGGATCGGCGCCATCTCGCGCTCCACCGCCTGGATCGCGTCGTTGGTATGCGATCCGGCCAGGTTGAAGAACACGCCGCCGACCTTCTTCAGCGCCTGACCGCTTTTCTCCAGTGCTTCGATGGTGTTGGCGAAGCTCGGCTCCTCGGCGTTCTCGGCTATGACTGCGATCTGCTTCTGCTGCTCGGCCAGCGCCGCGTCGAAGGCGGGCTTGTAATGCTCCGGCGCGATGTCCTCGAAGGGCGGAAGCCCGACCGGGGTTTTCCACGGCGTGAGAAGGGGATTGCCTGCGAGAGCCGCGTCTGAAACCGTCATGATCGCTCCTGCCTGATGATCGTCGAGTTGCAAGTCTTAATCGTCTCACCCACCGACGGGAAGGGCCCTCGACTCCGAGGAGGCGTCCGCGCCGGCCAGATATCGCTGCAGGAAGGCAAGGGATCGCGCGGAGGCATCGTCTTCCGCCTTGCCCCTGAAGCCATGGCCCTGGCCGGGATAGACCTTGATCTCATGCGGCACGTTCTGCTGGCGCAGCAGCGCCTCGACCGCATAGGCATTCGACACCGGCACGATAGGATCGGCCGAGCCATGCAGGACCAGGGTCGGCGGCAACCTGGACGTGGTGGCGATCGCACCCTGCGGAAGCGGTCCGAAATAGTTCACCAGCGCCTTCACGCGGTGGTCAGAACTTGCGACGGCAAGGCCCAAAGCCGCGCCGAGAGAAATGCCGATGATGCCGATGCGATGCGGGTCGGCTCCCGGGTGGTCCGATGCGAAGGCGAGCGCATCCTGGACCGTGCCCATCCACGGCACAAAGTTCTGGAACAGGGTGCCGAAGGAAGCCCGCTTCTCGCCGGTTCGGTCGAGATAGTGGACGAGGTGAACCTGGTACCCGGCCGTCGCCACATTGCGGGCGCCGTCGCGATATTGCGCGTTGTAGCTCAGACCGTCGGCGCCATGCAGCATCAGGACCGTGGGGCGGGGCGAGGAGCCTGCCGGTTGGAAGGTCTCGACGGCAATAGCTTGGCCTCCGCTTCTGAAGGTGTTTCGTTGAGTCGTGACGGGCATCAGGTTCGGCTTGTCCTGTTGGGCATGAGAGGTCGAAGAAGCAGCCACGGCTGCTCCGATCAGGAGGGTTCGTCGGGTGAGAGGCATGGAAGGCTGGCAATGGAGGGCTAAGTCTCGGGGTTCTCCATGAGATGGGACCGGATTCCCGCGCATGGAGATGGCAAAAGGTCCCAGCTTTCGCCGACGCAGGGCGTTGTTGTTACGCTCAAGGATCGTTTGGCCGCCCAAGACGTTGTTTGCAGGTCGGCGAGAGAGTCTCGCGGCCCAGCAGAGATCCCTCACATGCGTCCTGGCCCTCCTACCTTGCCTCCCTCGGAGACGGAGATCGAGCCTCCCGCCGTTCCTGGGCTCTCCGGGCTCATGACCCTGGCCGTCGGGGTCGTCGTACTCGCCGGCCTCTATGTGGGCCGGGAAGTCTTCCTGCCCGTCGTGATGGCGATCCTGCTGGCTTTCGTGCTGGCTCCCTTCGTCGAGGTGCTGCGCCGGTGGCGTCTCGGGCGGGTTCCCTCCGTCATCGTGGCCGTGCTCGTCGCCCTCGGGATCATCGGTTCTCTCGGCGCGGTGATCGGTTTCCAATTGGCCGGCCTGGCGAGCGACCTGCCACGCTACCAGACCACCATCGAAACGAAGGTCGGGTCTCTTCGTGAGGGTACGCTCGGAAAGCTGCCGAGCCTCCTGAAGGATTTCGGCCGCCGCTTCGACCGCGCCGTCGCGGAGCCTCCTCCGGAACAGGCGCCTGCGAGGCCCGCCGCGTCGGCGCCCCCGGCATCGACACCCGCCGAGAACCCCGGTCCGCTGCCGGTCGAAGTCCACGAGCCGGAGCCGACGCCGTTCCAGATGGCCCGGGACGTACTGCTGCCGGTGCTCGGGCCGCTCGCCACCATGGGCATCGTGTTCGTGGTGCTCGTCTTCATCCTCATGCAAAGGGAGGATCTGCGCGACCGGATGATCCGCCTGTTCGGGGCGAGCGATCTCCACCGCACCACCGTGGCCATGGACGATGCGGCGCGACGGCTGAGCCGGTACTTCCTGACCCAGCTCGCCCTGAACGCCTCTTTCGGTGTCGTCGCCGGTATCGGGCTGTGGCTTATCGGCGTGCCGAGCCCGGTCCTGTGGGGCGTCTTTGCCGCGCTCATGCGCTTCGTGCCCTATATCGGCTCGTTCCTCGCCGCCCTGCCGCCGATCCTCCTGGCCGCCGCCGTCGATCCGGGCTGGTCCATGGCCCTCATGGCCATGTCGCTGTTCCTGATCGGCGAGCCGCTCATGGGCCACGTGATCGAGCCGATCGTCTACGGCCAGAGCACGGGGCTGTCACCCTTCTCGGTGGTCATCTCGGCGATCTTCTGGACCTGGCTTTGGGGGCCAGTCGGCCTTCTCATCGCCACGCCCCTGACCCTCTGCCTCGTGGTGTTGGGCCGGCATGTGGAGAGGCTCGAATTTCTCGACGTCCTGCTGGGCGACAGGCCGGCTTTGACGCCGGCCGAGAACCTTTACCAGCGCATGCTGGCCGGAGATCCGGACGAGGCGTTGGATTCGGCGGAACTTCTGCTGAAGGAACGCTCGCTGACGTCCTATTACGACGAAGTTGCCCTCAGGGGCCTCCAGCTTGCGGCCAACGATGCCACGCGCGGCGTTCTCACCCAGCGCCAGCTCGACCAGGTCAAGGATGTGATCCGGGCACTGGTGCAGGATCTCAGTACCCATGACGACGTGGAGCCGCACCCGCACGAGACCAAGGATGAGCCGGTCGCATCCCCCGCGAGCGCGAAGCCCGACAACAAGGAGCCGGCGGTCACGCAGCCGATGCCGCCGGACACCAACGTCCCCGAGGCTTGGAGAGCGGACGGAGCGATCCTGTGCGTCGCCGGCCGCGGCCCCCTCGACGAGGCTGCATCGGAAATGCTGGCGCAACTCCTGAACAAGCATGGACTCGGCACCCGGGTGATTCCCCATTCGGCCGTGTCGCGCCGGGAGATCTTCAATCTCGACATGACCGGCGTGCAGATGGTGTGCATCAGCTATCTGGAGATCAGCGGCACCCCGGCGCACCTGCGCTATCTCCTGCGACGCCTGAAGCAGAAGGCGAAGGCTCCGACCCTGGTCGGTCTCTGGCCAGCGGAGGATGCGATCCTCAAAAGCGACTCGATGCGTGCCACGCTGGGCGCCAATTACTACGTGTCGTCCCTAAGGGATGCCGTTGTGCAATGCCTGAAAACGGCAACTGGCGAGGAGAAGCTGCCGGAACCGGCCAATACGTCGGCTGTCGAAGAGGCAACGGCAGCCAAACGACTGCCGTTGCCTGCGTGATGCCCCACCTTTGGAAGAGCGCATCGTCGAGAGCGGAAGACCGGGGCCACTTTCACTGACGTGGCCTACGGGTCAGCACGATGCGCTAGAGCAACGCTGATTCCACAAGGGTGAAATCCGCTTTAGGCAGCGTTCTTCCGCGCCAGCCGTGCCTTGATGCTCGCGGGATCCGCCCGGGGCGTCGCTGCGAAGAGCGTCTTCGTGTAGTCGTGCTTTGGGCTCGAGAACACTTCGTCGCGGGTGCCGTATTCGACCGCCTCGCCGAAATACATCACCATCACCTCGTCGGCGATGTAGCGCACCACCGACAGATCATGGCTGATGAAGACGTAGGTCAGGTTGAACTCGTCCTGGAGATCGGCCAGCAGGTTCAGCACCTGCGCCTGAACCGATAGGTCGAGCGCGGAAACCGGCTCGTCGAGAACGAGCAGGCTCGGGTTGAGCATCAGAGCACGGGCGATCGCGATGCGCTGGCGCTGGCCGCCGGAGAACATGTGCGGATAGCGGTTGTAATGCTCCTCGCCCAGGCCGACCTTCTTCAGCATCGCCATGGCACGGTCGCGGCGCTCGGACGCCGGCACGTTGCCGTGGATCACCAAAGGCGCGCCCAGAACGTCGCCGATCTTCTGGCGGGGATTGAGCGAGCCGTAAGGGTTCTGGAACACGATCTGCACTTCGCGCCGGAGGTCCTTCGTGAGGTCTCCTTTCGCGATGTCGACCTTGTCGCCCTGGATGAGGAGATCACCGGAGGTCGCAGGATCGATCAGCGTCAGGATGCGTGCGAGCGTGGACTTGCCGCAGCCGCTCTCGCCGACGATGGCGAGGGTTTTCCCCTTCTCGACCGTGAAGCTCACGCCCTTGACGGCATGGACGGTTCGCCCCTTGGAGAAGAGACCTCCGGGGACATGGTAATCCCGGACGATGTTTCGGGCTTCGAGAACAACACTCATGATACGGCCGCTCCGGCGATCTCGCTTCCGTCCTTGAAATAATCAGCAATGGTGGGCAGGCGGTCGCCCGTCGCATTGTCGGGCAATGCCGCCAGGAGGGCCTTCGTGTAATTGCTGCGCGGATTCTCGAACAGCGTCAGAACATCCGCCTCTTCCATCTTGCGGCCCTTGTACTGGACCACGACACGGTCGGCGGTTTCTGCGACCACGCCCATATTGTGGGTGATCATGATCATGCCCATCCCATGCTCGGCCTGAAGCTTCACGAGAAGGTCCAGGATCTGCTTCTGGATCGTGACGTCGAGCGCGGTGGTCGGCTCGTCGGCGATCAGGAGCTTGGGATTGCAGGCGATGGCCATGGCGATCATCACACGCTGACACTGACCGCCGGACATCTGATGCGGGAACGAGCTCAGGCGCTCGGCGGGGCTGGGAATGCCGACGGCGGTCAGAAGCTCGATCGCGCGGGCGCGCCGCTCCCGGCGTCCGAGACCGAGATGGAAGCGCAGCACCTCCTCGATCTGGAAGCCGACCGTGTAGCAGGGATTGAGGCTTGCGACCGGCTCCTGGAAGATCATCGCGATGTCCTTGCCGACGATCTTGCGCCGCTCGGAATCGGATAATGCGAGAAGATCGCGACCGTTGAAGGCCATCTTGTCGGCCGTCACCTTCGCGGTCCACGGCAGAAGACCCATCACGGCAAGCATCGAGACGGATTTGCCCGAGCCGGACTCGCCGACGATCGCCAGGACCTCGCGCTCGTCGACCTTGAGCGATACGCCGTCGACGGCCCGGAACATGCCCGCCGAGGTCTGGAACTCGACGACGAGGTTCTCGATTTCAAGAAGCGCCATGATCAGGACCTCTTCAGTTTCGGGTCGAGGGCATCGCGAAGGCCGTCACCCAGAAGATTGAAGGCGAGCACCGTGATCAGGATGGCGAGACCGGGGAAGGTCACGACCCACCAGGCGCGGAGCACGAATTCGCGGGCATCGGCCAGCATGGTGCCCCATTCCGGCGACGGAGGTTGCGCGCCGAGGCCGAGGAAGCCGAGCGCGGCGGCATCCAGGATGGCGGTCGAGATGCCGAGGGAGGCCTGCACGATCAGTGGAGCGGTGCAGTTCGGCAGCACTTCCTTGAACATCAGCCGCATCGTGCTGGCGCCGCTCACTCGGGCTGCCGTCACGTAGTCCTTCGACGTTTCCGTGATCACCGCCGCACGGGCAAGGCGCACGTAATGCGGCAGGATCACCAGGGCCACCGCCAGCATGGCGTTCATCAGGCCGGGCCCGAGCACCGCCACGATCACGATGGCGAGCAGAAGGCTCGGCAGGGTCAGGACGATGTCCATCAGGCGCATGATGAAGATCTCAGTCAGGCCGCGGAAGAAGCCCGCAACGAGACCGAGAACCGTGCCGATGATGATGGAGATCGTCACCACCACGATGCCGATCAGGAGCGACAGGCGCGCGCCGTAAATCATGCGCGAGAGAATATCGCGACCGATCGGGTCGGTGCCCAGCGGATAGGCGAGCGAGCCGCCCTCCTGCCAGAACGGCGGCTTCAGGGCGATGGTGGTGTCGGTGATATAGGGCGAGTGCGGGGCGAGCACGTCGGCGAGCAGCGCCACGAGCACCACCACGACGATCACGACGAGACCGGCGACGGCGCCGTGGTTGGCGCTGAAATAGCTCCAGAACTCGCGCAGCGGGTGGGGAGGGGTGGCCGTCGGAGCTGCGACGGCCGGGGCTTCCATGATTTCAGTGGTCATCGCGTATGCCTGATACGAGGATTGATGAGACCGTAGGCAAGGTCGACGAGAAGATTGACGCTCATCACGACAACGCCGAGCAGCAGCGCTCCGCCCTGGAGCACAGGATAATCGCGGCGGAAGATGGCATCGATGAGCCATTTGCCGACGCCCGGCCAGGAAAAGATGGTTTCGGTGAGGATCGCGCCGGTGAACAGCACGCCGACCTGCAGGCCGATCACGGTCACGACGGGAATAAGCGCGTTGCGGAGGGCATGCAGGGCGATGATCCGGAACCGGGGCAGGCCCTTGGCCTTGGCGGTGCGGATGTAATCCTCGCCCAGGACCTCCAGCATGGCCGATCGCGTCATGCGGGCGATCACGGCGAGAGGCACCGTGCCGAGGACGATGGTAGGCAGGATCAGATGGTTCACCGCCGACCAGAAGGCCTCCGGCTCATTTGAGAGCAGGGTGTCGATCAGGAGAAAGCCGGTGATGGGCTCGATGTAATAGAGCACATCGATGCGGCCGGAGACCGGCGTCAGGTCGAACTGTACCGAGAAGAGCAGGATGAGGATGAGGCCCCACCAGAAGATCGGCATGGAATACCCGGTCAGCGAGATGCCCATCACCCCGTGGTCGAAGATCGAATTTCGTCGGATAGCCGCGATGATGCCTGCCGGAAGCCCGATCACGAGAGCGAAGAGGATCGCGCAGAGCGCCAGCTCGACCGTTGCGGGGAACAGGGACGAGAATTCGTTGAGAACGGGCTCCTGAGTGATCATCGACTTGCCGAGATCGCCCTGCAGGACGCGGGACAGATAGATCCCGTATTGCACGAAGATCGGCCGGTCGAGGCCATATTCCTTCAGGAGCTGCTCATGGCGGGCAGGATCGATGCCGCGCTCGCCAGCAAGTGTTTCAATCGGATCGCCTGGCACCAGGCGGATCAGGAAAAAGGCCAGCAGCGTGATCCCGAGGAAGGTCGGTATGATCAGGCTGACGCGGGTGAAAATGAATCTGAGCATCGTCTGAACGTAAAAAGGCGGAGCGGCTTTTTTGAGCCGCTCCGCCGTAGGTTGAAGGGATGAGCTTACTTGCCCTTGATGTCCACGCCGTAGAAGGTGTGGCGACCGAAGGGCGAGAGCTTGAAGTCCACGACTTCCTTGCGGATCGGCTTCAGCTGCACGGCGTGAGCCACAGTGAACCAGGGAGCCTGCTCCTTGAAGATCACCTGAGCCTGCTCGTAGAGCTTGGTGCGCTCGGCCTGATCGGTCGTGACCTTCGCCTTCGTGACGATATCGTCGAACGGCTTGTAGCACCACTTGGCGATGTTCGAGCCGGAAGCGCTCTCTGCCGAGGCGCAGCCCAGCAGGGTGTGCAGGAAGTTGTCCGGATCGCCGTTGTCGCCCGTCCAGCCGAGCTGAGCCATCTGGTGCTCGCCGGCCTGGGCCCGCTTGCGGTACTCACCCCACTCGAAGCTCTTGATCTCTGCCTTCACGCCGATCTTGGCGAGGTCGGCCTGCATCAGCTCGGCGATGCGGCGGGCGTTCGGGTTGTAGGGGCGCTGCACCGGCATGGCCCACAGGTCCGTCTCGAGGCCGTTCGGGTAGCCGGCTTCAGCCAGAAGCTTCTTGGCGGCTTCGGGGTTGTACTCGTCTTCCTTCACGTTGTCGTTGTACGACCACATGGACGGCGGGATCGGGTTCTTGGCCGGAACGCCCGAGCCGAGGAACACGGCGTCGACGATCGCCTTCTTGTTCATGGCCATGTTGAAGGCCTTGCGGACGCGCACGTCGTCGAAGGGCTTCTTCGTGGTCTGGTAGGCGAGGTAGCCGATGTTCAGGCCAGGCTGCTCGAGAATCTGGACGTTCGGGTCCTTCTTCATGGCCTCGAGGTCAGCCGGGTTCGGGTACGGCATGACGTGGCATTCGCCCTTCTGGAGCTTCGCCCAGCGCACGGAGGCGTCAGGGGTGATCGAGAAGACGAGGTCGTCCAGGGCAGCCTTGCCACGGAAGTACTCGGGGAAGGCCTTGTAGCGGATGATCGCATCCTTCTGGTACTGGACCAGATAGAACGGACCCGTGCCGATCGGCTCCTGGTCGATCTTCTCGGGGCTGCCGGCCTTCAACATGGCGTCGGCATATTCCTTCGACTGAACGCTCGCCCACATCATGGCGAGGTTGGCCAGGAACGGGGCCTCGGGCTGGTTCAGGGTCACGCGAACGGTGTAATCGTCCACCTTCTCTACCGACTTCAGGAGCTTGGGCATGCCCATGTCGCTGAAGTAGGAGTGGTTCGGGCTGGTGACCTTGAAGTACGGATTATCTTCCTTCCACTGACGCTCGAACATGAACACGATGTCGTCCGCGTTCATGTCGCGGGTCGGCTTGAAGTTCTTGTTGGAGTGCCACTTCACGCCCTTACGCAGGTGGAAGGTGTAGACGGTGCCGTCAGCGGAAACGTCCCACTTCTCGGCGAGGCTCGGCTGAACCTTCGTGCCGCCGCGCTCGAACTCGACGATGCGGCTGTAGATCTGCTCGCTGGCGTCGAAGGAGGTGCCGGTGGTGTTCACGCCGGGATAGAAGTTCTCCGGGCTGCCCTCGGAGCAGTAGACGAGGGTTTTGGCGGCCAGCGGAGCGGCGGCCAGGAAAGCCGGAACGCAGATGGCTGCGAAAAGGGCTGATTTTTTCATTACCTAGGTCCTCTGAGACGGCTCTACTCGTGGCCGTTCTGTGACGGAGTTAAGGTGCGAAGCTCCGATAATGTCAATCTATCCATGAAACAATGGATAATTTTTAAAGGAAATTTACCATTTTCTGCCGTTGGGATAGCCGGATTCGGCAGGGCAGAGGGTCAATTTTCCGCGATTCCAGGCGGTTTTCGGCCAAAGCCGCCGCAACACTTTTTGTCCACAATCCGGGGAGCCGGAGCCAAGTCAGGCGGAAGAGCCCGGATCCCGGTCTGGAAGAGCCGCCTCTGTCACCTTCGCGGCCAGGTCGGCGCGGCTGAAAGGCTTGTGGAGCATCAGGTAATCGTCCGGGAGCCGCTTCGGATCGGCATATCCCGTCACGAGCAGGATTCCGAGGCCCGGCCGGATCTCCCGCGCCTTGCCGGCGAGGTCCGTTCCCGTCATGCCGGGCATCGCGAAGTCGGCAATGAGGAGATCCAGCTGATCGTCCGCCTTCAGGATGTCGAGGGCAGACGATCCGTCCGCGGCCTCCACGACCCGGTGGCCCATTTCGGTCAGATAGGCCGCCGTGACCGTCCGAACCTCGGCGTCGTCGTCGACGAGCAGAATGCGCACCTTGGGCGCATCGGGCGCGATCGCCTGTTTCTCCTGCGGCCCCTTTTGCTGCTCCGCAGCCGCACGGGACAGGTAGAGCTCCACCGTCGTTCCCGATCCAACCGCGCTGTGGATGGTCACGGTGCCTCCGGATTGCTGCGCCAGCCCATACACCATGGGCAGCCCGAGCCCGGTTCCTTTGCCCACCTCCTTGGTGGTGAAGAAGGGTTCGAGCACTCTGGCCAGGACCTCGGGAGGAATGCCGCTGCCCGTATCCGCAACCGAGATCACTATATATTCGCCACCGCCCAAGTCGGGAATCCGGCCTTCGCTCACCCTCTCGTTGCGGGTCGAGAGGGTCAGAATGCCGTTTTCAGCCATGGCGTCGCGGGCATTGATGCACAGATTGAGGATCGCGAGTTCAAGCTGGTCCGGGTCGACCATGGCCGTCCACAGGGCCTCGCTCAAATGCCGCTCGATCCGGATCACGCCGCCCAGGGTGCGGGTCAGCAGGTCGTTCATGCCCATGATGACTTGGTTCACGTCCACGGCCTGAAGCCGCAGGTCGCGCTGGCGGCTGAAGCTCAGAAGCCGTTGGGTCAGGGAGGCGCCGCGCTCCGCCGCGTAGGTGGCATTCTGCAGAAGCCGGGTCAGCCGGGGATCGTCCGGAGCACGGCGCGAGGCGAGATCCAGGCTGCCGAGGACGGCCATCAGGAGATTGTTGAAGTCATGCGCGACGCCGCCCGCGAGGGTCCCGAGAGCCTGCATCTTGTCCGCTTGCCGCAGGCGCATTTCCATCAGCTTGCGCTCGGTGATGTCGCGCTCGATGGTGGCCAGGTTCGTGACCGTTCCCGCCTCGTCGAGGATCGGGATGTGATTGATGAGGATCCACTGGGTCGTGCCGTCGGGGGCGTTCCGCTCCTCGATCACCTCGTCCGGCGCGCGCGCCGCGACGGCACGGCGCTCAGCCTCCTCGATCATCGTGGCTCGCTCCGGCGAGACGTAATCCCGCTCCTTGCGACCCAGGCAATCCTCCGCGCCGCAGCCGAGGCTGCGCGCCTTGCTGGCATTCAGGCGGACGAAGCGGCCTTCCAGGTCCTTGAACGAGATCAGGTCCCCGGTGCTCTCCATCAGCCCGCGCAGAAGCGCGCGTTCCGTGTCGAGCTTGCGGGCCAGCATGCGCCGCTGATAGGCCGCAGCGACCATGTTGGAGAGGGCGGCCGGATCCCACGGCTTGGGGACATAGGCCATGATACGGCCCTTGTTGACCGCGCCGATGACGGCCTTGAGATCCGCGTATCCGGTGAGAAGGATCGCATCGGCATCGGTCTCGTGGCGGGCCTTCGCCAGGAACTCGTCCCCCTGCATCTCGGGCATGCGCTGGTCCGAGATGATGATGGCAATGTCGGGTTCATGCCGGATGATGTCGAGCGCCTGAATGGGCGAGGAGGCCGTCAGGACCCGGTAGTCGTTCTCGAACAGATCCTCGAGCGCAATGAGGATGTCCGGCTCGTCGTCGACGACCAGGATCGTGCCATGGGTTGATTTCATCTCGCTCGACAACGTCATGAAACAATACGCCTCGGGATCGTGATGGTGAATTGGGCACCCCCGTGGGGGCCCGCATCCACCGCGATCGATCCTTTATGGGCCTGAACGACGCTATAAGCGATGGCGAGGCCAAGTCCAGTTCCAGACCCTACGGGCTTGGTTGTAAAAAACGGTTCGAAGATGCGCTCCCGCAATTCTCCTGGGATCCCCGGCCCAGTATCGCTGATCTTGATCGTATAGGTTGTCTCGTTGCTCTCAGTTTCAATGTCTATGCCGCCGGTTCCCTTGATCGCATCGGCGGCATTCCCGACGATGTTCATGACCACCTGGTTCAGAAGGGCCGGCGAGCAGTAGAGATCGGGGACTGCATGGTAATGGCGACGCACATCGATCCGGGTGCCGAGCTTGTGGCCCAGAAGAGCCAGGACCGTTTCGATCGATTCCGGCACGTTGACCGTCTGGAAATCGCCTTCGTCCAGGCGGGAGAACCGTCTCAGATTGAGGACGAGTTCTTGGATCCGGGCGAGCCCCAGCTTCATGGCGCCGACCCGGTCGCGGGATTTCTGCACCTGTCGTTCGAGGCCGGCCTCCGGCGGAAGCTTCGCGGCGATCTCCGTCAGCAGCTTATCCACGGTCCCCTGATGAGCCTGAATGAAGGCCAGGGGATTGTTGATCTCATGGGCGATGCCAGCCACCAATTCACCGAGGGACGCCATCTTGGCGGCCTGGACGAGCTGCGCCTGCGTGCCTTTGAGGAGATCGTTGGCTTCCTCCAGCTCGCGGTTGGCATTGGCGAGCGCCTCGGCGGAGGCGGCCTCCGCCCGGGCCCTGGCGAGGGCCAGTTCCCGCTCGCGCAGTTCCGCCTCGATGCGCCAGTTCTCGTCCTGCATGAGCTTGCGCCGGACGAGCGCGCGGATGCGTACGCGCATCACATCGGCTTCGACCGTCGAGGGAACGATGTCGTCGACGCCCGCCGCAAACGCGCGTGCGAGCAGTTCACCGCCATCTTCGTGACCGAGCCCCACGATGGCAAAGCTCGGCGCGTCCGCGCCGGGCAGGGGAGCAAGGCCACGATAGAGGTTCAACTGACGGCACAATTCGATGCCGTCGAATCCCGCGCTCAGCAGATTGACCAGAATGCAGTCCCAGGTTGCATCTACCCTGCGGACGAGCCGGAGTGCTTCGGCTGGCTCCGAGGCTGGCGTCACCGCGTAACCTTCATGGGTCAGCAGGTTCTGGAGGTAGGTGCGGTGCGTCGAGCTGTCGTCCACGATCAGGACGCAGGCCCGGCGGAAGGTGCCGAAACTCGGGGATTGCCGCTCTTCTCGGGAATCTCCGATGGGAGAGGAGCGCCGGCGCAGGAGCGCCTTGATCCGCAGAACGACCAGTTCCTGTTCTGCAGATTTTGAAATATAGGCGTCCGCGCCGCTCTCCAGCCCCTGCCGCTCGACGGTTCGTTCCCTGGCTTCGGTCAGCATGATGACCGGGATCGCCCGCGTTCTTACGTTGAGGCGCATCTGGCGGGTCAGTTCGTCTCCATTCATGCCGGGCAGATGATAATCGGCGATGACGAGATCGGGCAGTTTCTCGTTCAGGCTGTCGAGAGCCGCTTCCGCCGTGGAGCGCCAGGAGACGTTGAACCCGTTCGTCTCGAGCATGTGGCGCAGCTGAAGGGCCTGGGTTTCCGAATCCTCGACCAGGAGAATCTCGGCCGCCTGGGCAACGGAACCGGCACTCATTCGCCCTCTCCCCGCGCCAGCCTCAGGATCCGGGGACCGATCAGGTCCAGGGGCAGGCTGACATTGACGCCACCCATGCGGGAGGCCGCGGCGGGCATCCCATAGACGACGGCGGTGCTTTCGTCCTCGCCGAGCCCGTAACCTCCGGCCTGGCGCAGTTCGACGAGGCCCTGCGCTCCGTCCTCGCCCATGCCGGTGAGGATGACCCCGAGGCCCCTCCGGCCCACAGACCGGGCCATGGACTGGAACAGCATGGTCGCGGAGGGCCGCTGGTTGCCCAAATGGGGCTCGGCGCTCACCTTCAGGGTACCGGCAGGGGAGAGCAGGAGGTGACGGTCGCCGGGCGCCACATAGACATGGCCTGCGGCCGGAATCTCCTGATCCTGCGCCAGGCGGACCTTCAAGGGCACCAGCCCGTTCAGCCAGGAGGCGAAGCCCTCCATGAACGGAGCGCCCATGTGCTGGACCAGGAGGACCGGCAGGGAGAAATCCGCTGGCAGGGCCCCCAGGACCTTCGCGAGGGCCGGCGGTCCACCCGTGGAAGCGGCGATCCCCATGATGCTCGGGCGTGCCGCGCTCCATTCCGGATCGCGCCTGGGAGGCGCGATCGTCGTCCTCTCGCGCCATGGGGCAAAGGAGCGCTGCCGGACCACCGGGACCTGACTCATGATGTAGAGCTGGGTGCAGATGGTGCTGGCAATTCCCGCATAATTGGCGCTGGAGAGGCCAACGGGCTTTTCCACCACCGTCAGCGCTCCGGCCCGCAGGGCATTCATGGAGATCTTGAGAGAGGAATCCTCGATGCTGTCGGCGATGACGACGATGGGCGTCGGGTGTTCCGACATGATCCGGCGCGTCGCCTCGAGCCCGTCCATTCCGGGGAGGCGGATATCCATGGATACCACATCCGGCTGCACGCGGCCGATTTCCTGGAGGGCTTCCTCGGCCGAGCTGACGGCGGCCGCCACCACAAGGCGAGGGTCGCTGGCGATGATATGGACGAGCAGCTGACGGACGACGAGGGAATCCTCGACGACCATCACACGCACCCGTGGCTGAGACGCCATGCTCATCGCCGGAAACTCACAGCACCTGCCCGATCGTCGCCAAGAGTTCGCGTTGATCGAACTTCTGCTTGGTAATATAGGCGCTCGCGCCCAGATCCAGGCCTTTGCGGACGTCCTCCGGGTCTGCCCGCGACGTCATGAGAATGACCGGAAGCGTGGAGAGCCGCGGATCGTTCTTGACCGCCTGCAGCAACCCGAACCCGTCCATGCGCGGCATCTCCACGTCGGCAATGACGAGATCCACGATGGCTTCGCCCGACCGCAGGACGTGAAGGGCGTCGATGCCGTCGACGCTGAGGAGGACCTCGTAGCCCTGCGCCTCCAGAATGCTCTTTTCGAGAGTGCGGGTCGTGATGGAATCGTCGACCACGAGGATCGTCCGCGCCCGCCGCTCTTCCTCGGGATTCCACCGGGCGAGCCCGAGGCCTCCGGCCGCGAGACTGCCTTCATTCTTGACCCAATGCTCGATCAGCTTGTCGGGGCTCAGCACCAGGGCCGGCATCTCGTTTTCCAGAAGGACGGTACCCGAGACCAGATCGTTGAGCCCGACCGCCTGAATGTCACTGACCAGCATCGTCCGGACATCGTGGAACATATTGACGGCGAGCGCGCAGGTGCGAGAGCCGTGACGGACGAGCACGGCCTTCACGTGTCCAGCCTCGGTGGGGAGGGGGGCATTCGGAGATCCTGTCAGGGCTGCGAGGGCGACGACTGGAACGATAACGTCCTGTCCCCCGATCTCGATCCGTGTCGTGGGGCGGCCTTCCACACTTTCCAGCGTGTCGGCAGGCAGCCGCAGGAGGCGCACCACCGCATGGGAGGGCAGGCCGAACATCCGCTCCTCCGCTTCCAGGAGCAGCAGGGGCTGACGCGCCGCCGTGAAGGGCACGTTCAGCAGAATCTCCGTCCCATGGGGATAGCGCGGTCGCATCAGAACGGAGCCCTGCAGTTTGCGGGCGGCCTCCGCAACCACGGACAGGCCCATGCCCCGGCCGGAAAGCCGGTCGACTCCATCTGCCGTCGAGAAGCCGGGGGCAAAGACGAGGGACAGCAGCTGGTCCATCATCGGCGGTGGATGGCCGGCAGCCCTTGGCTGCAGCAGCCCACGTTCGATGGCGACGTCCTCGATCCGCGCCAGGTTCGGTCCCCGTCCGTCGTCGCGAACGGTGATGACCAGGCGTCCGCCGCGGGAGGCCAATTCCAGGGTGACCTCGGCCCGCTCCGCCTTGCCCTTCGCGAAGCGCTCGTCCGGCGGCTCGATCCCGTGGCTCACCGCGTTGCGCAGGAGGTGCATCACGGGATCCTTGAGGGCTTGGAGCACTTGCCGATCCGCCTGGATGTCGAGGCCGATGCTGCGCACGTTCACGTCGCGTCCGGCCTTGCGCGCGATCTCGCGAACCATATGGCCGAACCCGCCGAAAACCGTCTCCGCCGACACGAGGGAGACGCGGTCGATGTTGTCGCGAACCAGACGCGCCGCTTGATCGATGGACCAGCTCGACTGCCGTCTGTCGCGGGACAGGGCGGACAGCCTGCGAAACAGCGCTTTCAGGCCTTGATCGAAATCGCGCAGGCGCGGGGCGAAGGATGGGCTGTTGCGGGAACCGTTGGCTTGGGGAGTGCGCTGCGTGGCGGACCCCAGCGTATTGACCTGCGCGTGAAGCTGATCCCAGCTTCGTCTGAGCCCCCGGATTTCCAGCTCGATCTGTCGCAACGTGTCGTCGATTCCCTCATTGGTCTGCAACTCGGCCAGAAGCTGATGCATGGAATCGGACAGTTCCTCCATCAGCCCGGTGGCGACACGGAGATAGGCTCCCGTGCCGGCATCGGTGTGGGCGGGAGCATCCGCCTTCGGCGCTGCCGGTTCCGGTTCGAGCGGCGCTGGCTTCGAAACCGATGCCGTCTCCCGCTCCGTCGGCTTCAGGATATTCGCGACCAGATCCTCGATGAGGTCGAGGTTCAGCCTCACATTCGCGATGGTGGGCTCGTCCAGGGATTGCTGGCCGTCGAGCACCTGGGAGAAGAGCGATTCGAGCTGATGGGCCACTTCCTCCACGGCCGGCAGGTCGACGGCGCGGGCTGCGCCCTTGAGGCTATGCGCCCGGCGAAATACGTCCGTCAGGTCGATCTCGCCCCCGGCGGCATGGTCGAGCGCGGTCCGGATCGCCTGAAGATGCTCCCGGTGCTCCGCCTCGAAGGCTGCCAAAAGCTGCTTGCGAATATCCGTCACGACACGCGCGTCCCCACCGTCGGCCGGTTACAGACGATAGCGCTCGGCGAGGCCGAGAAGCTGCTGCGCAAGGGACGACAGGTTGGCGGCCGCCGTATCGAGCTGGCGGGTGCCTGCGGCCGTCTGCTGGCTTGCCTGACGGATGTTCTGGAGAGCACCCATCACCTGCTCGATGCCGAGCTGCTGCTGATTGGTCGACGCGATGATCTGCTGGAAGGTCTGGACGCTCTCCTGAATCTGGCCGGAGATGCCGGTAATGGTCTGCTGGGTGATGTCGGTGCGCTCCTTGCCGGCCGCGACCCGCTTCACGGCTTCCTCCGTGAGCATCACGGACGAGTTGATGCCGCGCTGAATGTCGCCCAGGATCGAGCGGACTTGCAGCGTCGCATCCTTCGCCTGATCGGCGAGCGTCTTCATCTCGGAGGCCACCACCGCGAAGCTGCGCCCGTTCTCGCCGGCCGCCGCCGCCTCGATGGCGGCGTTCAGCGCGAGCAGATGCGTGCGTTCGGAAATGTCGTTGACGGAGGTGATGATCTCGCCGACGGCCTGCGTCTTCTCGCTCAGGGCGACGATGTTCTCCGCCACCGCTTCCGCCTGTTCGCGGATGGCGTCCATGGCACGGGCCGTTTCCTCGACAGCCTGCAATCCTGAGACGCTGGTCTGCGCCGCGGCCTGGGCGGATGCGATGACCTCCTGCGCACGCTTTCCGATCTGGGTTCCCGAATGCGTGATCTCGTCGACCGTCGCGGCGGTTTCCTGAACGGCCGCCAGTTGCTCCTCGACCGAGGCCGCCTGTTCCTGGGTCGAGGCCCGGATTTCCGCCGCCGCGGCATTCAGGTTTTCCGTCGCCTCCCGGCTCTGTTGGGCGAGCTGGCGCAGGCCGTCGACCATGGTGTTGAGCGTGGCGCCGAGATGTCCGATCTCGTCCTTGCCGGCCAGAGCCTTCTGGCCGCCGAGTTCCCCGCGCCCGACCCGCTCGACGAAGCTCATGAAGTTGCCGAGGGGGCCTGTTATCGAGGAGCGCAGGGCATAGGTGATCAGGACGCTCAGGAGCGCCGCGACCGCCACGGCCAGGATGATCGACATCCTGCTCTGCTCGTAGACCTCGCCGATCCGCCTCTGCCCGATCGTGATGGCTTCGCCGAGAACGCTGCGGGCCTGAACGAGATTCCTGTTCCAGGATTCGCGGCTGGCGTTGAGGCCGTTCTGGGTCGCGGCGACGGCTGCGAGATCATTGCCCTGCTCGGCGGCGAACTGCCTCTCCGTCAAGGTGCGGATCTGGCGCAGATCCCCGCTGGCGCGGCTGAAAATTTCGGCGATGCGCCGCCAGGCCTCCGCTCTCTGCGCGGTGACCGATCTGTTGACGAAATCATTCACCGTCGCGATGGCCTGGGCCATCGCAGATTCGGTGGCAGCGGCCTGCTGTTCCCAGGCACGGGTCAGATCTTCGCCCGATGATTGCTGCTGTCCCAGGGAGCGCAGGTAGAAGCGGGAGAGGATTTCCTCCCGCAGGCCTCGCATGTTGTTCTGCAGATCGCCGAGGTCCTCGATCTGACGCATCAGCATCAGATCGCGTGTCACGATCGTCTCCGTGGACTGGCGGACATCGTCCAGCTGGTTGATGGCGTAGACGCAGAGGCCGACCATCAGCGCGACGATGACGGCGAAGCCGAGAAGAATGCGGTTGGCGATCGAGATCGTCACGTCAGACTCCGGGAACAAGAGATGTGGGCAGGAAGGGTCGCAGGAGGCGCTCGGTGTCGAGAAGAGAGATCGTCTCGTCCTGCTCGTCAGGGCCGGATCGAAGCTTGCCGTAGCCGATGACCGCATCGTTGCGGAAGCCGGTGGCATCGTCGCCTGCCAGAGGCAGGATGTCCTCGACGGCATAGGCACGCTCGACCCGTAACGCCACCTGCGGCTGCTCGCGCCGCAGCAGGACGAAGTGCTGGTTCTCGTTTTCCGTGGAAGCCGGCTCAAGTCCGAGAGCAAGAGCGAGATCGATCACGCTCACCAGCCGACCGCCCCGACCGAACAGGCCGATCAGAGCCGGTGGCCCATCGGGAACGGGCATGCATTTCTGGGGCGGCAGGACCTCGGCCACGGCATCGACCGGAAGACCGAAGCGCTCACGGCCCGTGCCGCAGACCAGCGCGCGAAGCAGGATGTCCGCCGGAGCCGTCGCACCATCCTTTCGCGTTGCGAGGCGCTCGGTGCGCTCGTCGAGGATATGCTGCATGCGCTCCTCGGCGGAGCGGACGCGGACACGTTCCATCAGTTTCAGCTTCCGGCGCGCGGATCTCGCCACGATCAGCTCCTGCGCTGGGGCGGCGTCGCCGCTTCGAGGTGGATCCGGATCAGGTTGCGCAGATCTCCGGCGGTGAGACCGTCGGCCTCATCGAGCAGATTGTCGTCGGGCATCGCAGCGGCAATGCGGGCCGCATTGGTCAGGGCACGCCGTCCGGGAGTCGAACGCCCTTCCGCGAGCAGCAGCAATCCGAGATGGTAATGGGCCATGGCAAAGCTTTTATCGAGATAGATGCTCTTAAGGAAGCTTTTCTCGGCCTCGTCGGGCCGTCTGAGCCCTTGCAGGATGAGGCCATGGTAAAAATGGAGGGCGGCCCTCAGTGGCTCGACGATCAACGCTCTTCGACAGAGAGCGTCGGCCGTTGCGAAGTCGCCCGTATTGGCGCTTGCTCGGACTTCCTCCAGCAGGGAACCCGGTCCTTGGGAGGAATTGGGGGCTTGCGGCTGTGACGGAACCGTCGCGGGAAGATCGAGACGCCTCGGCTTGGCCGGCTCGATCCGCTTGGGTGGGGGAAGAAGCGGCGCCCAATCCTGTGAGACAGGGCTGACTGGTTCGACGGCGGCGGCCGAAGATGCCGTTCCCGCGCCCGGCCGATAGGCCACGGTCCCTGGCAGGTTCAGGGTCTGCATCAGGGCGGAAAAGGCCGGGTTCGGCTCCGCATGCCCCAATAGCATCCACCCGCCCTCCGTCAGGCGGTCGCGTAAGGCCTCGACGATCCGGACCACGGTATCGGGGTGAAAGTAGATCAGGACGTTGCGGCAGAGGATCAGGTCGAAATCGGTGAGTTCGAGCGGAGAGGTGCCGTCGAGAAGGCTCAGGAGATTGTGCTTCTCGAAACGGACCAGGGACCGGAATTCCGGTCTGACCTGCCATTGGTCCTTTCCCGCATCGAGGAAATAGCGGTCCCGTTCCGTGGCCGGCATGGAGCGAAGCGCCCATTTGCCGAACCGCGCCTGCCGGGCGAGGGTGAGGAAGCTGTCGTTGATATCCGTTCCGACGATGCTGACGCGCCATGTCCCGAGGCGCTCACCGAGGATTTCCTTGACGAGGACCGCGAGAGAATAAGGTTCCGCTCCCGTCGAACATCCGGCGCTCCAGATGCGCAGCCGCTGCGTGCCGCCCTTCCGGTCGATGATCTCGGGCAGGATCGTCTCGCGCAGGGCCGCAAACTGCTCCGCGTAGCGGAAGAAGAAGGTCTCGCCGATCGTGATCTCGGCTTCCAGCTTGCCCCATTCCGCCGGACCCGAAATCGCATCGTCCAGGAGGCTCAGGTATTGGGTGGAACCGGAGAGGCCCGTCGCGCGCAAGCGCTTGCGCACCCGCTCCCAGAGCAGGTCGTCCTTGTCCTGGTAGTAGAAATGACCGGTACGCTCGATGATACGGCTTTTCAGGTCTGGAAAGCCGGGATCGATCAGCGGGACGGCAATGGCACGTGGGGCCATCAGGCCTCGACCGCCCATTCGCTGAGACGGTTCTGCGCCTGTTGCCCGAGCTCTGCGAGGGCCCGCTGCTCTTCGGCCATGAGAATGCGTTCGACCGAGAGCAGGTGGACGAGCCGCTCGTCCCACGTGACCTCCGCCTCGACGCAGCCGTTCAGAGTGCCCTCCTGGCTGACGGGAGACAGCTGGGACGGCGCGACGCTCACGACATCGAGAACCCGATCGACGAGGAAAGCAGTCGTCCCAGATCCGGTGAACCGATCGATCAGGATCAGATGCCGGTAGAGGTTCGCCTCGGCACCGTCGTCCATCCGCTCAAGGCCGAACAGGACATCGAGCCGAAGCACCGGAACCGCGTGGCCGCCCAGGTTGAAGAATCCCGCCACGGGGCGAGGCAGGGCCGGGGGGCGCCACAGATGAGGCATGGGCAGAAACTCGCGGACGGCGCTTCTGTGCAGGGCACAGGCGGTGCCGCACACGTCGAACACTATGATCTGCAAGTTGGCCATGGATTCGGATCGAGGGAGGAAACCGTCTGCAGGCTGAGAGCCCATTCGGACATTAGATAGGTGCAGGGCCAGATCTGGCAACAGCTTCGAGGCAGCCGTCAGTACCTTATCTGGCCTGTGACTTCGCGAATGGCGTTCAGTCCGGCAGCGGCTTCTTCGGAATATCCGGTCTGTTGGACGGCGCGGAAAACCTTCTCGGCATCGCCATAGCGGCCGAGCTTGAGATAGGACCAGCCGCGGATGAGCAGAAGATCGTTCTGTTCCGGGACGATCCGGGCCCGCTCGGTCAGGGCGAGCAGGGTTTCCACATAGCGCCCGTCCCGATAGGCCGCCAGCGCCCGCTGGGTCAGGATCGAGGCGCCGAGCTCCACCCGGCGCTCGCGGGTCTGCGGCGCCTCGGCGGCCGCAACGGCCGCCTCGGAGGTCAGGTTCTTGCGCAGGTAGGCGAGAGACTTGCCGTAGGCCGCTTCCTCCCGGGTGCGGCTGCTGCCGGTGGCGCTGGCCTGATCGAAGGCCGCCACGGCTTCCATGGGGCGGTTGATCTCCATGAGGCACCAGCCCCGGGTGAGGGCGCTGTCGCCGGACAGCCCGGCCGGATTGCGCGTCATGGCGCAGGTGCGTCCGAGGGTCGAGCGGGCTTGACTCTGCCTGCGCCGCACATTGGCTTCCGTCCGGGTGAATGTCTGCTCGGTCTCGATCCGCTCCACCGTCACCTGAGGGGCAGCCGGGCGAGACTGCACCGGGAGGGGAGCGCTCTCGGCGGGCTGAGCAAGTGGGACCGGCGCCACGACAGCGGGCGTGGCGGCAGGTTGCCGCCTGGAGGCCGGAATCGTTCCATCTGCCAATTCGGCGATGCGCTGAGAGCGGCCGCGCCACTGAGCAACCACGGCGTTGAAGCCGGCGCGGTCGTTCAGGCGCTGGGTCGTCAAGGCCAACCCGTAGGCGGAGGCCTCGTCGTCGGCCTTCCAGGTGAGGGCCGTGCGGAACCAGTCGCGCGCCGTGCGGATCTGCTCGGTATTGTAGGAGTACCAGCCGAGGGCCTGGGCCGCGTCCGAGAAGCGCTGCGCGGTGACGACCGGAACGATCCGGGCCAGCACCTGCGGTTCGAGGCGAGGCGGCGGATCCTGGCTGAGGAGCGCGGTCGCGATGTCGAGATAGATCTTCATATTCTCGGGTGCGCGCTCACGCCATTCGTAAGCAAAGGCTTCCGCTTCCGCGAGCCGCTCAAGGGCCCGCAGCGCCATGGCATAGCCTTCCGCCGCCTTCGTTCCGCCATTGCGGTCGAGGGCGATCTTGAACAATTCGAGCGCCCGCGCCGGATTGCCGTGATGATAGTTGTACCATCCGAGAATCAGCACGGGGCCGGCTTCATTGGTGTTCTGGATCATCCGCTCGACCACGGCGAGATCCTCGGCCGAGGCCGTGAGTTTGCTGTCGAGGGAGGCACGCTCGACCCGGCGGCGGGCGAGCTCATCCCGGATGGACGTGAAGTCGTCGGGGTTTTCGCCGGTCTTGCGCTCGAACTGGAGCAGGGCGGTCACCTGCGGCTCGGGCAGCAGGGTCAGCGCCTTCTGAAGAGTCGCCAGGCGTTCGCCAGGATTGGCGCAATTCTGCAGGAGATAGGTGTAGACGTCGCGCGTCCGGTTCGGCTGGTCCGTCCGGGCGAACGCCTCCGCCACCCGCCACATCACGTCCACGTTCGTGCAGGTCAAAAGGCCCGGCGTTTCGGTGGCCACCTGGAGGACCGTCCGCCATTGGCCCGTATCGGACGCATTGGTCAGGCGGCGGCGCGCCTCGACCATGTCGAGGGCCGTGACGAGTTCCTCCGGGGGCTTCCAGTTCGGATCGGCGGTCTGGCGCTCGGCGATGGCGGCGCGAACCTCGGCGATCCGGTCTTCGCGATAGAGGTTCCACAGGCGTTCGATGAGCGGGTCGGGGGCCACGGCTCCGGCGGCGCCGGAGAGCTGCGAGAGATCACTGGGCGGCGTCCAGTTGGGATAGAGCGCGCGCAATCGCGCGATCTCGGCGTTCACGCGCCGGGTATCGCCCTGGGATGCGAAATAGCGCAATGCGGATTCGTCGACCGGAGGCTGAGACCCGTTCGCAGGCGGCGTTGGCGGCGGCGATCCGGCTGGCGGCTGATTATTGCCGGTGCCTGTTTGCTG
The DNA here is from genome assembly GCF_034627025.1 of Microvirga lotononidis. NCBI lineage: Bacteria > Pseudomonadati > Pseudomonadota > Alphaproteobacteria > Hyphomicrobiales > Methylobacteriaceae > Microvirga > Microvirga lotononidis. The sequence continues at coordinate 1,345,990 of NZ_CP141048.1, read as the reverse complement.
CGCGATGGCTGCGAAGCCCAGGATTGCGACCGCAATCGTTATGGCACTGCCGACGAGACGCATTGCGGATATTTTTCACCAAGCAGGGATTTCGCCAAAAGGTACAGGGTCGACGGATAATAGAGGGTCGGCTCGAAGGCTTTCAACGTTTCGGGAACAGGCGTTCCGTCGAGTGCACAGGCCAAAGCCGAGGGCAGGATGGCGTAGCCTTGGTCGGTCAGCCGCTCCCGGACCTGTCCGGTCACCACATTGACCACGGCAACTCCCTCGTTCTCCGCAGACCAGCGCTGCCTGAGAGCCCTCAGCCACTCCATATCAGTCATTCCTGCTCTCATACAGGTAAAGCGGTATCCTTAACGAGTTGTAACCAAACTCGGGCGGAAAGCCATCCGCAGGTTGCGGTTGGAGGCCGTTGTGAAGCGAGATCCAGTCGGCCGGGAGCCTGATGCGGCCGGAGGTTGTCTGCTGCAGCAGCATCACGCCGTCACGCCAGACCCGGCTCCACTCGTATTCGGGCGCCAGGGCGGCCATCACCGGAAAGGCTTCGAAGACCCAATAGGAAAGGTTGACGACGGGGCCATCGGGACGGTCGGATGCGCCGAAGCCATGGGCGCCGGGCAGGAGGGTCAGGGATGGCCCGTTACGGCTGAATGTGGTCTTGCCGATGGCCTTGGCGAGCTTCTGCGCGGCTGTCGTGTAGCGGGGCTCCTGCCAGGCCGCGCCGGCCTTGGCCAGGGCATAGGCGATGAGCAGGTCGCCGTCGGTGGCATTGTTGCGGTCCGTCACCCGCGGCTTCGAGGCCGGATCCCACTTCCACGCAGCCAGACCATCGTCCCGAATGAGAAGCTCGGTAAAGGTGAAGTTCCAGATCCGCTCGAAGGCGCTCCGGTCGGCCGCGGCAAGGGCGAGCAGAAGCCCGTATCCCTGACCTTCGCTGTGGCTGATATTGCCGTTGGCGGTATCGACCACGCGTCCGTTATCTTCCACGAAGCGCGAGCGATAGGCCTCCCAGTCGGCCGGCGAGACAGTTCCCACCACGTTCAAGGGTTGAACGGACAGGGTCTGGGAGGATGCCATCGGCGCCATGACAAGGAACAGGGCGGCACAGAGCCAGGGGAAAAGCGAGATGGGCCGGCTCGTCCATGGCGTCATGAGTGGCGCCCCAGGCGGTTCAGGAGCAGCGAGGTCGCGATGCCCAGGAAGGTACAGCACGCCAGCATGAGAAGCGCATAGGGAAGAATATTGGCGGACATCCAGTTCGCAGCGACCAGGCGCAGGTTCGACAGGGATGGGGGCTGCGTCTGCACGAAGCGGTATTCCTTGATCGGCTCGACCTGCAGCTTCGTCTCCCTGGGGTCGAGCGCCACGGCGCGGCCGGCGACCTGGGACCAGATCATCGGGTTCGCCAGCCGGGCCGTCTCATCCGCGAGGGCTTTGTCCGTGCGGGCCGTCACCAGGGTCCAGACCCCGGACGCATCGGTACGGCTCTGCGCCACGAGCAGGGATGCCCGCTGCGGTGGCTCATAAGGTGCATCGGTGCGCTCGTTCAGCGAAAGCGACTTGAGGGAGAGGCTGAATGTCTTTTCCATCCAGTCCTGCACCGTACCGATCGTCTGCTGAAAGACGCCACGCCGCTGAAACGTTTCCGACCAGCGCTTGCGGACCTCGTCCGTCGAGGCGGCAGCCATGCGATCCGGGGAGCCCTGAGGAGCGGGAAGGCTGAAATCCGTGTTGGCTGCCTGCGGACCCGTCCGGTCACCTGCGGTCGGCGTCGAAGGCCAGATCATGCGCAGATGTTCCGACACTTTCACCCGGTTGAGGAGTCCTGCAGGGATCTGATCGACAGCGCCGATGAAGAGCACTGATTCGTCGTCCGCCGAGGCCGCGTTGGCGAATTGCGCGCGCACCGGGGCGCCGGCGCTGCGCGCCATGCTGGCGAGCAGGGTTCCGGCTGCGGAATAGTTCAAGGGATCGGGCCGGGCCAGAACCACGGTCGTCGGAAGATCCTCGTCCGGGAACCGGCCCGAACTCAGAACCGCGAGATCCGGCAGGCGGCCGATGCGTCCATAGGTCGGGAACTCGAGCGTGGTGGTATCGAACAGGACGAAGCGGTTCGTCTCCGACAGGGTCTCGCCCGGGGTGCAGCGCTCATCGGCGTCCGTCAGCAGCGCGGCCTCGACGGTGATGTGGTTGAGCCCGGCTTTGAAATTCTTGAGTGGCACGCGGACGTTGTAGCGCTTGACGATATCCCCCTGCGAGGTGATCGTCATCTGCGTGCTGATCATGCCGTTGACGAACACGTTGACGTGGCTGCCGGGCCTCACGGCGGACGTGTAGGCGGCATCGAGATGCAGGATGGTCTCGCCATATTCGGTCGCGTAGAAGTCCGGCGGCAGGTTGATGGAAAAGCCCACCTTCAGCCGCCGCCCGGAGAATTCCTGCGTGGGGACGCCGAGATCGGCGAAACGGAAGCTCTGCGCGCCGAAGGCGGTCGGCACTTCCGGCCACTGCCATGAGGCGGTGTCGATCATCCCGCGCTCGGCCTGAGAGACACCCAGGCCCCGGGTGCCGACGATGCCGATGGCGGTATCGAGATCCTGCCAGGTCGGCCCGGAGACGACCAGGGTGGAGCCCAGGGAGCCCGGTTCCTGCATCATCATCGTCAGCGGCTGGATCGAGGCGGCATCCGGCACGCCCGTGACCAGCCCGCGCAGCTCGCTGGCCAGGCCCATGGCCACCTTGATCGTGCCGACCGGGGAGGGACCCGGATCGGACTCCACTACCTGGATCACGGGATGGGCATAGCGCCCACGCAGGGCGACGAGCTGCACGAGACGCAGCAGGCGGTCGCGGATTTCGGGGCGATAGATCTTGGGGGCGACCACGCGGATCGTCGTCACGCCCGCGTTGTCGACGCCGACGGCGGGCAGATCGTCCAGGCCACGCAGCGTCTTGGTGGCGCCCTCGGCGAAGACGAGCTTCGTGGAAGCCGAGTCCACGTCGGTCCAAAGCTCGTAGGTCGCATCCACCGTGCAGTCGGTCCGGTGGCGCTGGAAGGCTTCCATGCGGATGATGTTCTGCCCCGCCCGCAGGAGGCCGGGGCGGATCGATGCCGTCAGGCGCTTGATGTCGCTGGACGATGAGATCGGCGTATCGACGACGGGTTCGCCGTTGATCGCAATCCGCAGGCGCGAGCCCTCGGGCATGACCACGACGGCGTTCTTGTAGCCGAGTGCGATGCTGGCGCCGCTCGAGGCCTCATCCTGGGTGAGATGGACAGTCCAGGACCGCGCATCGGTCTCACCCTCGAGCCGGACCGTTTCGAAGGGGAGGATGGGACGTTCGATCCGCGTCGGGCTGCGGGCTGCCGCGGCTCCCGCGGCGGGTCTGGCGGGAGCCGGAGAGCCGGCCTGGGCTGGAGGAGCCGGGCGCTGGGGCGCAACGTTGAAAGGTGGCGCCCCTGCGGAGGGAGGCGCTGACTGAGAAGGAGCAGCCGGCACCGCCGTGGACGGGCCTGAGGGGGCGGCGCCCTGCTGGCGCATCTCGAAGGGAGCAGTGGATGGAGCCTGCTGCGCCGGCTGCTGCTGTGGGGCAGGCTGGGCTGCCGGAGGCGGGCTCGGCGCACCCGGCGACATGCTGAAGGGTGTCTGCGCAATGGCGCTCTGCGCGCCCAGCGCCTGGATGGCCAAAAGAGAGGAGATCAGGACCCGACGCACGATGGACCTCTATTTGGCAGCCGATGCGACGGACGGCGCGGAGGGCTTCGAAGCGCCGATCTTTTGCAGACCGAAGAAATAGGAGAGGCCTCGTCCCGTTTGATAGAACGCGACCATGAAGAACCAGAGCGTTCCCCGGAGAACCCCGATGTCGTGGTGCCGGTTCTTCTGGAACTGGCTCCACTGATCGGCATTCGCGAAGACCAGATCGGCGATCATCCGGCGATGCTCGGGCTTCTCGATGAGGAAGCGGCAGCCGAGCAACAATCCCTTGTCGTCCATGCCGACCTTGCGGATTTCCATGGGCAGGTGCTGGATGGGGAGATTGGAGAAGGGCTGGAACTCGAGGGTGCCGGCGGCTCCCTTCTTTAGCTTCGGCTCCGCCGACGGCGGGACGTGGACCCTCGCGCCTCCGACCGAGACGTCCCTCACGACCGCGTCGATGGCCTCATCGCCTATGATGAAGCGGCAGGGGCGTTCGACCCGAACGCGATGGCTATGGCGCCTCGTGGCCCGTTCCGACACCACGCCCAGGGCGCAGCCGGCGATGATGAGGTTGAGGACGTTCCAGGCGCCTGTCACGAGGGTGAGATCCGCCTTGTAAGGCTCCGCCCAGACCCGGATTCCGGTGGCGATGACGCCGAGGATCAGGATGCCGAAGATGATGAAATACGGCGTGCCCAGTTCCGAGACCCGGCTCTCCTCCATGGACTCGTTCTTGGCCGTGACCTTGAAGGTGGGCTTGCTGGGATTGGCGATCACCGACAGCACGGCCGGCAGAAGGTAGATGGTCTGGATGTACTCGTAGAGATCCGAGATCCAGGGCCAGCGGTAACGGCCGTAGAGGTAGTTCTGCATCATGAAGTTCACCATCATGTAGGTGAACGTATAGGCGAGGAACTCCCCACCCGATGCGGTGAAGATCTCGAGCGAGAAGAAGAGATAGCAGAGCGGCGAGATGAGGAAGCAGAACCGCGAAAACGGGAACAGCCAGAACATGCTGCTCGACATGTAGCAAAGGCGCTGCGAGATCTTCAGACCGCGCTTGAGGGGCGGAAACTTGTAGCGCAGGATCTGCATCATGCCTTGCGCCCAGCGCGAGCGCTGGCCGATGAAGCTTGCGAAGCTGTCCGGCTGAAGGCCGGCGATCAGCGGCTTGTCCACGTAGACGCTCGTCCACCCGCGGGAATGAAGCTCGAGGGCGGTCTCGCAATCCTCGGTGATGCTGACGCCGCTGAACCCGTTGGTTTCCTGAAGGGCTTCGCGCCGGAGCACGGCGGCCGAGCCGCAGAAGAACGCCGCGTCCCATTTGTCGAGACCGCGCTGAATGACGCCGTAGAACATCTCGTTCTCCGACGGCATGGTCTGGAACGTTCCGAGATTGCGCTCCAGCGGATCGGGATTGATGAAGAAGTGCGGCGTCTGAACCAGGAACAGGTTCTTGTCCTTGGTGAAATAGCCGACCGTCTCCATGAGGAAGCTGCGCGCGGGGGCATGGTCGGCATCGAACACGGCCACCAGGTCGCCGGTCGAGTTCTCAAGGCCGTTGTTGAGGTTGCCCGCCTTGGCGTGCAGGTTGCGTGCCCGGGTCAGGTACTTCACGTCCATGACCTCGCAGAGCGCCTGGAGTTCCGCGCGGCGCTCGCGGGCCTCCTGGGCGGCCTTGGCGTTGCTCGAATTGCACTTCTCGTCCGTGCCGCCGTCGTCCAGTAGCCAGACCGTGAACTTGTCCGCGGGGTAGGTCATGGCCTTCGCGGCGGCCAGGGTCGTCGCCAGAAGGTCGGAACCCTCGTTGTAGGTCGGCACGAAGACGTCGACGGTCGGCAGGTTCTCAGGGTCGATCTGCGGCGCCTTGCGGGATTTCAGGGGGCTCGACACCACGAAAAGGCTCAGGAACAGCATCATGACGCTGTACATCTCGGCCAGATACAGCAGGAAGCCCGGGATGAAGCTCGCGATCTCGGTGATCGGCGGGATCGTGCTCGTGGTGCGCCAGAAGACGTAGCGCAGGACGATGGCGGTGCCGAGGGCCAGCGCGATCAGCCGCCAGATGCCCTGGGCGCGGAAGAATTTCAGGATGATCATGCAGGCCACGACCGTGAGACCTGCAACGAGATGTGCCTGAATGCTGATCGGAAGAGCAACGATCGAGATGATCAATACCGCCGCCACAGCCCAAAAGGCCACGATAAGACCTGCTCGCATCGTCTGGGTTCTCGGCTCAAAGGTTTGCGTGGGAGATTGCACGCTTAGTTTAAGACTAAAGACGGGTCTATTAATATATCTATAGTGACACTTAGGCCTAATGTCACAGCGGTAAACGAAATGTTTTTATATGTAACATCAATACGCAAGGTGAGCTGACGTTACTGAGCAGGAGGCGGAGGCACGACGGGGTAACCGCTCGTCGGAGCGGCTTCCGGCTGCGCAGCGGGAGACGGGACGGCAGGAGCGACCGTATCCTTGTCGATGGTGCGACGGGGCACCCGAACCGAGGGCGTAACCGGCTGCATCCTCTCGGTGATGGTCCTTCGGCGGACGACCGTGGCTTTTCCTTCGCTGCCGCCGAGGCCCAGCGGGTACATCGGAGCGTCCTTCTCGCCGAGGTGTTGGGGCGGCGAGGGCGGATCCCCGTACGGGTTCCAGGATTCCTGACGGTAATACGCCGCGATCGTGTAGCCGTAGAAAACCCGCAGCAGCTGATCGACGTTGGCGTCCGCATCGCAGAGGCGCAGGCGGACGGAGATCGCTCCTCCCGGCACGAAGATGGCGGGCTCGCCCGGCTCGATCTGCTGCCAGGCATACAGGCACAGGTCGCCCGTGGAGGAACGTCCGGTGGCAAAGCCGAAGGGGCCGAATCGGTTCTGCACGTAGACGAGCGAGGTTTCCATCTCCACGCCCGGCATTCGCTCCTCCATTTCGCGCTGGAGGCGGTCAGGGGTCATGGAAGGCAAGGACAGGGAATTCGGGACTTCCATGTTGCCTGCTGTGTTGTTGAGCAGGCTCACGTAAAAGGCGTTCTGGCCCGTGGTCCGGGACGCCGTCGAGAGAGCGATCTCCTGCGAAAGGCCGTCCTGGTATTGCTGTTGCAGCACAGCGACCACCGATGGGCCGCCGGGCGGCGGGATGACGATGGCCCGCGTTGCCGGAACTTCGGACATGAGGCTCGCATAGCCCAGGTCCGAGCGCCCCGCACAGGCGGATGCCGCCATCAGGACGGCTCCGGCAGCAACGCAGCTCAGCGCTTTGCGCGCCCCGACCAGGAGCGGGCGGATGGAACCCGGGCGTCGCACGGAATGGGCAATGCTGAGACACGTCTGATTCGGAGGCATCGAGGCGGTCATGAAGAACTTTGATATCTCTGGATCTGGCCAGGCGGCCGCACTGGCTGCCGTGAAGGAGGGAAGGGGCTTCGCGGGTCGGCCCATCCGACTGGATGGTTAATCAGCTATGACCATTCATGGTTAACGAACCGTAAGTATTATAGCCAGGGCGGACTATAATCCAATGACGGATGACGGCTGTCTTGAACCGCAGCACCGAAGGCCCTACAAGCAGGCGCATGCCCGGCGGTGCTCCTGACCCAAGGCGAGCCGGGGCCATTTTCTGTTCAGATTGCTTGACCTGTTCTCACGATGGACAGGCCGTTTTCTCAATCCCGGCTCGACGCCGGGGCTACGAAAGCCGTTCTCCATGAAGTCCGCCTTTTTGCGCAACGCGCTCGTCCTCGGCATGCTCTCGGCTGTCGGGCCCTTTGCCATCGACATGTACCTGCCGTCCTTTCCGGCCATCGCCCGCGAGTTCCAGGTGGATGTCAGCGCCGTGCAGATGAGCCTGATGAGCTTCTTCCTGGCGGTGGCGGTCTGTCAGATCGTCTACGGGCCGCTCTCGGACCGGTTCGGCCGCAAGCCGCCGCTCTATTTCGGTCTGGGCCTTTTCATTCTGGCAGGCATCGGCTGCAGCTTCGCACCCAATGTGGAAACCCTCATCGCCTTCCGTTTCCTCCAGGGCGTCGGGTCCTGCGCGGCCATGGTCATTCCCCGGGCCATCATCCGCGATCTGCATACCGGCCATGAGGCGGCCCGACTGATGGCGACGACGATGCTGGTCTTCAGCGTCTCTCCCATCCTGGCGCCGCTCGCCGGCAGCACCCTGACGGCCTTCTTCAGCTGGCGGGCGATTTTCTGGGCCATCGCCGTGATCGGCCTTGCCGGTCTTGCCGTGGTCCTCTTCCTGCTGCCGGAGACGCATAAGCCGAACGAGGGACGCAAAGGAATCGGACATGCCTTCTCCACCTATCGAGGCCTTTTGAAGGACCGTCGCTTCCTGGGTCTCGCCTTCATCGGCGGCTTCAGCCAGGCCAGCTTCTTTGCCTATCTCGCCGGCTCGTCGGTCATCTTCATCGAGCATTACGGCCTCACGCCGTCCGCCTACAGCATGGTCTTCGCGTCGAACGCCATCGCGTTCATCGGCAGCGCGCAGTTCAACAGCTTCTTCATGCGCCGCTTCGGCGCCGAAAGGGTGGTGAGAACCGCGATCTCCTGCTTCGCCGCGCTGGTTATCCTGCTGTTCGTGCTGACCATCCTGGGCGTTGACAACGTGTATGTTCTCTGGGGCCTGCTCTTCGTCTCCTTCGGTTGCCTCGGCTATGTCATTCCCTCGACGGCCGTTCTCGCGCTCGAGGAACATGGTCCGGTGGCCGGGACGGCCTCGGCGCTCATGGGAACGCTCCAACTCAGCACGGGCGCGGTGATCATCGTGCTCGTCAGCGCCTTCTACAACGGCACTCCGCTCTCGATGGTCAGCGCCATCGTGGTCTGTGGAATCGTCGCGTTCACCCTGAGCTTCCGTATCATGAAGCCGAAGCGCGTCTATCCCTGACGGATCTCGCTCAGGATCCAGTCGCGGAAGGAGCGCAGGAGTGGCGTCTCTGCCTTGTGCTCCGGATAGACGAGATAATAGGCGCCGCCGCTGACGAGGCTTTGGGGGAACAGGATCTCGAGGCGGCCGGACGCCAGCTCGTCGGCGATGAGGAAGTTGGGGATGAGCGCGGCCCCGAGCCCCGCCGCGGCCGCCTGGGCCACCATGGCGAATTGCTCGAAGCGCGGGCCGCGCAGCGGATTGCCGACGCTCACGCCGACGCTGGCGAACCACTCCGCCCAGGCCGTCGGGCGTGTGCTCTGCTGAAGCAGGGTGGCGCGGGTGAGATCCTGCGGTGCGCGCAGGTTCTCCCGCTCCCGATAGGCCGGGCTGCAGACCGGCACGACCTCCTCGTTCCGCAGCAATTCGCAGACCGCCCCCGGCCAATGCGGCTCACCGAAATGAATGGCCGCATCGAAGGGGTCGGCGGCGAAATCGAAAGGGACGAGGCGCACGCCGAAATTGACCGTCGCGCCAGGGTGCCGGGCGAAAAAGGCGGGGATGCGCGGAATGAGCCAACGGGTGCCGAAGGTCGGCAGGGTGGCCAGGTTCAGGACCCCGCTCGTGCCCGAGAGCGCAATGGCCTGATGGGTCGCGTCCGAGAGTTCGGACAGGGTGCTGCGAACCTGCGAGGCATACATGCGCCCTACATCGGTGAGCACGACCCGCTGGCGGGAGCGGCTGAACAGGGAGACGCCGAGGGATTCCTCCAGCTGCTGGATCTGGCGCGAAACGGCGCTCTGGGTCAGGTTCAGCTCCTCGGCGGCTCTCGATACGCTGCCATGGCGGGCTGTGGCCTCGAAGGCCAGGAGGTTGCCCACATTGGGCAGAAAGCCGCGACGAAACACATTCATTCCATTTGAGAATAACCTGCTGCGAAGATGTCGATTTACATTTTCCCTGTCCAGCGCGATTTTGCCGCTCAAATTCAATGGCTTTGGTCGGCCTGGAAGGCTGGCCGCGCAAACTTTCGGGAAGGATGACCGTCATGGCCGGTGCTCAGGAATATGCGAAGTTCAAATGGGATGACCCATTCCTCCTCGACGATCTGCTCACCGACGACGAGCGCATGATCCGCGATACGGCCCGCGCCTATGCCCAGGACAGGCTCCTGCCGCGGGTGATCGAGGCCTATCGCGAGGAGAAGACCGACCGCGGCATCTTCAACGAGATGGGCGAGCTGGGCCTCCTCGGCGTAACGCTGCCGGAGGAATACGGCTGCGCGGGCGCTTCCTACGTGGCCTACGGCCTCGTGGCCCGCGAGGTTGAGCGGGTCGATTCCGGCTACCGCTCCATGATGAGCGTGCAGTCCTCCCTGGTCATGTACCCTATCTACGCCTACGGCTCCGAGGAGCAGCGCCGGAAGTACCTGCCCAAGCTCGCCTCGGGCGAGTTCGTCGGTTGCTTCGGCCTGACCGAGCCGGATGCGGGCTCCGACCCGGCCGGTATGAAGACCCGCGCGGTGAAGACGGATGGCGGCTATCGCCTCATCGGCTCCAAGATGTGGATTTCCAACTCCCCCATCGCGGATGTCTTCGTGGTCTGGGCCAAGTCCGAGGCGCACGACAACCAGATCCGCGGCTTCGTGCTGGACAAGGGCATGAAGGGCCTCTCGGCCCCGAAGATCGGCGGCAAGCTTTCGCTCCGCGCCTCGATCACCGGCGAGATCGTCATGGACAATGTCGAGGTGGGCGAGGATGCGCTGCTTCCCAACGTGTCGGGCCTGAAGGGGCCGTTCGGCTGCCTCAACCGGGCGCGCTACGGCATTTCCTGGGGCTCCCTGGGGGCTGCCGAGGATTGCTGGCACCGTGCCCGGCAGTATACGCTCGACCGCAAGCAGTTCGACCGGCCGCTCGCCGCGACCCAGCTCGTGCAGAAGAAGCTTGCTGACATGATGACCGAGATCACCCTCGGCCTTCACGCCTCCCTGCGGGTCGGCCGCCTCTTCGACGAGGGTCGGGTGGCGCCGGAGATGATCTCGCTGGTCAAGCGCAACAATTGCGGCAAGGCCCTCGATATCGCCCGCCAGGCCCGCGACATGCACGGCGGAAATGGTATCCAAGAGGAATATCATGTCATGCGCCATGCGCAGAACCTGGAAACCGTGAATACCTACGAGGGTACGCACGACGTCCACGCGCTTATTCTGGGCCGGGCGCAGACGGGCCTGCAGGCGTTCTTCTGAGAGAGGACTGGTCGCTCATGTCAATCCGGATCACTCTGGCGGGATCGACCGGTTGGGTCGGCAAGGCCCTCGTGGCGGCGATCGCAGCCGCCGACGACCTCGTGCTTGTGGGGGCCGTCAGCCGCAGCGCCGCCGGCCAGGATGCGGGCGAGGCCGCAGGGTTGCCTCGCCAGGGTGTTACGGTCAGCGCGACCCTCGAAGAGGCGCTCGCCGTGCCCTCCGACGTGGTGATCGACTACACAAAGCCCGGAGCCGTGAAGGCGCATGCCCTGACAGCCCTGACACAGGGCCGGCACGTGGTCATCGGCACGTCTGGTCTCTCGGGCGGGGATTACGCGGATCTCGACCGCTATGCGCTCGCGGCGGAGCGCGGGGTGCTCGCAGCTGGCAATTTCTCGATTACAGCGACCCTCCTGCGCCGCTTCGCCCTGGAGGCAGCCCGCTACGTGCCCGACGTGGAGGTCATCGACTATGCGTCCGCCAAGAAGCCCGACACGCCCTCCGGCACGGCCCGGGAACTGGCGGAGCTTCTCAGCGAGGTGCGCCTGCCCGCGACGTCGAAGGCGGTCGATGAACTGGCTGGCGTGAAGGAGACCCGCGGCGGCGCCCTTGGGACGAGGGAGCCGGTGCAGGTCCATTCCCTGCGCATGCCGTCCTTCGTCCTGTCCTGCGAGGCGGTGTTCGGGGCCGACAACGAGCGGCTGGTGATCCGCCACGATGCGGGCGCGTCGGCAGCTCCCTATGTGGCCGGCACGCTTCTGGCCGCCCGTCGCGTTTCGTCCTTCATCGGATTGAAGCGCGGCCTCGATGCCGTGATGGATTGACGATCATGAAGCCGCTCGAAGGCCTCAAGGTCCTGGAGCTCGCGCGCATTCTCGCGGGTCCCTGGGTCGGTCAGCTTCTCGCCGATCTCGGCGCCGACGTGGTGAAGGTGGAACGGCCCGGCGCCGGGGACGATACCCGCGGCTGGGGGCCGCCCTTCGTGGAAGGCGCGGAGGGCGAGCATCTCTCGGCCGCCTATTTCCACTCCTGCAATCGCGGCAAGCGCTCCATCGCGGTCGATTTCGAAACGCCCGAGGGGCAGGAGCTCGTGCGCAAGCTCGCGTCCCATGCGGATGTGGTGATCGAGAACTTCAAGGTCGGCGGCCTGAAGAAGTACGGGCTCGACTACGAGAGCCTCAAAGCCGTCAATCCGCGCCTCGTCTATTGCTCGATCACCGGCTTCGGACAGGACGGCCCCTATGCCTCCCGGGCCGGCTACGACTTCATGATCCAGGGCCTCGGCGGCATCATGGACTTGACGGGAGATCCCGACGGCGAGCCGCAGAAGATCGGCGTGGCCTATGTGGACATCTTCACCGGTGTCTATTCCGTCGTCGGAATCCTGGCGGCCCTCCGCAAGCGCGACGTCACGGGCGAGGGGGCTCACCTCGACATGGCGCTCCTCGACGTGCAGACGAGCGTGCTGGCCAATCAGGCCATGAACTATCTGGCCTCCGGAAAGTCGCCCCGGCGCATGGGCAATGCCCATCCCAACATCGTGCCCTATCAGGTGTTTCCGGTGGCCGACGGCCATGTGATCGTGGCGGTGGGCAATGACGGCCAGTTCGGCCGATTCGTGTCGGTGCTCGGACGGCCGGAGCTGGCGCAGGACGAGCGTTTCAGGACCAATGCGGGCCGCGTCGGCCATCGCGCCGAACTCGTGCCCGTGCTGACCGAGCTCACGCTCCACTTCACCCGCGAGGATCTCCTGGCGGCTTTGGAAAAGCAGGGAGTTCCGGCCGGGCCCATCAACACGGTGGCGGATGTCTTCGACGATCCGCAGGTGATCGCCCGGGGCATGAAGATCGACCTGTCCTCGCAGGCGGCCAGGGGCGGGGCCATCCCGTCCGTCCGGTCACCCATCGTGATGGACGGGCAGGCGATGGCGGCCAGCCGGCCCTCGCCGCGCCTGGGCGAGCATACGGACGAGGTCTTGGGCGATCCGTCCTGGATCGCCTGACGCGGGAGCGAAACTTTACTCGGCGATGCCCTTGACCACGACCCGGTCGATGGCCTTCACGATCCGGTCGCGGTCCTCGTCGGTGAACGGGCTGAGATTGTGCATCTCGAGGTTGCTGAGACCTTCGGTCGCGAGCCAGCCCAACAGGGCGGCATCGAGATCGTCCGAATTGGCCTTCAGCTGATCCAAGGTGTTGCTGATCACCTGACGGACCGGGTCGAGGAGGCCGGGATTCTCGGCCGTGGCCGCCATCATGCCTGTGGCGAATTCCTGCATCTTGCCGCCGCAACAGATGTTGAGCAGGGTCTTCGTGACCACGCGAGCTTCCAGATTCGGTCCGGGCTCGACCGTTTCCCGCAAGGCCTCCTTCTCGGAGGTGACCTGCTCGATCATACGCTGGATCATGCCCTGCAGCAGGGCTTCCTTCGTGGGAAAGTTGTACAGAAGCCCGCCCTTGCTGAGTCCGGCCTTCTCGGCCACGGCATCCAGGGTGAGCCGGCCGGCGCCGATTTCGGCGACGAGCTCCGCCGCCGCGTCGAGGATCTTCTCGCGGGAACTCTTGCGACCTCTGGTACAGGGAAACAGCATCTACATCTCTTGTCTTGTGCGCCGACGCACTTGCAACTAAACCGTCCAGCCGGTATATAAATTCCCTCTCACGGCATGGGCGTCAAGGTAAAGTACGCTGTTGCCGCACCCACCATAGTCGTACAGGGCTCTCGGGAAGGAGCCCTAACTCTCGGAAAAAGCCTATGAAACGGCGCATCGTAGTTGCTCTCGTCTTTATTCTTGCAATCGGACTTTGCGCCGGCCTGATCTGGTTCAACTTCTTCCGCGACAAGATGATCACCCAGTTTTTCGCCACCATGCAGCAGCCGCCGCAGGTGATCTCGGCCGCCAAGGTCGAGGCCAAGACCTGGACGCCGAGCATCAGCGCCATCGGCACGGCCAAGGCCGCCAACGGCGTGGAGCTGGCTTTCGAGACGGCGGGCATCGTCAGCGAGATCAAGTTCAAGGCGAACCAGAACGTGCGCCAGGGTGAGGTCCTCGTCCAGCTCGACGACTCGGTCGAGCGCGCGGACATCCAGGATGTTCAGGCGAACGTCAAGACCGCCGAGAGCAGCTTCGAGCGCGCCAAGACGCTTTCGTCCCGCGGTTACGGTACGGAAGCCAATCTCGATCAGGCCAGCGCCCTGCTCGCGGCGGCGCGCTCCCGTCTGGCGCGCCTGCAGGCGACCATCGAGCAGAAGGCCCTGAAGGCGCCCTTCTCGGGCGTGATCGGCATTCCGCGGGTCGATGTCGGACAGTACCTGCAGCCCGGAACGGTCATTGCGAGCTTCCAGGATCTGTCGTCGATGAAGGTCGACTTCACCGTGCCGGAGCAGCGCGCCGGCGAGGTCAGGCTCGGCCAGGAGATCCATCTCGGCACCACCGAGGGCAACTTGCCCTTCAAGGGCCGCGTCATCGGCAAGGACCCGCGCGTCGACCCCAAGACCCGGCTCGTCGCAGTCCAGGCTCTCGTCGAGGACAACAAGGACGGGGCCATCCTTCCCGGCCAGTTCCTCCATGTGGAGGTGATCCTGCCGGAGCAGCCCAACGTCATGACCGTGCCGCAGACGGCCGTGATCGCCAGCCTCTACGGCGATTACGTGTACACGATCGACGAGGAGCAGAAGGACGGCAAGCCGGTGCTGGTGGCCAAGCAGGTCTTCGTGAAGACCGGCCGGCGCCGGGGCGGCGCTCTCGAGATCGTCTCGGGAGTCAATGCGGGTCAGCAGGTTGTCGCCTCCGGGCAGAACAAGCTGCAGTCCGGCGCGGCGGTCAAGATCGACAACACCATTGATGTGACGAAGCTCGACGCGTCCAAGCTGGCGAGCGGGCAATAGGCATAAGCCATGAGTTTCACCGAACTTTTCATCCGCCGCCCCGTCCTGTCGATGGTGGTGAGCCTCCTGATCCTGCTGCTCGGCGCGCAGGGTCTGATGAGCCTCCAGGTCCGTCAGTATCCTGAGGTCGAGGAAACCACGATCACGATCACGACGACCTATACGGGCGCCAGTGCCGATCTGATCCAGGGCTTCATCAGCACGCCCATCGCCAAGTCCGTCTCCAGCGCGGAAGGCGTGGACTACGTGACGACGCAGAGCCGGCTCGGCATCAGCACCGTGTCCGTGCGCATGCGCCTGAACACGGATCCGAACGCGGCGCTCACCGAAGTCACCGCGAAGGTGCAGCAGGTGCGCGCGCAGCTTCCCTCCGAGGCCGAAGATCCCGTGATCATGAAGGGCACGGGCCAGAGCTTTGCCCTCATGTACCTCACCTTCGGCAGCACGGAGATGAATCCGGAGCAGGTCTCCGAATTCCTCACCCGCGTGGTGCAGCCGCGCTTCGCGACGCTCGACGGCGTCGGCAACGCCGAGATTCTCGGCGGGCGCGACTTCTCCATGCGCGTCTGGCTCGACCCCGTGCGCCTGGCGGCTCGCGGCGTCACGGCGGGCGATGTCGTGCAGGCGATCAACGCCAACAACTTCCTCGCGGCGCCCGGCAAGACGCAGAGCGAGTATGTGGCCTACCGGCTCGACATGCAGACCACGCTGCAGACGCCCGAGACCTTCGGCATGCTGCCGATCCGCTCGGCGGGCGACCAGGTCGTGCGCCTGCGTGACGTGGCGGATGTGGAGCTCGGCCCCAAGAGCACGGACACCATCGTCAGCTTCAACGGCAGCCAGGGCACCTTCATCGGCATCACGCCGACGCCCTCGGCCAATCCGCTGACCGTGGCGGCCGAAGTCACGAAGGCCATCGACGCGATCCGCCCGACCCTGCCGAAGGGCATGAGCGTCGAGATCGTCTACGACGCGTCGAACTTCATCTCGGCCTCCATCGAGGAAGTGTTCAAGACCATCGGTGAGGCGGCCCTCATCGTCGTGGTGGTGATCCTGCTGTTCCTGGGCTCCTTCCGCTCGGTCCTGATCCCCATCGTGACGATCCCGCTCTCGCTCGTCGGCGTGTGCTTCTTCCTCTATGCGCTCGGCTATTCGATCAACCTCCTGACCCTGCTGGCCATGGTGCTCGCCATCGGCCTCGTGGTCGACGACGCCATCGTGGTGCTGGAGAACATCCACCGCCACATCGAGGAGGGGCTCAAGCCCGTCGATGCCGCCATCGTGGGCATGAAGGAGATCTTCCTCCCCATCGTGTCCATGACGGTCACGCTGGCGGCCGTGTACGCGCCGATCGGGTTCACGCAAGGGTTGACCGGCTCGCTCTTCCGCGAGTTCGCATTCACCCTCGCAGGGGCGGTGGTTATCTCGGGCATCATCGCGGTGACGCTCTCGCCCATGATGTCCTCCAAGCTGCTGAAGGCGCATGGCGGCCAGGGACGGTTCGCCGCCTTCGTGGACCGCACCTTTACGCGGCTCGAGAACTGGTATGGACGGCGCCTGAAGGGCTCGCTGGACTATCGCGGCGTGACCCTGGTCATCGTCGCGGTCCTGCTCGGCACCACGGCGTTCCTGTTCACCAAGACCTCCTCCGAGCTCGCGCCGGAAGAGGATCAGGGCGCCTATCTCGGCATCGTCAACGTGCCGAAATACGCCACGGCCGAGTACACCCAGGCCTTCTCCAAGCAGTTCACGAAAGCGGGCGAGAAGATCCCCGAGATCGAGGACAGCTTCCTCATCGTCGGCATCGACGGCGGCGGCGGCGGCTTCTTCGGCTTCAAGCTGAAGGAATGGGGCGAGCGCGACAAGAAGGGCGCTGCGACCAAGCAGGACATCCAGAACCTTCTGAACGAGAATGCGGGCGTGCAGGCCTTCGCCTTCGCACCTCCGTCGCTTCCCGGTGGCGGTGACGGCCTGCCGGTCCAGTACGTGCTGCGGACCATCGGCGACTCGTCCCAGGCCTACGAGGTGGCCGAGCAGATTCGCCAGCGTGCGATGAAGTCCGGCAAGTTCATCGTGGTTCAGAACTCCATCTCCTACGAGACCCCGCGCGCCCGCATCACGGTGGACCGCGACCGGGCCGCCGCTCTCGGCGTGCCGGTCTCGGAGATCGGCAACACGCTCGGCGCTCTCGTGGGCGGCGCGCCGATCTCGAAGTTCGACCGCGACAGCCGGAGCTACGACGTGGTCAGCCAGGTCCGGCAGCAGGACCGCCTGAATCCGGAGCGCCTGGCGGAGTACTATGTGCGGGCCTCGGACGGATCCATGGTTCCGCTCTCCGCGCTCGTCAGCATCAAGACGGACGCGGCTCCGGCGGTGATCGAGCAGTTCAACCAGCTCAACTCGGCGACCGTCTCGGCGCTGCCCCTGCCCGGCGTGACCACGTCGGAAGGTCTGGCGACGCTGCGCGCCATCGGCAAGGAGGTCATGCCCCAAGGCTTCTACGAGGATTATGCCGGCCAGTCGCGTCTGGAGATCCAGGAGGGAAGCTCGATTTTCCTCGCCTTCGGTCTCGCGGTCATCGTGATCTATCTGGTGCTGGCGGCGCAGTTCGAGAGCTTCCGCGATCCGTTCATCATCATGATGTCGGTGCCGCTCTCCATGTTCGGCGCCATGATCTTCCTGAACCTCGGTCTCGCGACGCTGAACATCTACACGCAGGTCGGTCTGATCACCCTCGTGGGTCTGATCACCAAGCACGGCATCCTGATGGTGGAGTTCGCCAACGACCTGAAGGAGAAGCACGGCGTCAACAAGCGTGAAGCCATCGAGGAGGCGGCGCGCGTGCGTCTCCGCCCGATCCTCATGACCACGGCCGCTATGGTGCTCGGCGTCGCGCCGCTGCTCTATGCCAGCGGTGCGGGCGCGGCGGCGCGCTTCTCCATGGGTCTCGTGATCGCATCGGGCATGTCGATCGGCACGATCTTCACGCTCTTCGTGGTGCCGATGTTCTACACCTTCATCTCGAAGGAGACCGTGCGGGCCGGCCGGGCGGAGGAGGCGCATCCCCATCGCCAGGCTCTGGCGGCCGAGTAAGGCCGTCCGCTCCAGTACGACAAAGAAAAGGCCGGGCAATGCCCGGCCTTTTGAGTTTGAGGGTCGAAAGGCAGGGTCCCGCTATCGTTCCTGCCTTTCCTGCGATCAGTGGGCGATCTCGCCCTCGACTTCCATGAACGGAGAGACGGACTTGAAGCCGGCCTGCTCGGCGGCCTTCTTCACGGCTTCCGCGACCTCGGTCGAGTGAACCTCGATGGTCTCGCCCGTCTTGGAATCGACGAACATGATCTTCATCGCGTTCACGTCCGGCTGGCCGTGGGAAATGACGTAGGAGTTCTGGGTCGCCAGACGATGGACGAGACCGGCATCGCGCAGGAAATCGAGGGCGCGATAGATCGTGACCGGGGCAAGACGCTTCTTCTCGCTGCTGAGACGGTCGACGAGATCGTAAGCTCCGACCGGGCCGCCGCTCTGAACCAGCTCGCGATAGACGCGCTCGCGAATCGGCGTGAGCCTGAGGTTGTTCTGGCGGCACAGATCGTCTGCACGGCGGAGGAGGTTTTCCTCTTCTTCTTTCCTGAGGGCCTTGGTGCTCATGAGCCACACTCCTGTTATTACGGAACCTACATATTCATATAGGGAAAATGGCCGGCTGACAATGTGCTATCGTTACTGGAGGGGCTTGCAGCTGTGCATATTCCTCAAAGGAAGCGGGCGTTTGAACAAAACGACGGCCGATTTCGGAGGTGATCTAACAAAATAACGTAGAATTTTAGGCCGATGTTCCTGAGGATAAGCTTTGCTTTGCGCAGCTCTCGCACAGACCGCGGATCTCGACCGTCACCTTCTTGGTGCGGAACGCATGGCCGTCGCCCCAATGGGAGAGGCGTTCGCTGATATGCGGGTCGGTGAATTCCTTGACGAGGCCGCAGCTCTCGCAGATGGCGAAGGCCGCCATGTCGTGCTCGTGGTGCGGATGCTTGCAGGCCACGTAGGCATTGAGGCTCTCGAGCCGGTGGGCGAGCCCCTTTTCGATCAGCTTGTCGAGAGACCGGTATACGGTCGGGGGCGTGACGGCGCCCTTGGCCCGCATCTTGTCGAGGACCTCGTAGGCCGAGAGCGGGTTCTGGGCAGAGCACAGAATCCGGTGCACCCGCTTCTGGGTGTCGTTCAGGTCCTCGAGGCCGTTGTGGTGATGCGTGGAAGCCATCTTGAAATCGTCTGATCCGCGTAGGGGCGATGACCCTATACGTCATGATTGCGGAGGCGATTTCAAGGGAAGAGGGGCGGGGGCCGGTGAAGCCGGCCCCTTGTTCCCCGTCTAAAGATCGACCCAGGCGGCCTTGCGCTGCGACGAGCGCACCGCCGCCTCGATGAAGCGCACGCCGCGCACACCGTGCTCCACGGTCGGCACCTGGAGCGAGAAGGGATTGGGCTCGCGGTTCTCCATCCGGGCGGCGATCTGTTCGGCCACGTCCGTGTAGAGCTGCGCGAAGCCTTCGAGATATCCTTCCGGATGCCCGCCCGGAATGCGCGATGCCGCGCGGGAGACCTCATCGGCCCCGTAGCCGTTGCGGCGGATCGTGCGCGGCGGCTCGCCCAGGGGCGAGAAGGTGAGATAGTTGGGGTTCTCCTGGTGCCATTCGAGTCCGGCCTTCTCGCCATAGATGCGGATCTTCAGGCCGTTCTCGAGTCCTGCCGCCACCTGGCTGCACCAGAGCATGCCTTTCGCGCCCGACGCGAAGCGCAGCATCATGTGGGCGTTGTCGTCGAGCCTGCGACCCTCCACGAAGGTGTGCAGCTCCGCCGCCAGGGACGTGACCTCGTCGCCGGCAATGAACTCGGCGAGATTGAAGGCGTGCGTGCCGATGTCGCCGACTGCGCCGGCGGGACCGGAGCGCGCGGGGTCCGTGCGCCATTCCGCCTGCTTGCTGCCGGTTTCCTCCATGCGCGTGGCGAGCCAGTCCTGCGCGTATTCCACCTGCACCACCCGGATCGCCCCGAGTTCGCCCGCCTGCACCATGGCGCGGGCCTGCCGTACCAGTGGATAACCCGTGTAGTTGTGCGTGACCGCGAAGATGAGGCCGGATTCGCGCGCGAGCTTGGCGAGCTGGTCCGCTTCGCGTCGCGTGGTCGTGAGCGGCTTGTCGCAGATCACGTGGATACCGGCCTTGAGAAAGGCACGCGCGGCCGCCGCGTGGGCGTGGTTCGGCGTCACGATCGCGACCGCATCGATGCCGTCCTTCAGCCGCCGCTCGCGGCGGGCCATCTCGTCGAAGTCGCCATAGATGCGGTCCGGCTTCAGGAGCAGGTCCTCGCCCGAAGCCTTCGCCCGTTCCGGATCCGACGAGAGTGCGCCCGCCACCAGCTCCCACCGGTCGTCGAGGCGGGCGGCGATGCGGTGCACGGCGCCGATGAAGGCGCCGCGCCCGCCGCCGACCATGCCGAGGCGCAAGCGGCGGTTCAGCTTCTGATCCGGTGATCCTGCAATCGTCATATGTGCCCCCTTTTCGCCTAGCCGACGTCGATGCCGAGCATCCGGCGGTTCGCGGCTTCGTCCGTTCCGCCCGCGGCGAAATCGTCGAACGCCTTTTCCGTCACGCGGATAATGTGCGCCTTGATGAATTCCGCGCCTTCGCGCGCGCCGTCCTCGGGATGCTTCAACGCACATTCCCATTCCAGCACGGCCCAGGAATCGTAATCGTACTGCGCGAGCTTGGAGAAGATGGCGTTGAAATCCACCTGCCCGTCGCCGAGCGAGCGGAAGCGTCCGGCGCGGTTGATCCAGCTCTCGTAGCCGCCATAGACGCCGACGCGTCCGGACGGGTTGAACTCCGCGTCCTTGGCGTGGAACGCCTTGATGCGCTCGTGATAGAGATCGATGAAGGCCACGTAATCGAGCTGCTGCAGCAGGAAGTGGCTCGGGTCGTAGTTGATGCAGGCGCGGCGATGTTCCCCGACAGCGTCGACGAAGCGCTCGAAGGTGGCGCCGTCGTGAATGTCCTCGCCGGGATGAATCTCGTAGCAGACGTTGCAACCCGCATCTTCATAGGCATCGAGAATGGGTTTCCACCGCCGTCCCAGCTCCTCGAAGGCGGTCTCGACGAGACCGGCCGGGCGCTGCGGCCAGGGATACATGAAGGGCCAGGCGAGCGCGCCCGAGAAGGTGACGCTGGCATTCAAGCCCAGGCGCTTCGAGGCCTTGGCCGCCATGAGCATCTGGTTCACCGCCCATTCCTGCCTGGCTTTCGGATTGCCGCGCACCTCAGGGGCCGCGAACCCGTCGAAGGCCTCGTCATAGGCGGGATGCACCGCGACGAGCTGGCCCTGCAGGTGGGTGGAGAGTTCCGTGATCTCCATGCCGTGCGAGCGCACGATCCCGGCGATCTCGTCGCAATAGGCGTCCGATTCCGCAGCTTTCTTGAGGTCGAACAGGCGCGGGTCGAAGGTGGGAATCTGCACACCCTTGTAGCCGAGGGAAGCGGCCCAGCGGCAGATGGCGTCGAGCGAGTTGAACGGAGCCTCGTCGCCTGCGAATTGCGCAAGGAAAAGGCCAGGGCCCTTCATGGTCTTCATGGATGAACTCCCGAGGTGGCGTGAGCGAGGGCGAAAATCGGCAAGGGCAAGCTGCACGCGGATCGCGCAGCTTGCCGTTGCCTCGCCTCTTCCTGATGGAAGAGGCGAGAGCCGCGCGGTTCGCTTAGAATGGCGACTTCGGGAAGTAGTGGTCCTTGGCGTTGTCCTTCGTGATCAGCTGGGCGTTGAGCACGTAGGTTCCGCGCATGGGCGCGTTGCTGTAGAAGTGCGCCGCGGTGACGCCCATGGCGGTGGAGATCATCGACGGCGGATAGGAGACGTCGGCGGGGATCATCTTGTCGCCGTCCATCACCTTCTTGATCATGTCCTTCATGCCGGCGCCGCCGAGCACAAACTTGATGTCTTCGCGCTTGGCCTGACGGATCGCTTCCATGATGCCGAGCGCCATGTCGTCGTCCGAAGCCCAGACCGCGTCGATCTTCGGGTGCTTGGACAGGAAGTCCTGCATCACCTTGAAGGCGTCGTCCCGGTTCCAGTTGGCGTATTGCTTGTCGATCACCTTCACGCCCGAGCCTTCGAGAGCCTTCTCGAAGTTGGAGACGCGCTCCTCGTCGATGACGGTCGGGATGCCGCGGAAGACGACGACGTTGCCCTGCTTCAGGTTGTCCACGAAGTACTTTCCGGCGACGCGGCCGAATTCCGGATTGTTGCCGGCGACGTAGATGTCCTGGATCGACGGATCCTTGAGGCCGCGATCGACCACGGTGATGAAGGTGCCGCGCTTCTTGATCTCGCGGACGGGGTTCGTCAGCTCGTCGGAGTTGAAGGGCAGAACCACCAGCGCGTCGACCTTCTGCGACGTCAGGTCGTCGAGGGCGTTCGCCTGCGATGCGCCGTCCGGAGAGGTTTTCACGATGACCTTGAGGCCCGGATAACCCTTTTCGAGAAGCTTAGCGGTTTCCTGCGCATGGTAGACGACGCCGCCGGTCCAGCCATGGGTCGCGGCCGGGATCGAGACGCCGATCGTCACGTTCTTCTGCTGTGCCATCGCGCCGGTGGCGACGCCGGCCATGAGGCCTGCCGCCATGGCGATCTTCAGTACCGTTGCTTTCATCTCATTCCTCCCTGAAGAGTTCGTTTTAAGCCCTTTGTCCCTTGTCCGGTGGGCTCAAGCCCGGTTTCATCGCCCGCGGTGGACTGACCGCTGCACGAGCATGGCGATAATGATGATGGCGCCCTGAACCGCGCCCACGAGAAACTCGGAGACGAAGTTCGACAGCACCATGATGTTGGCGACGAGTTCGAGGATCACGGCGCCGACCACCGTACCCCAGACGCGGCCGACGCCGCCCTTCAGCGCGGTGCCGCCGATGACCACGGCCGTGATGGCCTGCAGCTCCCACAGAAGGCCGGTCGTAGGCGTGGCGGAGCCGAGGCGCGGCACGTAGACCAGCACGGCGATGCCGACGCAGATGCCTTGGATGACGTAGGTGAGGGTGCGCACGCGCCAGATCGGCACGCCTGAATAGCGGGCCACGTCTTCGTTCGAGCCGAGCGCCACCACATGCCGGCCGAAGGACGTGCGATAGAGGATCAGCGCTCCGATCGCCGCTACCACGAGGAATGCGATGATGGGAATCGGAATGCCGAGAATGCTGTCGAAATAGACCGGGCGATAGAGTTCGCGCAGATCGTAGTTGCGCATGGTGATGGTGCCGCCCGCCGCCAGCCAGATCACGAGAGATCGATAGATCCCCATGGTGCCGAGCGTCACGATGAAGGGCTCGATGCGCCCGAAGGTGACGATGAGGCCGTTCGCCAGGCCGCAGGCCGCGCTCAGGGCGATGGCCGCCAGCATACCGAGCGCGAGCGTTCCCACGTCCCCGCCGCCGAGATTGTTCAGGGTCAGGATCATGACGCCGGCCGTGAGCGCCGCCATGGAGCCGACCGAGAGATCGAGCCCGCCGCCTGCGATCACAAAGGTCGCTCCGACGGCGATGATGGCGATGAAGGCCGAGCGCGTCACCACGTTGAGCAGGTTCGACGCGGTGAGGAAATCCGGATTGATCAGCGCGCCCGCGATGATGAGCGCGATCAGCGCGATGAAGGGCGATAGAGCCCGCATGTCGAGGTTGAGCCGGCGCTTTTCGGCGGTGGAGCGAAGCACGGTTTCGGTCATGCGTGGCCTGCGGCGATTTCCGCCGCCCTTTCTTCATGGACGCCGGTGGCGAGATAAACGATGGAATCCTCGGACAGGTCGGCCTGGGCGACTTCGCCCGCGACGCGTCCGTTGCGCATCACGACGACCCGGTGGCACAGGCCGATCAACTCCTGCATCTCAGACGAG
Organism: Microvirga lotononidis; assembly: GCF_034627025.1. Taxonomy (NCBI): domain Bacteria; kingdom Pseudomonadati; phylum Pseudomonadota; class Alphaproteobacteria; order Hyphomicrobiales; family Methylobacteriaceae; genus Microvirga; species Microvirga lotononidis. The sequence continues at coordinate 1,322,343 of NZ_CP141048.1, read as the reverse complement.
ATGACGACGACGGCGCGGCCTTCGGCAGCGAGAGAGGCGATAAAGCGGTAGATCTGCTCCTTGGTGCCGATATCGACGCCGCGCGTCGGCTCGTCGATGACGACGATGCGCGGCTCGACCAGCATCATCTTGGCGAGCAGAAGCTTCTGCTGGTTGCCGCCGGAGAGCTGGCCGGCGAGAAGGTCGCGGCGGCGGGTGCGGATGTCGAAATCCTTGATCGCCTTGTCGAGCGCCTGCTCCTCGCCGCTTCCATCGAGGAAGGAGCCTCGGCTGAACTTCTCCAGGGCCGCCAACGTCAGGTTCACGCGAAGGTTCTGCTGCAGCAGCAGGCCTTTGCCTTTCCGGTCTTCGGAGAGATAGACGATACCCGCTTCCATCGCCTCGCGGGCGTCGCGGAAATGAACCTGCCTGCCGTCGAGGGTGATCGTCCCATGGCCGGGCCGAAGGCCCACCAGGGCCTCGAACAGCTCGGTGCGGCCCGCCCCGATCAGGCCGCCGAAGCCGAGGATCTCGCCGCGATGCAGGGTGAAGGAGGCGTTCTCCACATAGCCCGGTACGGTCATGTCGCGAACGGTGAGAAGAGGCTGGTCGGAGGCGGCGGCCGGTTTCTCCGGGTAGAGCTTCGACATGTCGCGGCCGACCATGAGGCGCGCCATCTCGAGCGGCTCCAGGCCCTCGATTTCGCGGGTCGCCACGTGGCGGCCGTCACGCAGCACGGTGACGCGATCCGCGATCGCCTTCACCTCGTTCAGACGGTGCGAGATGTAGAGCACCGCCACGCCCTGGGAACGCAGCTTGCGGATGATCTCGAACAGGCTCTCGGCCTCGATGGGCGTGAGAACCGCCGTCGGCTCGTCGAAGGCGACCACCTTGTGCGGCACGAGCAACGCGCGGGCGATCTGCACCAGCTGCCGGTCGGCGATGGACAGGCGGCCGACCTCCCGGTCGGGATCGATTCGGGTGCCGAGTTCACGCAGGATGGACCGCGTCTGCTCGCGCATCGCCTTGTCGTCGACGAATCCGAAGCGCCGGATCTCGCGTCCGAGGAAGAGGTTCTGCGCCACCGTCAGGTCGGGCGCGAGGAGAATTTCCTGATGCACGAGGACGATGCCGTGGCTCTCCGCATCGACCGGCCCAGAAAAGGTGATCGGCCGGCCGTTCAGGTGCAGGTTGCCCTTCGTAGGCGCGATATGGCCCGAGAGGATCCGCATCAGGGTCGATTTGCCGGCCCCGTTCTCGCCGATGACCGCATGGACCTCGCCGGGTTTCAGATCCAGCGAAATGCCGCTCAGGACCTCGATCGGTCCGAAGGATTTCGAGATGTTTTCGGCGCGAAGTACGGATTCCATAAACGGCTCCGGATGAGCGGCATCACTCGCTTCCGCATGGGAAGACGATCATCGAAGGAATGCGACGTGGATCAGCTGGACGGGGCGCGGGCTGGCATTCGTTTCCTCCTGGATGATCGGCTCTGTCCTCTGCCGGGACAATTGACGATCTCGGGTTATCATGACGATCTAGGGTTATCCCAGGGGACGACAACGGCCCCATGTAATCGATTACATGAAACTTTACCGAAACCCCGGGTTCTGTCAAACAGAACCATGGTAGGGGGAGGTTCATGGACGATATCGGGCACAAGGACAGGCCGGAGCACGAGGGCATTGTGGTCCGCGCGGCGCGGATCCAGGATGTCGCCAAGCTTGCCGACGTCTCGACCGCGACGGTCAGCCGGGCGCTTGCGACCCCGGAACGGGTGTCGCCCGAGGCCCGTGCGCGGGTCCTGGAGGCAATCGCCAAGACCGGCTACGTGCCCAACCCCGCCGCACGCACCTTACGGTCCCAGAAGACCTACATGGTCCTGGTCGTTCTGCCGGATCTGGCAAACACCTTCTTCTCCAAGATCCTGCGCGGCATCGAGGAGACCCTCTTCGAGGCCGGATACGGCATGATCATCAGCGATCTCGATGGCTCGCCCGAGAAGGAGGCCCATTTCGCCGCCTTCACGGCGGCGGGCCGCGTGGATGGCGCGATCCTCCTGAACGGTCATCTCTTCGGGCAGAGCCGCGAAGGGGAGGGGAACCCGGCCCGCATCACGATCCCGCTCGTGGCGCTCTGCGAGGGCATTCCCGGCGCCGACATTCCCCAGATCGAGATCGACAACCGCGCTGCGGCCTCCCGGATGACCCAGCATCTGGCGTCTCTGGGCCATCGCAGCATCGCCTATGTGAGCGGCCCCCCGGGCAACATCCTCGAACGCGAACGCTTCCAGGGCTTCAAGGACGGGCTGGCGGCCTCAGGTCTCCCGTTCGATCCGGGCCTCCTCATCGCTGGGGATTACACCATCGAGTCCGGCATGCGGGCAGGGCAGGACATCGTGGTGCGCCAGGACCGTCCGACGGCCGTGTTCTGCACCAGCGACGAGATGGCCATCGGGCTGATGCGGACTCTCTTCTCGGCTGGGCTCAGCATCCCGACGGACATCTCGGTGGCGGGGTTCGACGACATCGAATTCGCCGCGGTGGCCGAGCCGGCGCTGACCACGATCCGCCAGCCACGGCGGGAATTGGGGCAGGCGGCGGCATCGGCCCTGATCGATCTTCTCCAGGGCCGGTCGTCGCCCAAGCGGATCAGGCTGGAGACGGAGCTGGTGATCCGGGACAGCGTGGCGCCGCTTTAGCGCATCGGGTCAGAAGATCGAAACGGCACCCACGAACAGGACGAGCACCAAGCCGATGAAGCCGACGAAGGCGTATAGGGCCTTGCGGGAATCCTGGTGGGCATAGCTGTCCTTGTCCACACCCTCCTTCCAGCGCGCGGACGATTCCTGATGACGGGCGCGATCGACCTGCTCCGGGGTCGGAGGGGTGCCGGCCGCCTCGTCGTCGGTCCCGAGCGGAGAGAGGCCGGGATCGAACACTTGCGTCTTGTCGCCCGTGCGGCCGCTGTCGATGTCGCCCTTCAGCTGCGCGGTCGTTGATCCTTCGGTCAGCGGCGGCGCATCCATGGGCTCGACGGTCCGCGTCGGAGGAATGTCGGCGTGATGATGGTCTGAACGGGTGGACATCTGACTCTCCCGGGCTCCGTTGCAGGAGAAACCTTCGGGATTCCGGGATGTTCCGGTCCTGAAGCCTCGGGCCATTCGGGGTTCAGGCAAGAAAAAAGGCCGTTGTTGCCAACGGCCCGAAGTTTAGGGAGGAAACGCCCAAGAAGGGCAGCAACGCTGCGACGCCAATCGCCGTGTTGCATTGCAAGAAGTAAGGGGTCGGCCGGCCCGTTTCAAGACCAAAAGGTCAGCATCATTGCCCAATTTTTCGCCGCTCTGAACCGCGCTGTTTCCAAGGCGCGCTGGACATGGGAAGGGGGCCCGTGAGCAAAATACAGGCAACGAGGTTTGTACGATGCCCCCTATGCCGACGCTCAATGCCGTTCTAGAGACGGCCCTGTATGTCGACGACTTGTCGCGTGCCCGAGCCTTCTATGAGGAAGCCCTCGGCCTGAAGGTGCTTTTCGGCAACCAGCGCATGTGCGCCTTCGACGTCGGTGGGAAAAGCGTGCTGCTGCTCTTCCTGCGCGGTGCGTCGCGGGAGGATATGTCCACGCCCGGCGGGACGATCCCTGGCCATGACGGGCAGGGACCGCTGCATATAGGATTCGCCGTTTCAGCCGACGAGCTGCCGGCGTGGGAGAGCCGGCTTCAGGAGAAGGGCATCCCCGTCGAGAGCAGGACGACGTGGTCCCGCGGCGGGACCAGCGTCTATTTCCGGGATCCCGACGGCCATCTTCTGGAGCTGGCGACGCCGGGCCTCTGGGAGACGTATTAAAGGTCCGATGCCCGTCAGGTCACGACGCTGGGCTCGTTGCGCCCCGTGCGGGATGCAATCTCGGCAATCTCGTTCGCCGCCCGGACGACGGGAGCCAGGACCTCGGCCGTCGACAGGCCGTGCCGGTCGGCATTCGGCTCGAAGCGTTCGAGATAGACTCGCAGGGTCGCGCCCGACGTGCCGGTGCCCGATAGGCGGAACACGGCGCGGGCATCCTCCGCGAACAGAATGCGGATGCCCTGCTTCGGCGTCACGGATTGGTCGACCGGATCCGTATAGGCGAAGTCGTCGCAGGATTGGACCGTAAGGTCGCCGAAACGCTGGCCGGGCAGGCCGGGGAGCTTGGCCCGCAACGCATCCATCAGCGCGTTGGCTGGCGCCGTCTCGAGTTCCTCGTAATCGTGGCGGGTGTAGTAGTCGCGCCCGAACGTCGCCCAATGTTCGCGTACGATCTGGTCCGCCGGTTTGCGGGTGACGGCCAGGATGTTGAGCCAGAGCAGCACCGCCCAGAGGCCGTCCTTCTCGCGGATATGGTTCGAGCCCGTGCCGGCGCTCTCCTCGCCGCACAGGGTGATGAGGCCCGCGTCCAGAAGATTGGCGAAGAACTTCCAGCCCGTGGGGGTCTCGAAGCAGTTGATGCCGAGCTTCGCCGCGACTCGGTCGGCTGCGCGGCTCGTCGGCATGGAGCGGGCCACGCCGGAAAGTCCCCCGGCATAGCCGGGCGCAAGATGGGCATGGCTCGTGAGGATGGCGAGGCTGTCGCTCGGCGTCACGAAGAGGCCTTTTGCCACGATCATGTTGCGGTCGCCGTCGCCGTCGGAGGCGGCGCCGAAATCGGGCGCGTCGGGCCCGTACATCAGCTCCATGAGATCATGGGCGTGGACCGGGTTCGGATCGGGATGGTGGCCGCCGAAATCGGGTTTCGGCTCGCCGTTGACCACCGTGCCGGCCGGCGCGCCGAGGCGGCCTTCGAGAATGGTTTTCGCATAGGGCCCCGTGATGGCGCTCAGCGCATCGAAGCGCATGCGGAAGCCGGAGCGGAACAGGGCGGCGATGGCGTCGAAATCGATCAGCCGCTCCATCAGCTCCGCGTAATCGGCGACGGGGTCGATCACCTCGACCGTCATGGTGTCGACCTTGCTCTGTCCGATCGTACCGAGGTCGATATCGGCCACATCGGCGATCTCGTATTCGGTGATCGCGCTGGCGCGCTTGAACACAGCTTCCGTAAAGGATTCCGGCGCGGGGCCGCCGTGGGACATGTTGAACTTGATGCCGAAATCGCCGTCCGGCCCGCCGGGGTTGTGGCTCGCAGAGAGCACGAGGCCGCCGATGGCCTTGTGCTTGCGGATCACGCAGGAGGCGGCCGGCGTGGACAGAAGGCCCTTCTGGCCGACGAGAACGCGGCCGAAGCCGTTCGCCGCCGCCATCTTGATCGCGATCTGAACGACGGATTCGTTGAAGAAGCGCCCGTCGCCGCCGATGACCAGGGTCGAGCCGTCCTTGTCCTCGACGGTGTCGAAGATCGACTGGATGAAGTTTTCCACATACCGAGGCTGCTGGAAGACGGTGACCTTCTTGCGCAGGCCGGACGTGCCGGGACGCTGGTCGGAAAACGGTGTCGTCGGAATGCGGGTGGTCACCATCGGTGCAGATCACTTCCTTGAGGCGGCCCGGCAGGGCCAGTTCTCGAAATCCTTCGTCGATCCCGGAGGGGATCACGGACCATTTTAGGGTCACTCAGGGCAGATGCCACTGCCAAGATGAAGGCAGGATGAAAGATCCGGCAATCGAATGGAAGCTCCTGCCGCAATCTCCGGCATGTCCTGTCACAAGGCCATGCCGGAGAAGGGCGCGGGAAGAGGTCTAAGGATTGTTGCCGCCGGACGGCCGCTTGGGCGCCTTGCCCACCTGGGCGGGATCGGTGCCCTCCGGGGCGTCGCCTGCGGGCTTCACCTCGTCCGGATTGGACACGGTGGTGTTGACGGGCTCCCGCGCGGGCTCCTTCTGCGGGGGAGGGCCGGCGACGGCCGATCCGCCCATATAAGAGGGCGGGTCGCTGGCCGGGAAGGAATATTCCGAGCCGGCATCGACCAGTTCGTCTTCTTCTTTTTTCACGCCCATGGATGATCTCCTGTCTTGGCGAAGCTTTGCGTGCTCAAGAGGAGAATGCAGGTCGTGCCGCCATGTTCAGGCGGAGCGGCAAAAAACTGAGCCGACCGCACACGGAGCCTCAACTTAGGTCGGCCTTGTGGCCGCCAAGGGCCACGCTATCTCCGGCCGGTCGAACAAGTCCTGAAAACGGGACCAATCCCTGGGAGAACGCCATGAATCCGATCCGCCGCACCCTCCTCAAGACCCTGGCCGCCGGATCCGCCGCCGCGGCCCTGGCGCCCTGGCCGGGCTTCGCGCAAACCGCTTATCCCGCCCGTCCCGTGCGGGTGATCGTGCCCTATGCGGCCGGCGGCGGAACGGATTTCTTCGCCCGCCTCGTCTTCGGCGCCATGGGCGAGAAGCTCGGCCAGCAATTCGTCATCGAGAACAAGCCCGGCGCCGGCACCAATATCGGAGCCGATACGGTCGCGCGGGCGGAGCCCGACGGCTATACGCTGCTCCTGGGCGATACGGCGACCTTCGCGACGAACCGGACCCTTTACCGGAAGCTGTCCTTCGACCCGTACAAGGATTTTACCCCGATTTCCCTGACCGGGCGCTTTGCCCTGGTGCTCCTCGTCAATACGAACAAGCTGCCGGTGAAATCGGTCCAGGAACTCGTGGCCGAGGCAAAGAAGAATCCCGGCCGCATCAACTATGCGACGCCAGGACTGGGCAGCCCGTTCCACCTTGCCACGGAGCTGCTGGGTCAAGGAGCCGGGATCAAGCTCACCCACGTGCCGTACCGGGGCGCCGCGCCGGCCGTGCAGGATCTGGTGGCCGGGCAGGTGGACATGATGTTCATCGATTTCGCCACGGCCCGCTCGCAGCTGTCCGGCCCGATCCAGGCGATCGCGGTCGCTTCGCCGAAGGAATTCGCCGGCCTTCCCGGCGTTCCGCCGGTGGCGGCGAATCAGCCGGGCTTCGAGGCCTGGGCCTGGCAGGGCTTCGTCGCGCCGGCCGGCACCCCGTCCGAGATCGTCGCCAAGCTCAACGCCACCTATCGCAGCGTGATCGGCAATGCGGAGATCCGCGACAAGCTGGTCGGCGCCGGCATCGACGTGCTCCAGAGCTCTCCCGCCGAGATGGCCGCCTACATGCAGGAGGAGGGCAGCAAGTGGGAGAAGGTGATCAGGACGGCCAACATCACCCTGGAATGAGCTTGGCCTGAGACGTGTTCATGCCCCTTATACGGGGCCGACCGGCCCGTGACGTCAGTTCCGGTCCCAGCGATACGTTCCCCGCTCCCCGTCCTGGCAGCTGACGGGCGGCTCCGCCTGGGCCTCCCGGATCAGGGACGGCGTCGGAAGGGCTGCGATCTCGCGGATGATCTTCGTGCGGATCGCGTCGGCGAATTGCTGCCGCTCCCGCACGGGGACGAGGAAGGCGCCCTGTCCGCCGATGACGCAGGTCTTGTAGTAGAGATCGAGGTTCTCCATGTCGCCGAAGCCGGTCGGGCGCTTGAGCATGATGGGAAGCCCATTGATGGTGATTCCCTTCGCGACGGCCTCGTCGCGGACCGCCACGACGCCCCTTCCGCTGCTGTTGGGGCCATCGCCCGAGATGTCGATCACCCGTCGGATCGGCTCGACGCCGGTCTGATCCAGCAGTTTCGCTCCGAAGTCGATGGCGCCCGAGATCGACGTCCGCCGCAGGCGGCCGATCGGGCTGTCCTGCAGGCCGTCGGCGAACTTCACGGCCGCGTCCGGGCCGTCGATGATGGTCCATGGCACGATGACGCGCTGATAATCGACGCCCGACCACTCGAAATAGGTCACGATGATCCGCCCCACCATGCCGTTCTTGATGGCATCGTGCACCTGCGGCGAGCGGAAGGCCTCGATGAAGCCCTGGCGCTGAAGCTCCTGCTCGTCCGGGTCCATGGAGCGGGACACGTCCACGGCGAGGACGAGCGCGACATCCACTTCCGTTTCCGCCCTCGCGGCGGAAGCCGGCAGCCAGAGCGATGCCGCCACGAGAACCGCGACCATGCTGAGACGCCTGAAACCCATCCCGACCTCCGTTTCCGCCTCCGCCCTGCCCGCCATCCCGGCCCTCAAGGCGAGGTGGCCTCCAGTGCTCTCTGGATGCTCCTGCGCGACGCCGCTTCGCGGCCCATCAGGACAAGGGGGAGACGGATGAGACGGACATGACCAGGGGAGGCTGACACGAATCTCCCGTCGGGCAAGGCTGGATCGTCTCGAGGATCGAGCCGATGGCCTCAATTTAGCGTGAGCTGTCTGCAAGACTGCGCCGTGGCCTGATCCTCCCGCGCGCCATATAACCCGGTCGGCGGAGATCCGGGCCTGCCTGGGTATCCCGATCGCAAGCAGGAGTTCCCCTCGCATGTTCGCTACCCTGGATCGTTGGTCCCCCCACGCCCTGGCTGTCCTGAGGATCGTCGCGGCCCTGCTCTTCATGGAACACGGAACGCAGAAGCTGTTCGGCTTCCCGGCCCCGCCCGAGGGCGGCATGCCGCCGTTCTTCTCCCTGTTCGGGATCGGAGCCGTCCTCGAACTCGTCGGAGGCTTCCTGATCCTGGTCGGCTTCCTGACCCGGCCCGTGGCTTTCCTGCTCGCCGGCGAGATGGCCGTGGCCTATTGGATGTTCCACGCTCCCCACAGCCCCTACCCGGCGCTCAACGGCGGCGATGCGGCAATCCTCTTCTGCTTCGTGTTCTTGCTCTTCGTCTTTACCGGCCCGGGAGCCTGGAGCGTCGATGGGGCGAGGCGGACGGCTGGACCCAGGCATTCCTGGGAGCGGTGATCCGGGACCAGCCTTGGCCGCGGTTGGGATGAAACGCCACGGCCATCCGTTGAGGACCACCGGCACGGAGCGCGTGATGACATGGTAGGTTCCTCAGCCGGCTGCCGATGGGCAGAAATTCCGAGATGAGGTGCGTCACGACGCCGGGTTAATCCGGAAGAAAGCGATCACTTTCCCGTCCTTCGCGATTATTCTCTGGAACGGTTTTCAAGAACCGCTCGTTTTCGACGCAGGCCCCATGACCTTTGCGTCGGAAGAGGATAAAGCGGGGCACGATGCGTTGCGTGGAGTAGGACATGGCGGAGATCATCGCGTTCAAGGATCTCAAGAAGATCGCCGATCGGTGCGAAGTGCTGACGTTGTTCGAGCCGAAGCGGGCTGTGAAATCGAAACCCTGCTCCGAGTCCAAGAGCTTCGAATTTCCGAGCTCCCGCCCTTTCATCTCCGGAAATCTGACCGACCTGTTCGAGCAGGCGAATGCCGTCGCCATGCGGCATTACCATGGTGATCCGAAGGTGGCGGGCGTTATCGCCGCGAAATGCATGGAGCTTATTCAGGCTCTGGAAGAGCACGCCCAGCCGGAATGATCGCTGCGCTCTTTTGATTGAAAGCAGCGGGGTTGCCGGTTCGGTTCCAGCGCGAGCCGATCACGCGATCGTCACCGCGCCTTTCTTCGAAACAAGACGTATGCTGCGTCGGTTCTCGCAATCGTGCGAGCAGCGAAACGCGATATCTGTCGCTCGCGTTTCATGCGCGGATTCATGGGGCCCGGTGCAGTGATGCAAACGGCACGGGACTCTCTTCCGGGCCTGCATCAAGAGGAAGAGTTACCCCTTCGTGGGCCGTGGTATCAAGGAACTAATGCCTGTAGGGATTGTTGTTGCCACGCTCGATCCAATGAAGGATCGGCTTTATGGATCAGGCTCCTTTCGTTGAAGGCTGTCCGCCTCGCGTTGCATACGAACGGTGTCACGATCCTGATCGACATACCGCTGAACGAATGGGGGGCAGCACACATGAGGCATGATGTCGTCTACAACGAGCAGATTCTTGCCGTCGCGCAGGATCCTTTCCAGAACGTCGCGACTGTCCTGATCTGTCCGAACCTTCTCCTTCGCACCGGCATCAGCCACATCCTCTCCGGCACGCGCTTTGCCATGGTGGATGGGCTGTGTGACGACCCGTCGAACCTGCCCGCGCTCGACGACACGATGCCGGTGCTTTTCATGATCTGCGAAAACCGGGCGACGGAGGAACTCGTCGCCATGGTGGATACGCTTAAGACGCAGCATCCGCTCTCGCGTGTGGTGGTTCTGGCGGACGCGATGGATCCGGACACGGTCATTCAGCTCTGCGGTGCCGGCATGGACGGATTCTGCGCCACGAGCATGGATCGGCATGCGCTGGTCAAGGCTCTCGAAATCGTCATACTCGGTGAAACCTACATTCCGGCTTCGATCGGGCTGGCCCTTCTGGAACGGGCCCGGCAGTCCCGGGCGCATCATGCCCATGACGGCGCCGGCATGCCCGTCAACACGCCTGCGGAGGCTCTCGACAAGCTGTCCGAGCGGGAGGCCCAGATCCTGCGCTGCCTGACCCGGGGCTCCTCGAACAAGGTGATCGCACGCGAACTCGGGGTGGCGGAAGCCACGGTGAAGGTGCATATCAAGGCGATCCTGCGGAAGGTGAAGGCGACCAACCGAACCCAGGCGGCCATTTGGGCGACCGGGCATTTCGATCTTGCACAGGACAATGTCCGGGCTCTGGCTGCGGGCGAGTGAGAATAAGTGCCGGGCCGGTGATCCGAACTGGCCCAATTCCGCGATTCTTCCTATGATGTCAGGCCGCCGATGGGCGGCCTACTCCTTCGGGGGTAGCTCATGTGGCGAGTTGCGGATCACTCAAGGTGGACGGTAAGCCTAATATGTCCTGGCGGCAGATCAGCGAAATAAGAAGTGTAAGTGCGTATTCGCGCCGCGGGCCTAAAGCGAAAACAAGATCACCTGAATGGTGAAGTGGGGCATCAATGGATTATCAAGTGGAGCTGGTTGCTCGCGCATTTTACGATGCCGAGTATGAGGACTGCCTGTGGGATGCCGAGGCTGAGGTCATAAAGCAGGACTTCCGCGAATATGCGCGCAATGCCATCAATCTTCTGAACGAAGACATCGGCGTTCTGCTGATGGCTCTCGATCAGGCCACGGCCGAGGAAAATCCGAGCCGGGCGCGCGCCGCTGCTTGAACCGCCGGTTCTGCATAAAAAATCAAGACATGACATCCAAGAGCATCGTGCGGTCCTCCAGGATCGCACGATGCTCGTTTTATGGAGCGCAGGATTTTCAATGCGCGTCCGGCGGCAGATCGACGATCCGCTTGATCTCGTAAACCACTAGCATCAGGAACACGGAGAGGATCACGAGGCCGAGGGCGCTCGTGAAAACGCTTGAGCTGACTCCCGATGTCGACGAGACGAGAGCGAGCAGGATCAGGAACGGAAGGCCGACGGCAATCGACAGAACAGCGAGAACGGACCGTGACATGGGGATGGTGCCCTGAGGGTTTCCGGGAAAACGTTAGGTAGCCTAAGAATCGTGGAGAAAATGAGGTTCGCACCGAACGATGCGCTGTTCAACGGGCGGAGCAGCGGATCGGATCCCATCCGGTGATCGGATTCCTGCCGACGCCGACTTGCGCGCCGGAGATGAAGCGTCGGTCCGCTCTTCAGAAATCCCAGCGTTGCGCTTTGGAGACGAGAAAGTCGCGGAAGACCTGCACGCGCGCCACGGAGCGCATTTCTTCCGGATAGACGAGATAACTGTCGAGGGTCGGCATCTCCTCGTCGCGCAGCACCTGCTTGACCCGTGGATTGGTGCTCATGGCGTAGTCCGGCGCCATGCCGATCCCTGCCCCGTTCTCGATCGCCTGCCGCAAGGCCAGAGAGTCGTTGACAACGAACCGGCTCGGACGGGGATCCCTGGGATTGCGCCCGAGCGTCGTCAGGCGATGCAGATCGAGAATGAAGGACGGCTGGTCGCCGCCGAGGCAGAGAATGGAATGGTTGTCGAGATCCGCGATGGTCTCCGGCTCGCCGCAGCGCTCGATATAAGCATGGGACGCATAGGCGTGGTACTGGATGGTGAAGAGGCGGCGCTGGATCAGGTCGGGCTGCGCCGGCAGGCGCAGGCGGATGGCGATGTCCGCTTCCCGCATCGCGAGATCGAGCTCGTCGTTCGTGAGGATGAGCTGGATGCGCACCTCGGGATAGAGGTCCATGAATTCCGTGATGCGCCGGGCGAGCCAGATGCCGCCGATGCCGACCGTCGCCGTCACCCGGAGGTCGCCCGCAGGCCGCTCGCTGGTTTCGGTCAGGCGCTGGCGTGTCTCGTCCAGGCGCAGGCGGATGTCCTGCGCGGCCCTGAAGAGCACGTCGCCGTGCTCCGTCAGCACCAGGCCGCGCGGGTGTCGGTGGAAGAGCGGGACCTTCAGGTCGTTCTCGAGGGCGCTGATCTGCCGGCTGACGGATGACTGGTTGACGCCGAGCTTCTCGCCGGCACGGGTGAAATTCCCCGCGCTGACGACTTCGTAGAACAGTCTGATCTTGTCCCAGTCCAATGCGGATCCTTAAGGCTGGATGTTGGGCATGCGGCAGCTTTCGACAGCCGAATGGAGAACAGGGCGACCGTTCAGGTCAAGCCCAATCTTCACGAGGGGGAAAGCCGCTCGTTGGGCCGGTCGTCCTCTTCGGAGCCGTCCGAGGGTTGAACGTGGCTCAGGAGAGCGGTCCGCTGATTGAGCGGAAACTCGATCACGCAGCGCACGCCGCCGGGCGAAAATTCCAGCACCGTCTTGGCATCGATCTCGTAGGGAAGGGTACGCTCGATCAGCTCGGTGCCGAACCCGCGCCGGCGCGGGGCCGCACTCGCGACGTGGACTTCCGTTTCCCGCCATTCCAGCCTGAGCATCCGCTCGCCGTCGACGCCCTCGATGATCCAGGTCACGTCGATATGGCCGCCACTCTCTGCGAGTGCCCCATACTTGACCGCGTTGGTGGCGAGCTCATGGATCGCCAGACCCAGCTTTTCCGCAACTGCCGTCCGCAGCCTGACGGGCGGTCCGTCGACATGGGCCTTCTCGTCGTCTCTCACCGCATGGGCGAGCAGCTCGTCCCTCACCAGCTCTTCCAGGTCGATGACGGAATCGGCCGAGCGCGTCGCCATGGTCTGCGTCCGGGCGAAGGCCTCGATCCGCCCTTCGAGATGCATGGCGTAATCGTCGACCGTACTGCTGTTCGCCGCAGTTCGCCGGGTGATGGAGCGCACGATGGCGAGGGTGTTCCGCACGCGGTGCTGAAGCTCGGCCAGCAGGAGCTTCGTATGCTGCTCGCTCTCCCGCAGGGCCTCCTCGGCGCGGACGCGCTCGGTCAGGTCGATGGCGACGATCAGGCTGCCCACCACGGCTCCCGACGCGTCGCGACGAGCGCTGACATTGTTCCGCACCCAGGTGATCGAGCCGTTGGGACGGCGATGACGCTTCTCGCTGATGGACGATTCTCCGCTCGAGAGCGCCTGCTCGATCAGCGCATCGTTGCGGTCCTGGTCGTCGGACGGGATCAGCTCCTGGATGGAGCGGCCGACGATCTGATCGCGGGGGAGGCCGAGGATCGCGCAGTAGCGGTCGTTGACGTAGATGGCGCGTCCCTCGCGGTCCGTCATCGCAATGCCCACCTCGGCCTGCTCGGCCATGGCGCGGAAGCGTTCCTCGCTCTCTCGCAGGGCGAGCTGCGCCCGGGTCAGCGGCGTGACGTCCATGAAGGTGACGACGGCGCCGCCGATATAGTTGTCGATGCTGCGGTAGGGCAGGACGCGCACCATGTAGCGTGTGCCCGTCGCGGGATCCTCGATCTCCCGGTCGACGCTCCCGAGCGAACGGATCACCCGGCGGGCATCGTCCTGGAGTTCGTCATAGGTGATGCGTGACTTGATGTGCCCGATGGGACGTCCGACATCGGTCTCGACGAGGTGGAAGATCTCGGTCACGGCCGGCGTGTAGTTCATCACGCGCATGTCGTTGTCGAGGAAGATGGTGGCGATCTGCGTGCTCTCCAGGAGGTTCTTCAGGTCGCTGTTGGAGCGGCCGAGTTCCTGCACCCGGTGGGCGAGCTCGCCGTTGACGGTGGTCAGCTCCTCGTTGACGGATTGCAGCTCTTCCTTGGAGGTCTCGAGCTCCTCGTTGGCCGATTGGAGTTCCTCGTTGAGCGACTGATACTCCTCGTTCGAGGATTTCAACTCCTCGTTCGTGCTCTCGAGTTCCTCGATGGTGGCCTGGAGCCTTTCGCGGGTGACGCGCAGATCCGTCTCGAGCCGCTGCACGTGCTCGTCGCGCAGGAAGGAGCCGCCGGCCAGGGTGTCGGCCTCCTCCTCGGGAGGCGCGGGCCGATCCTTGAACACGACCACGAAGCCCGGGGCTCCGTTGGGCTGATCCCGCACGGGCTCGACGATAATGTCGACGATGAGGCGCTTGCCGTTGGTGCCCATCCGAAGGCCGTCGACCTGAACGATCTGGTGCTCTTCCGCCGCCTTGGTCAGGGCGGCCCGCAGGTCGAGGCGCAGGTCGTTGTGGACGAGGTTCAGCAGGTTGAGGGTCGCGGCTCCGCCGGCGGGCTCGATGAAGCGTCCCGTCCGGCCGGAAAAATGCATGACGTCGAAATTCTCGTCCGTCACCACATAGGCCGGGGCATGACGTTCCGCGATGGCCTCGGCCTGGCGAGCGAGGCTGGCCTCGATCCGGCGCGGGCGCAGAAGGGACGAGCCTCCCTCGGCAGGCCTGCGGTCAACGGCCGTGAAGGGAAAGTCCGGCAGAACCCGCGCGCTCGTCTCCAGGCGCTGGAAGATGCGGAAGCCTCGATCCACCGGGGCAAAGAGCCTGGTGTGGCGCGAGATGTTCTCGGAATTCCCGAGGAACAGGTAGCCGCCCGGGCGCAGGGCGAAATGGAACAGGGGGATCACCCGGTCCTGAAGGTCCGCGTTGAGATAGATCAGCAGGTTGCGGCAGGAGATCATGTCGAGCCGCGAGAAGGGCGCGTCCTTGATGACGCTGTGCTGCGAGAAGATGCACATCTCCCGCAGTTCCTTCACCACGCAATAGGTATTGCCTTCCTTGACGAACCAGCGGGCCAGCCGCTCGGGCGTCATGTCCTTCGCGATGGCCTCGGTGTAGCGGCCCACCCGCGCCGACGCGAGGGCGCGGCCGTCGATGTCGCTCGCGAAGATCTGGACGTGGGGCACCGCGTCGAGCACCGCCATGTGTTCGCGCAGAAGAATGCCGATGGAATAGGCTTCCTCGCCGGTGGAGCACCCGAGCACCCAGATCCGGATCTGGTCGTTGCGGGTCTTGCCCTCGAAGAGCTTAGGGATCACCTGGGCTTCCAGAAGTTCGAACTCGCGGCGGTCGCGGAAGAACTGCGTGACCCCGATCAGCAGATCGTTGAAGAGGTTCTGTGATTCCTCCGGCTGCGCCCGCAGCACCTCCACATAGGCGTCGATCGTCTCCACCTGGACGACCTGCATGCGGCGCTGAACGCGCCGGAGGAAGGTGTTCGGCTTATAGCCGTGAAAGTCATGGCCGGTGTTGTTGCGCAGGATCGTGGCGATGCTCGCCAAGGCGCCGGAGACTTCGACGGCTTCCGCTTCGAGATGGGCAGCCTCGTCGTACCGGGCGGAGTGGCTCACATGGAGCTGCACCCGTTTTGCCAGCTCCTCCGGAGGCAGGACGAAATCCGCGATCGCGACAGGACTATGGTTGGGAACAATCCCTTCGGCCGAAATCTCCGGGCTTTCCTCCGCCAGCGTCAGGCCGCCTGCTTCCTTGAGGGCCGTGACGCCGAGCGTCCCATCTCCATTCGTGCCGCTAAAGACGACGCCGATGGCCTTGTCCTCCCGGTCCTGGGCCACCGAGATGAGGAAGCTGTCGATGGTCCCCCGCTCGCCGGGAGGCTCCTGGGCGTCGCGGATCTGAAAACGCCCGTCCTCGACGGTCAGGATCGTGTTGAGGGGAGACCAGTAGATCCTGCCCGGCTCGACGAGGGCCCCGTGAACGGCCGTGGTGAGAGAGCGCCCATGCTCCGACAGCGCCGCCGTGAACCGGCCGTCGTCCAGCGCCTCCCGGTGCTGGAAAACGAGAACCACGGCCATCTCGTCGTCAACCGTCAGCGTGGCCAGGAAGCGCTCCAGGGAATGGCTTTCCGCCCCCGAGGCTCCTGCCGCGACGATGAAGGGAGTGCTTTTCGGCTCCGTCTCGGCATTCTGGGCGGTGTCGGAGGAAGTTGTCTCGTTCTTCTTGGCGGCCACGATCAAGATTCCCAGCTCGGGAAGGGGTTTGCCATACTACGGAGAATTGCACCACCTCTCAAAGTTCATGGTCCATGGTCTATCCGCCGTTGTCCTGCCCGCCCTCGTCCATGCGAGAGGCGAGGGGAGCCATGGATTTCAGGACAGCCTTACGCAGGGTGTCGGCATATTGACGGTACTCGAGGGCTCTCTCGTCATACATTTCGGCGACGGTTTTGCGGCCGCTCCTCCGTCCATCCTCGGCCATGCGGGATACCAGCTCGGCCCGCTCCTCGATGATGCGCAGGGCAATCCGCAGAGCTTCGTCCACGGCATTCTCCTGCTCCTTGGCCACGAGATCGGCCGTCACAGCGTGCCCGACCTGGCACCGGAAACGAAGCGGCTTGCCGTTACGGACTTTGGACAGAACGCCGCTGCAATTGGGGCAGGTGAGCGCCACCGGATCGGCAAATTGGCCGATGATCTCGCTGTCGACCCGTTCACCTGCCGCGATATCGACCTCCAGGCGGATGTCTGAAGGAATCGGGACGCCGGGTCCCGCCGGTTCACGCACGAGGTCGTACAGCACGTCGCCGATCCGGAGGCTCGGGGCCGACAGATCGACATCGGCGGCCTGCAGGGCGCTCCGCGGCATCTCATCGGCGACGGCGTCGGCCGGATCCTGCACGATGGCGATCCCACCGCAGCGCTTCACGGCTTCGAGGCCCGAGGCCCCATCGTTGAGAAGGCCGCTCAGGATGACCCCGATGACCCGAGAGCCATAGGCCGCGGCGGCGGACCGGAACAGGGGGTCGATGGCGGGCCGAGCCATGTTTTCCCGGGGGCCACGGCCCAGCTTGATGTGCCCGTCGGCCAGGATGAGATGGTGATCCGGGACAGCCAGATAAATGTTGCCCCGCTTGATCGGCATGCCGTCGACCGCTGCGTGAACGGGCAGGTGGGCGGCTGCGGCCGTAACGGTCGAGAGGATGCCGATGCTCCGGGCCGGAATGTGCAGGACGATGAACACGGCCGCCGGCAGGTCCGGCGGAAGAGCGCCCAAAATGGTCTTGAGGGGGGCGGTCGCCCCCGAGGATCCGCCGATGACGATGATGTCACGATTGCTCATGAAGCGGTCCTTAGATTGCACTCCGTAAGGGTAAGACATTTTGTGACCGCCTGTTCCTCAAAACCATGCGGGTACGCCGATTTTCGGCAAAGCTGGTGCAACGGAACGTTCCGCGCCCGCATTAACACCGAGGAAATGCCTTCATGCAGGCATGACGTGGGTGACCGTTGCCGGCCCGAGGCTGCACTATCGTACTCTGCCGTCAGGGCTGGAGGTGCTATGATGAGCTTCGCCATGCAGAAACAGGCCAGCACCCGTCCCCTGCTGTGGAAGCTCGACAGCATCGTCAGCCTGTCCGATGAGGAAAAACGGGCGCTTCTCGATCTGCCCATGACGATCAAGGTCTTCGACCCGGATAGCGACATCGTCCGCGACGGGGACAGGCCTTCGGAATGTTGCCTGGTCCTGAGCGGCTTCGTCTGCCGGTACAAGGTCCTCTCGGATGGCAGGCGCCAGATCATGGGCTTCTATATCCCTGGCGACATTCCCGACCTGCAGAGCCTTCATCTGAACGTGATGGACCACAGCATCGGGACGCTCGTGACGAGCAGCATCGCCCTCATCCCGCACGAGAGCCTGCGCAATCTCCTGACGCAACATCCCGGTCTCGCGGCCGCCTTCTGGCGGGATACCCTCATCGACGCCGCCATGTTCCGCGAGTGGATGATCGGCATGGGGCGCCGCTCGGCCTATCAGCGGATCGCGCATCTTCTCTGCGAGCTTCGGGTGCGCCTGAAGGCGGTCGGTCTCGCCGGCGAGGGAGGCTACGACCTGCCGGTGACCCAGAACGAACTCGGCGACGCGCTGGGCCTCTCGACCGTTCACGTGAACCGCGTCCTCCAGGACCTGAGGAGCGAGGGGCTGATCGTCCTGCGCGGGGGCTCGCTCCACATCCCGGACTGGGAAGCCCTTCAAGTGGCGGGCGACTTCGATCCCACCTATCTTCACCTCAGGCGATGAAACCCGGACGGGTGTTTCGGAGTCTCCGAATTCCTGACAAAGATATTAAACGGCAACCGAAGAGGCAGCCCATGTCGCACGCGAAGCTGTTCACGCCCTTCCGGGTCGGAGACCTCGAACTCGCCAATCGGATCGTCATCGCGCCCATGTGCCAGTACTCGGCCGAGAACGGCTGCATGAACGACTGGCACCTGATCCATCTGGGCCAGCTCGCGCTCTCGGGCGCGGCGCTCCTGACCATCGAGGCGACGGCGGTCACGCCCGAGGGGCGGATCACCTATGGGGATGTAGGCCTTTATTCGGACGAGTGCGAAGCAGCCATGCGCCGCGTCCTCGACGGCATCCGGCGCTGGTCCGACATGCCGATCGCCATCCAGCTGGGCCATGCCGGGCGCAAGGCCTCCACTGAGGTTCCCTGGAAAGGCGGCAGGCAGATCTCACCCGACCATGCCAATGGCTGGCAGACGGAGGCCCCTTCCGCGATCCCGCACGGGGCCGACGAGGTGCCGCCTGCGGCGCTCGATCAGGATGGCCTTGCGCGGGTGCGCAACGCCTTTGCCGATGCGGCGCGGCGCGCCGGACGCCTCGGCCTCGCGGCCGTGCAGATCCACGTGGCTCACGGTTACCTGCTGCACCAGTTCCTGTCGCCGCTGTCCAACCGGCGCGACGACCAGTACGGCGGCTCCCTCGAAAACCGGATGCGCTTCCCGCTCGAAGTGTTCGATGCGGTTCGCGCCGCTTTCCCTGCCGAGCGACCGGTGACGGTGCGCGTGTCGGGCACCGATTGGGCCAAGGGTGGCTGGACCATCGAGGAGACGGTGGAATTCGCGAAAGCCCTCAAGGCACGCGGCTGCAGCGCGATCCACGTGTCGAGCGGTGGCCTGACGCCGTCGCAGGCAATCCCCGTGGGGCCGAGCTATCAGGTGCCGCTCGCCCGATCCCTGAAATCCGTCGGAATGCCCGTCATCGCCGTGGGTCTCATCACGGATTTCGTGCAGGCGGAATCGATCCTCGTCACGGGCGATGCCGATCTGATCGCCATTGCACGCGCGGCTCTCTACGATCCGCGCTGGCCCTGGCACGCCGCCGCGCATTTCGGCGCGGCCATCAAGGCGCCGCCGCAATATTTCCGCTCTCAACCGCGGCAATATCCCGACCTCTTCAAGATCCGGGCGGACGATTGATCCGGCGAAGGGAGGGAGTTCAACGCCTCTGGGGACATGCAAATGGAGCTGAGCGAGACCGCATGCGAGATTCTCGACTACATCCGCGAGACGCACCGCAGGCCGGGAGCGCGCCTCACCATGGCCACGCTCGATGCGCATTTCGGGACGGATCCCTCGGTGGCGGTGGCCGTGTCGGAATTGGCCCATCTCGGGTATGTCGTCGTGCCCGATGCCCGAACGATCGAACTGACGGATCGCGGCTTCGACGCGATCCATGGCCGGACATATCGCGACAGTCACGAATGATGCCCGCGCGATGTCGTCCGGTGCATCAACGCCAGTCGGCTCGGCCCAAGCGCGACTGATTGCGCTCAGGTCCTTGGCTCACTTCGACCGAAGAAGGCAGCGGACGCGCCTTCTCGTCCCGGGCCGTGGCTTGTTCGGCCGGGCCATCCGTGATGAGGCGTGCCCCCCGCTGAAGGGTGAGATAGTTCCAAAGCCAGGTGAACGCCACGACGGCACGGTTGCGCAGGCCGATCAGGAAATAGACATGCGCGATGCCCCAGAACAGCCAGCCGATGAAGCCCGTGAGGTGAATGGAATCGAGCTTCACCACGGCGGATTTGCGCCCAATCGTGGCGAGGTCGCCCTGATGCCGGTACCGGAATGGCCCGGGTGATGTCTTCTTCTCGACCTCCGCGGCGATGACCCGGGCCACATAGCGGCCCATCTGCTTGGCCGCCGGGGCGATGCCCGGCACGGTCTTTCCATCCGAATCGACGACTGACGCGGTGTCGCCGATCGCGAAGATCTCGGACCTGCCGGGAACCTTCAGGTTCGGCTCGACCTTGATCCGCTCGGCGCGGTCGTGTTCCGCCCCGAGCCACTCGGCGGCCGGGGAGGCCACAACGCCGGCCGCCCATATGACCGTTCCGGCCGCGATCTGCGTCTCTTCCAGGTCGACGCCGGCTTCGGTGCAATCCGTAACCCGTGCATTCGTCCTGACCTCCACGCCCATCCGCTCCAGGGATGTCTGCGCATAGGCCGCGAGATCCTCGGGAAAGGCGGGCAGCAGGCGGGGTCCCGCCTCGATCAGGATCACCCGGGCGGAATGGGGGTCAATCCTCCGAAACTCGGCCGATAGGGCATGGTGGGCTACTTCCGCGATGGCCCCTGCCATTTCGACGCCGGTCGGGCCGCCGCCCACGACCACGAAGGTGAGCAGGCGGCGCTGTTCGTTGGCATCGTCGGTCAGTTCGGCGTGCTCGAAGGCGAGAAGGATCTTGCGGCGGATCACCGTCGCATCCTCGATCTGCTTCAGTCCCGGGGCCACGGAGGCCCATTCCGGATGCCCGAAATAGGAGTGCGTGGCGCCGGTCGCGAGGACGAGGTAATCGTACGGGATGCTCAACGATCCCGCCTGGACCATGCGTGCCTGCGCGTCGATGCCGGTGACATCCGCCAGGAACACCGTCGCGTTCTTCTGGCGCCTCAGAATGCCGCGGATCGGCCACGCGATGTCGGCCGGGGACAGGGCCGCCGTGGCGACCTGATAGAGCAGGGGCTGGAAATAGTGAAAGTTGTGCCGGTCGATGATCGTCACATCGACCGGAGCCCGCGCCAGTGATTGAGCCGCGGTGAGCCCGCCGAACCCCGCTCCAACGATCACAACCTTTGGTCTTCGAGCGGTCATCGCGACCCTCGCTTTCGTCGCATCGGAATGGCTTCGTGCGCGTCGGCAGCCCTCATCCAGGCTAATCGGTGCAGGCCGCCGATGTTCCGCGCCCACGGCGGTCTGGAGCCTTCACATCCCGTCGTCCAACGATCCTCCGGCTCAGCCGAACTTGGGGGTATAACGATAGCTCTGGGTCGGCCGGTCGAGCACGCGCCGCCCCATCAGGCTCGCCACGAGATCGACCATGAGGAGGGCCGTGCGGCCGCGCTCGTCGAGGAACGGGTTGAGCTCGACGAGGTCGAGGCTGCCGACGAGACCGCTGTCGTGCAGAATCTCCATGATGAGATGTGCCTCGCGGAAGGTCGCGCCACCCGGAACCGTGGTGCCGACGCCGGGCGCGATCACAGGGTCGAGGAAGTCCACGTCGAGACTCACGTGGAGAAAGCCGTCCGCCGCCGCCACGCGCTTCAGGAAGCCATCGAGGAGGGACACCACGCCGTTCTCGTCGATGGACCGCATGTCGTGAACCGTCACGCCCGCGCCCTGCAGGGCGGAGCGCTCCGCGGGATCGACGCTGCGGATGCCCATCATGCAGACGTTCTGAGGCTTGATGGGAGCGGCGAGCGGCGGGAAGTAGCCGTCGAAGCCCTCACGGCCCGTGGCATAGGCCATCGGCACGCCGTGCAGGTTGCCGCTCGTGGTCGTGGCGAGGGTATGGAAATCCGGATGCGAGTCGAGCCACAGCACGAAGAACTCGCGGCCGTCCTCCGCCGCGCGGCGGGCGAGCCCGGTCATCGAACCCGCCGAGAGGCTGTGGTCGCCCCCGGCGAAGATCGGCATCCCGTCGCCGGCGGCCCGATAGGCCGCCTCGGCGATGGCCTCGGTCCAGGCGACGGTCTCGGCCAGGGCCTTGATGGCGACGTTCGGGTGCCGCAGCTCCCGGAGCGGCCTGGGCGCGATGTTGCCCCGGTCCTCCACCTGGTAGCCGAGGTTTTGCAGTTCGGTGAGCAGGCCCGCGGTCCGGAAGGCGCTCGGGCCCATGTCGCAGCCGAGACGGCCCGCGCCCTCCTGAACCGGCACGCCCAGAACGATGCACGGCTTCGATGTCATTCGGTTCTCCTCAGGACCCGCCCGGGCCAATGCGCGGAACACGATGGTCGTGTCCCGGTTGCCTCCATAGCATAAACCACTCCGGGATCGACGATGACAGAGCCGCGGATCAGCTCGTTGCGCAAGGATTTCCGTATTTTCCGCGACCGGGGTTTCCTGGTGACGCTTTTCCTGATCGGGCTTCTGGCCGCGATAAGCGCGATCGTTCTCGTCGGGGCCTCCAACGAATACGGCATCCCGCTCTCGCAGGTCTGGCGCTGAGGTTCCCTGGAAGAGCGATCACAATCTCGGGAACCTCGGCCAAGCTGAACGGTTAGAGTCGAGCCGCTCTCGAAGCGGTGAGTCCAGGCGTTGCGGAGGACAACTTTGGGTGGAGCTCGTCTTGCCCTCGTTCTGGCGATTCTGCTGAACTTGCAGCCTGCCTCCCAGGCTTTGGCCCAGACAGATCCACCTCAGCCCGCCGTCCCATCCTTCGCCTCGGCGCCTGAGGACGGGCAGTGGACGATTCCGCAGAAGAACTCCGCCTCGACGCGCTTCAGCGACCTGTCCGAGATCAACACGGAGAACGTGAAGAACCTGCAGGTCGCCTTCACCTTCTCGGCCGGGGTCAACAAAGGGCAGGAGGCGGCTCCGCTCGTGGTCGGCGGCACGATGTACGTGCTCTCTCCCTTCCCCAACATTCTCTACGCCTTGGATCTCACGCAACCGGGCGCGCCGCTGAAGTGGCAGTACAATCCCAAGCCTGCATCCGCCGCCCAGGGCGTCGCCTGCTGCGACGTGGTCAATCGCGGTCCCGCTTTCGCAAACGGGCGTATCGTCTTCACGACGCTCGATGCCCACGTGGTCGCGGTGAATGCCGAGACCGGCGAGGAGGTCTGGAAAACCCGGCTCGGCGATATCACCCGCGGTGAGACCATGACGATGGCGCCCTTGGTGGTGAAGGACAAAGTCATCGTCGGTGTTTCCGGAGGCCAGTTCGGCGTTCGCGGCTGGATCGAGGCGATCGACATCAATTCCGGCAAGAGCGTCTGGAAGGCGTACAGCACGGGGCCCGATCAGGACGTCAAGATCGGCCCGAACTTCAAGCCGTTCTACGACGGCGACAAGGGGCAGGATCTCGGCGTCACCACATGGCCGGCGGATGGCTGGCAGCAGGGTGGCGGCACCGTCTCGGGCTGGCTGTCCTACGATCCCGACCTCAACCTCATCTATCACGGCACGGGCAATCCCGGTCCCTGGAATCCAAATCCGCGCCCCGGCGACAACAAATGGACGGCGGGCATCTTCGCCCGCGACGCCGATACGGGCGAGGCGCGCTGGTTCTATCAGATCGCGCCTCACGATCTCCACGGCCGGAGCGGCGACAACGAGACGATCCTGCTCGACATGGAATGGGAGGGAAAGCCCCGCAAGGTGCTGGTGCATCCGGGACAGACAGGCTTCGTCTATGTCATCGACCGCACCAACGGCGAGCTGCTGTCGGCAAAACCGTTCCATGCTCTCACGGCCGCCACGGGCGTCGATCTCGCGACGGGGCGCATTCAGTACAATGCCGACAAGGAGCCGGTGGACCGCCGCGTCGTTCGCGACATCTGCCCGGCGGCCTCGGGCGCGAAGAACTGGAACCCCAGCGCCTTCTCCCCCAAGACCGGTCTTCTCTACATCCCGCATGTGAACCTGTGCATGGATTGGGAGAGCACCGATCCGAACTACATCGCCGGAACGCCCTATGTCGGCGCCGAGATTCGCATGTTCCCCGGGCCCGGCGGCCACATGGGCGAGTTCTCCGCCTGGGACATCAGGCAGGGCAGGGAACTCTGGACCATCAACGAGCGCTTCCCCCTCTGGGGCGGCGCGCTCGCGACCGCTGGCGACGTCGTATTCTACGGCACCATGGACGGCTGGTTCAAGGCCGTGCATGCGCGCACCGGCGAAGTGCTGTGGCAGTTCAGGACGTCTTCGGGGATCGTCGGACAGCCCACCACCTATCGTGGACCTGACGGCAAGCAATACGTGGCGATCCTGTCCGGCGTCGGCGGATGGGCCGGATCCATCGTGTCGGGCGATCTCGATCCGCGCGACGCAACGGCCGCGCTCGGCTTCGTCAATGCCATGCGGGACCTGAAGAACGTCACGACCAAGGGAGGAACGCTCCATGTGTTCAAGCTCCCTTAAGGCCTTGGCCGTGTCGATTCTCCTGGTGGCTTTCGCTCTCGCGGCGTGCCAACGCGAGGAGCGGGATTTGCGCTCCCGTCCCACGGCCGACGAGACGGAGGAGCAGGTCTCGCTGGTGCCGTTGTCTCCGGGGCCGAGCGGTCCCGTCGAACAGCGCTCCGGCACGGCCAAGAAATACGAGGAGAACGCCTACCAGATCGCGCAGGGCCAGCGCCTCTATGCATGGTACAATTGCAACGGCTGCCACGCCAACGGAGGCGGAGGGTCGGGGCCGCCGCTGATGGACGACATGTGGATCTATGGCGGGCAGATCGAAAACATCGTTCAGTCCATTCGCGAGGGGCGTCCGAACGGCATGCCGTCGTTCCGCGGCAAGGTTCCCGACGAGCAGATCTGGGAAATCGCCGCCTATGTGCGCTCCATGGGCCGCAACGTGCCGAAGGCGGCGGCGCCGGGCCGCAGGGACGACATGAGCCCGGGACCGGCCGAGCAGCGCAGGCCGCCCGGCGAACCGATCAACGGCGGACAGACGCCGCCGTCGGCCCAGATGCCGCAATGAGGCGCAGATGAGAAGGGGCCGTCCATTCCTCCTGCTTGCCGTCCTGCCCCTCGGAGGCTGCCAGGGCTGGCAATCGGCCCTCGACGCGCAGGGTCCGGCCGCGCGCACCCTTGCGGACATGTTCTGGATCTTCCTCGCCATCCTGGCCATGGTGTGGCTTCTGACCATGATCATTCTCGTTCTGTCCCTGCGCCGGCGCCGCCCTGCCGACGCGGATCCCTTGGCGACGAATCCGGACACCGAGCGGCGGATGACCGTCACGATCTCCGTTGCCGTCGGCCTGACGCTCGTGACGGTCCTTTCCCTGACGGGTCTGAGCTATGCGGCCCAGAAGGTGCTGTTCGCCCGTAAGGATGGAGCGCTGACGTTGCTGGTCACCGGTCAGCAATGGTGGTGGGAGGTCACCTACGAGGATTCGCAGCCGAGCCGCGTCTTCACGACGGCGAACGAGATTCACATTCCGGTCGGGGAACCGGTGCTGATCAAGCTCGAAGCTGGCGATGTCATCCACTCGTTCTGGGTTCCCAGCCTGACGGGCAAGATGGATCTGATCCCGGGGCGGCAGAACCAGATCCAGATCCAGGCGGATCGCCCCGGCCTCTATCGCGGGCAATGCGCCGAATTCTGCGGCCTCCAGCACGCCCATATGGGTCTGCTCGTCATTGCTGAGACGAAGGAGGATTTCGAGCGCTGGCGCGACCGGCAGGTGTCCTCCGCCACGCCGCCGAGCGATTCCCATCGACAGCGGGGCATGGAGATCTTTCTCTCCAAGCCCTGCGTCATGTGCCACCAGGTGCGCGGCACGGATGCGGGCGGCAAGGTCGCGCCCGACCTGACCCATGTGGGAAGCCGCCGGTACATCGCGGCCGGAACCCTGGAGACGACGCGGGGCAATCTCGCGGCTTGGATCCTCGATCCGCATGGCATCAAGCCCGGCGTGAACATGCCCGCGGTCCGTCTCGACCCCGACGAGATACAGCCTCTCGCGGATTACCTGGAGGGGCTGAAGTGACCCGGGCGATCACACCAAACGAGCTCGATGCCGTTCCTGAAATCTCGCGTCTCGCCACGGGCGAGCGGGGCGGCCTGCCGGGCGTGCAGAGCCAAGCCGACGAGCCCATAAGCCCGGACGAATTGCGCGACGATCAGGTGGACGGGCCGGAGCTGACGGCTCGCCTCGCCAAGACCTGGGGAACGGACAAGGGGATCATCGGCGCCCTGTCGACGGTGGATCACAAGGTCATCGGCCGCCGCTTCATCGCGACGGCAATCCTCTTCCTGTTCCTGGGCGGTCTCTCCGCCATTCTCATGCGCATGCAGCTGGCCCTGCCGGAGAACAGGCTGATGGGGCCTGATTTCTATAACCAGCTCTTCACCATGCACGGCACCACGATGATGTTTCTCTTCGGCGTGCCGATCGGCGAGGCCTTCGCGGTCTATCTCGTGCCGCTCATGGTGGGCACGCGCAACATCGCCTTCCCGCGCCTGAACGCCTATGCTTATTACGTCTATGTTTTCGGCGGACTGCTGATCTGGGTCGCCTTCGTCCTCAACATCGGTCCGGATGTCGGGTGGTTCGCCTATGTTCCGCTCTCGGGACCGGAATACTCGCCCGGCAAGAGGGCGGATTTCTGGGCCCAGATGATCACCTTCACGGAAGTGTCGGGCATCGCCGTGGCGATTTCCGTCATCGTGACGGTCTTCAAGTTCCGTGCACCCGGCATGACCCTCGATCGCATTCCGCTGTTCGTCTGGGCGGAGCTCATCAATTCCTTCGTCATCATCTTCGCGCTGCCTGCCGTGGTCACGGCCTCCGCTACGCTGATGATGGACCGGCTCGTCGGCACGCATTTCTTCAACCCGGCCGAAGGCGGCGATGCGTTGCTCTACCAGCACCTGTTCTGGTTCTTCGGCCACCCGGAGGTCTACATCATCTTCCTGCCCGCGACGGGCTGGGTCTCCGCCATCGTGGTCACGTTCTCGCGCCGCCAGGCCTTCGGCTACATCGCCCTGGTGCTGTCGCTCATCGCAACCGGTTTTCTCTCCTTCGGCCTGTGGGTGCACCACATGTTCACCACCGGCCTGCCGCAGCTCGGCGCCAGCTTCTTCACCGCGTCCAGCATGCTCATCGCCATCCCGAACGGCATCCAGATCTTCTGCTGGATCGCCACCCTGTGGGACGGCCGGCCGGTCTTCCGCACGCCGCTTCTCTTCATCGTCGGCTTCTTCTTCATCTTCGTGGCCGGCGGATTGTCGGGGATCATGCTCGCATCCGTGCCGCTCGATACCCAGGTCCACGACACCTTCTTCGTCGTCGCTCACTTTCACTACGTGCTCATCGGCGGCAACGTGTTTCCGCTGATCGGCGCGGTGTATTACTGGTTCCCGAAATTCACCGGCCGCATGATGAGCGAGCGGCTGGGGAAGTGGCATTTCTGGCTGGCCTTCATCGGATTCAACGCGACCTTCTTTCCCATGCACATCCTGGGACTGATGGGCATGCCGCGCCGAGTCTACACCTATCTGCCGGAGATGGGCTGGGGGAGCCTGAACCTCTTCACGTCCCTCGGAGCGGCCCTGTTCTTCGCGAGCTTCGTGCTTTTCCTCTACAACATCGTGTCGAGCGCGCGCCGCGGGGCTGTCGCCGGACCCAATCCCTGGAATGCCGGAACGCTCGAATGGGCGTCCGCGTCTCCGCCCAGGCCGCAGAACTTCGACCGCATCCCGGTCGTGACGAACCGCGAGCCCCTGTGGGCCCACCGCGACGATCTGCCGGTGGTCGCGGGCCTGAGTGTCGAGAACCGGGAGCAGCTCGTCACGACGGTCACGGATGCACGCGCGGATCTGCGTGAGACGACGCCCGAGCCTTCGATCTGGCCGTTCATCGCGGCGATCGCGACGGCGATCCTGTTCATCGGTTCCATGTTCACGCCCTGGGCCCTGGTGTGGGGCAGCGTTCCGCTCGCATTGGCCCTCATGGGCTGGTTCTGGCCCAAGCCGAGCACGGAGGACGAAAGATGACTCTGGGTCCTCAGCCCGATAACGCCATGCTGCCGCACCGGGTCGTGATGAGCGCGAGGTCCATGCCGGGTTATGCCTATGGCGCCCGCAGTCCGATCTGGTGGGGAACGGTCGGCTTCGCCGTCGCCGAAGGCATGGGTTTCGCCATCGCGGCGGCCATGTATTTCTATCTCGTCTTCATCAACGGGAACTGGCCGCTGAGCGCGCCGCCGCCTGATCTTCTCTGGTCGAGCCTCTTCACCGTCGTGCTGCTCGCCAGCATCTGGCCGAACCAGCGCGCCAAGAGGGACGGGGAACGGGAGGACCTCGCATCAACCCGCCGCAATCTCGTGATCATGAGCCTCTTCGGCGTCGTTCTGCTGGTCATCCGCGTGTTCGAGTTCGGCACGCTTCACGTGCGCTGGGATCAGAATGCCTACGGGTCCGTGGTGTGGCTCCTCCTCAGCCTGCACACCTTGCATGTTCTGACGGACCTGGGCGACACGATCGTCCTCACGGTTCTGATGTTCACCCGCCACGGCCACGGCAAGCGCTTCTCCGACGTGGGGGACAATGCCTTCTACTGGTATTTCGTCGTGGCCTCCTGGCTTCCGATCTATGTGATCATCTACTGGTTCCCGAGGTGGTGGTGAGATCATGACGGCTTGGCTCTCCCGCGGCGTTCCATCGGCCGGCATCTATGTCGGACCGCTTGCGTGGCTCATCAACACGCAGTTCGCCTATGCGGCGGTGCCATGGGTCTGTGCCCATCAAGTTCCGCTCATCCCCATCTTCGCCCTCGCCATGGCGATCCTGAGCCTGTTCGGCGGCTTCCTGTCATGGCGCAGCTATGCCGCCGCGGCGCCGACGCCCCGGACGGATACGACGGGAGCAGGCCGGCCGCACCGCTTCATGGCGCTCATCGGAGTCTCCATCGCCCTGCTGTTCACGGTGATCATTCTCCTCCACGGCGTTGCCGGGCTCGTCTTTCAAGGATGCGAGCGATGAAAACTCTGACGATCTCCGTTGTGCGGCCTTGGCAACAGAGTGAGAGATGCGCTCATGCCGCGCGGTAGGCCCCTGGCACTGATGGCCGTCCCGATAGCCATTCGGTTGGCAGGGATCGTTCTCAGCGTCGGTCGCACAGGCTCCGGTCCTCCCCCCGGTAAGGAGACTTCCCCCGGCCGCGAGACGTCCCTGCGTGGCATGCGCATGGACAGGCGGACCCGGTCCTTCCTCGTCTGGTCCTCGGCGGCTCTCACCCTGCTTCTGCTGATCGCGGGCGGCATCTATGTGGGATATCGCGTGAAGTCGGACCGCGATGCCCGTGCCCGTGCCATCGCGCTCACCGGCGGCGATCCAGACCTCGGCCTTCGCCTGGCGCAGCGTTATGGCTGCGTCGGCTGCCATATCGTTCCCGGTATTCCCGGAGCTCAGGGCAGAGTCGGACCGACGCTTCAGGCCTATGCTGCACGGGTCTATGTC
The DNA here is from genome assembly GCF_034627025.1 of Microvirga lotononidis. Classification (NCBI taxonomy): domain Bacteria; kingdom Pseudomonadati; phylum Pseudomonadota; class Alphaproteobacteria; order Hyphomicrobiales; family Methylobacteriaceae; genus Microvirga; species Microvirga lotononidis. The sequence goes on along the minus strand of NZ_CP141048.1, from coordinate 1,293,015 downwards.
GGCGGCGTCGTTCCGAACTCGCCCGACAACCTCATCCGATGGATCGAGAACCCGCGTTCCATCGATCCCCAGTCGGCCATGCCCGTCACCGGCATTTCGCGGGACGAGGCGAGACATGTTGCGACCTATCTCTACACGTTGCGGCCATAGCTTCCACCGCACGCCGTCGCATCAGCGCAGCGAGTAGAGATAGGTCGCGATGTCGCGGGCATCGTGGTCCGAGACACCCAGGTTAGGCATGGCGGAGAGAGGGTCGATCCGCTGCGGATCGCGCAGCCAGTCGATCATGTGCTCAGGCGTGTTGCGCAGGACGCCCGCGATGTAGAGCTGTCCCGCGATGCCGGCGAGCGGCGGGCCCACATGCGCGTCGGGTCCTCGGATTCCGGGAATGACATGGCAGGTCTCGCAGGCATATTGCAGGATTGCCACCCGACCGCGCTCGATCGCGTCCTTCGGCTCCCATGGGCCCTCGGGCTTTCTCGGCTTGGGTCGCTCCTCGCTGTCCCCGGTCGCCTGCTCCCGTCGCGCCCTGAATTCGGCAGGCGTCAGGTTGAGGGAGCTTTTGACGAATGCGGTGACAGCCCAGCGCTCGGGCTCGGTCAGGCGAAACCTCCAGGCGGGCATCCCGGTCAGCTTGATTCCGTTCGAGACGGCCCAGTAGATCTCCGGCGCCGAAAGGTCGCGGCCCATCTGGGCGAAGTTCGGCGGCGCCGGCATCATGCCGAGTCCGATGGCATCCGGCGGAAGCCCGGGCGCACCATGGCATTGCCTGCAATGCTGGTCGTAGAGGGCAAGTCCCGTTGCGACCACATTCGCATCCGCGAGGTTGGAAGGCGGAGTTTCGCCGATGACGCGGGCCCGGATCGACTGGCGCCGTGCCGTCGTGAGGGCCCAATAGACCGGCGCGATGTGCTGCTTGGTGGCGGCGATGTCGTAGATGCCGGAAGAGATGTAAGCCAGCGCGCCGCCCGCCGCCAAAACCAGGACAAGGGCTCCCCAGAAGATCAGACGAGGAAGCGAAAGCCGCATCGAACGTTACCTACCGACCTTTCCGATCCGCAGCCTGCTTGAGGCAAGCATTGCCCGCAGGCTGCGGATCGATCGACGCTCGTAGCGTCCCCGCGCGGAGCGGACCGGGCATAAAAGCATGATACGCGGTCAACCAGCTTGGCAGTGCTAAGTTCCTCCCCGATCAGCGGCCTCGGGCCCGGCCGAGCGGCACGAGCTCGATGTGAGCGGGATTGGGCGTATGATCGAGCATAGCGCCGTTCGCGGCATCGAGCACCAGACCGACCGAACCACCAGGGAGCACCGCGTTGCCGATCACGCCGGGAGCCGCCTTGTCGGTGAGCGTGGATTTTACCAGCAGCAAGCCGGGCCGGTATCCCCGCGCCTCGGCATAGGCGGTGAACTCCGCCTTGCGGTCGACCTTCACCACGCAAGGAGATCGGGGGCATTCGTGGCCGAGCGAGGTCCTGATGCGCGCGGAGGCGGGACTGGCGCTGATCGTCACTTCCTCCACGGTCCCGCGCGTCACCGTATTGCAGGCCGCCAGGGAGAGAAGGCTGCCGACGGCGCAACTGAGAATTCGCATCCGCATGGATCGTCCTTGCCGCGAGAGGGGGCATGCAGGCCCCGTCCCGACAGCAGATAGCGCATACGGCTCAGTCTGCCAGACCGCGCCTTATCACCGGCGCGGCGGGGCGCCGCCCGGGGACTGGACGGAGAGGGCGCCGGCCTCGATGCCGGCCGCCAGACCTCTTTCGATGTCGGCCGTGCCGAGCCAGGAATGCAGGAAGCCGGCGTTGAATGCATCGCCCGCGCCCGTCGTATCGACCACGGTGACAGGCATCGCCCGCGCCGAAACCGAGGCCGAGCCTTTGGACGCCACGGCGCCGTGTTCGCCGCGCTTCAGCACGACCAAGGGAAAATGCTCCCGCAAGGCGGACAGGATGGCCTCGGGCGATGCTTCACCGGTCAGCGCTTCTCCCTCTTCCACGTTGGGGAGAAAGACATCGACACCGGCGCAGGTCTCGAAAAACCCGGCATCCTGGCGGATGAGCTCGTCGTCCCAGCTCGGATCGAGCGAGACCGTCAGGCCGCGCTCTCTCGCCATGGCGATCACATCGGGGTTGTCCTTCAGGGTGGCGAATTCCGCGATGTGGAGATGGGCGATGTCAGGTGCCGCGAGCGCTTTCTCCAGGGAGGCGGGCCTGGAGGTTCCGGCGCGCCGGGACACGAAGGCTCTTTCGCCGTCCTTCACCAGGGCGACGGTCGGCTGGGGTCCGGCATCGGGGGATCGCTCGACGAACGTCAAGTCGATCCCGCTGCCTTCCAGTTCAGGATCAAGGCCCTTTGAGAGCGGGTCCGTCCCAAGACGCGTGAGCAAGGCCGATGGTCGCCCGAGGGACGCAAGATGGGCCGCTGTAATATAGGCGCCGCCGCCTGCGACGACCGTCACGTCGTCCGCAAAGCGTTCGCGCCCGAGCACCGGCATGTCGCGCAGGCCCGTGAAGATGATGTCGCAATAGATCCGGCCAAGGCACAGGACCTTGTTCCGCTCAGAGACTCGTTCGGTCATTGGGCGGCCAAGGCCTTCTCAGTCGCCTTATCGAAGTAATACAGCCTCTCGGTCGGGGCATGCAGGGTCAGCTGCTCGCCGATCTTCGGGATCTGCCGTCCCGGCGCCGATCCGATGACGGTCTGGTTCCCCTTCTCGATATGGACGAGAGTCTCGGAGCCCAGGGTTTCCACGACCACGACATTGCCCGATACGGCGAGGCCCGGAACGCCGAACGTTGCCGGAGTCAGGTCCTGCGGGCGAACGCCGACCAGGATCTCGGGCGATGTCGCCGAGACGGCCGGGACTTTGACGGAGCCGCCTGCCGACAGGTTCGCATGACCTTCCTTCAACGAGGCCGGAAGCAGATTCATCGTCGGGCTGCCGATGAAGCGCGCCGTGAACACGTCGACGGGCCTCTCGTACAGCTCCAGAGGCGAGCCCACCTGCAGGATCCGGCCGTCGCGCATGACGACGATCCGGTCCGCCATGGTCATGGCTTCCACCTGATCGTGGGTCACGAAGACGGACGTGGTGCCGAGCCGGTGATGGAGCCGCTTGATCTCGATGCGCATCTGGGTGCGCAGCTGGGCATCGAGGTTGGACAGAGGCTCGTCGAACAGGAACGCCGCGGGATCGCGGACCATGGCCCGTCCGATGGCGACGCGCTGGCGCTGTCCGCCCGACAATGCGGACGGACGGCGCTCCAGGAGATGCGAGAGCCCGAGCGTCTGCGCAACCTGTTCCACTCGCGCGCGCTTCTCGCTCTTCGAGAGCTTGGAGCGGTAGAGGCCGAAGGCGATGTTGTCGGCGACGGTCACGTGGGGATAGATGGCGTAGTTCTGGAACACCATGGCGATGTTCCGGTCCTTAGGCTGCAGGTCGTTGACGACCCGCCCGTCGATCCTGATCTCGCCGCCGCTGATTTCCTCGAGGCCGGCGATCATGCGCAGGGTCGTGGACTTGCCGCAGCCCGAAGGGCCGACCAGGACGACGAACTCGCCGTCCTGGATCGCGAGGTCGATGCCGTGGACGACGGCCGTCTGCCCGTATCTCTTGACGAGGCGATCGATTTCGATGGTCGCCATTAGCGGGCTCCAAGAAGTGCGTTGAAACGGGATTGAAGATCCTGCGCGGAGGCCTGGGCGCGGCTCGACGCGTCCTGCATCCGGGAGCGGATCGTCGCGATGTCCTGGTTGTATCCGGCGATGGCCTGGGACAATGCCCTGGGCGCGGGGCCGCCGAACCGGTCGCGGACGGCGACGAAGTTTTCCGCCGAGACGATCTCTGCGAACCGGTCCGGCTCGATGCTCGTCTCGCGGCCGGCGCAGCGCCGGAAGGCTTCCCGGAAGGCCGCATATCCGTCGGCCGCGATATCGCCCCCGATGGCCACGACGGCACGGGCGACTTCGGCGGCGATCTCGTGCGCCTCGCGGAAGGACAGCCCTTCCAGGCGCACGAGGCTGTCGGCGAGTTCCGTCACGGTGATGCAGCTGCGGCGGATGTTCTGGCGAACCCGGTCAGCGTCGATCCGCAATGATGGAACCAGCGCGGCGAGGAGGTCGAGGACGCGTCCGCCACTCTCGAAAGCGCCGTAGCCGAAGCCCTGGCTCTCGCCTTCGCTGTCGTTCATGTCGGTGAACGGCGTGTTGTGCATGATCGTGAGCATCGCCTGCGCCCGGCCGACGGTCTGCGACGAGAGATGGCGCATGTGCTCGATCGGCACGGGATTGCGCTTCTGCGGCATGATCGACGAGATCTGCACGAAAGCATTGGGAACGTAGATCTGCCCGACTTCGAAGCTGGTCCAGAACTGCAGGTCCTGGATGAAGCGGCCGAGATGCAGGAAGATCAGCTCGAGGGCCGAGTAGGTGGATGTGATGTAGTCGATGGACGCGATGCAGCCATAGGAGTTCTGCAGAGGACGGCTGAATCCGAGCAGGCGGGCCATCAGTTCGCGGTCGATGGGAAAGCCGCTCGTGGTGATGGCAGCAGCCCCCATGGGGCTCCGGTCGACGATGTCCCGCGCTGCCTCCAGTCGCGCAATGTCGCGCAGCAGGGTCTCGAGAACGGCGGACAGGTAATGCCCGAAGACAGTCGGCTGCGCCGGCTGTCCGTGGGTATAGGCGACGATCAGCGTCTTGCTTTCCCGCTCCGCTACGGATGCGAGCGTCTCGGCCAGGTGAACCAGGCGCTCCAGCAGCGGGTCGATGCGATCCTTAAGGCCGATCTTGAACAGGGTGTGGTCGATGTCGTTGCGCGAGCGTGCCGTGTGCAGGCGTCCCGCAAGATCGGGTCCGAGGCGGGCGCGAAGCTGCTTCTCGATGAGGAAGAAGAAATCCTCGACCTCGCCCGTATAGGTGAGGGCGCCGACATCGACCTCGCGGTCGATGTCTTCGAGGGCCTGGGCGATGGGGCGGGCCTGCTCGATCGTCAGGATCCCGGTCTCGTGAAGCATGACAAGATGCGCCCGGTCGATGAGGCGGAAGCCCTCGACGTGATGATCCTTCGCGCCGTCGAACAGGGGACGCAGGACGGTCTCCTTGTAGACCGGATCCGGGAAGGTGGACGTGTCGTTGAAGGTGCCTGCATTCATCGGCTTCAGCCTTTAAGTCCGGCCAGCATCACGCCTCGGACGATGTAGCGTTGGAGGAACAGGAAGATGATGAGGGTGGGAAGGGTGGCGATGCTCGCGCCCGTCATGATCTTTTCCCACTGGATGGATTGCTCGACCGCGAAGCTGGAGAGCCCGACCGGCAGCGTGTAGAGCTCCGCGCTCGTGGTCACGATGAGCGGCCAGAAGAAGGCCGTCCAGTTGCCCAGGAAGGTGAAGATCGCGAGAGCCGACAGGGCAGGAGTGACGAGCGGCATTGCGATCTTCCACCAGATGGTGAATTCGTTCAGGCCGTCGATCCGTGCCGCTTCGAGAAAATCGTCCGGCACGCCCTCGAAGAACTGCTTCATCAGGAAGGTGCCGAAGGCCGTCATCATGCCCGGGAACATGATGCCCCAATAGCTGTCCAGCCATCCGAACTGGCTCGCCATCAGATACCAGGGCAACACCAGCATCTCGGTCGGAATCATCAGCGTGGACAGGATGGCGATGAAGACGATGTAGCGGCCCCGGAACCTGAACTTGGCGAGCGTGTAGCCGACGAGGCTGTCGAAGAACACGTTCGAGAGCGTGACGAGCACCGCCACGACCATGGAATTGACGAACCAGCGCGTGAAGCGCCCGTCGCCCAGGATCTCGATGTAGTTGTCGAGGGTCGGCGCCGCCGGAATCACGCGCAGATCGTAGACCTGCGAGGCATCCTTCAGGGATGTCGACAGCATGAAGAGGAGGGGCGTCACCATGATGACGCCGCCGATGAACAGGAGCGTCCAGGCGACGATCCGGCCGGGCCTGATCCGGGGCATGGGCAGAGACCCGTGGGACGATGCGGCTTGGGTCATCAGCGGTCTCTCATGATGCGCAGTTGGACGAGGGAGATCACGAGCAGGATCAGGAACAGAACGACCGTCTGGGCGGCGGCGTATCCCATCTCGTAGGAGCTGAAGGCAGTCTGGTAGATCATCAGCACGAGGGGTTTCGTCGAGTTCAGCGGGCCGCCGGGATCGTTCGTGTTGATGTTGTAGACCTGATCGAAGATGCGCAGGAATCCGATGGACGAGAACACCACCAGGAAGACCAGCGTCGGCTTCAGCAGGGGAATCGTGATCTTGCGCAGGATCGCGCCTTCCGACAGGCCGTCGATGCGCGCGGCTTCGTAATAGGTCGAAGGTATCGCCCGCAATCCGGCGAGGAAGATGATGATCTGGAAGCCGAGGCCCGCCCAGATGGCGGGTGCGAGGACGGCCGGGAGGGCTTGCGTCGTGGAGCGCAGGAATGGCTGCTGCGGGATGCCGAAGCTCGCGAGAACGTCGTTGATCACGCCGATGGGGACGGGCTGGTAGAACCAGCGCCAGACCCACGCCATCGCGGCGGCGGTCGTGAGAAACGGCAGGAAATACAAGGCGCGGATGAACGAGTGCATGAACCGCACCCGGTCGAGGTAATAGGCCACGACGAACGAGATCAGCAGGCTGATCGGCGTGCCGATGATCAGGTACAGGAAGGTGTTGCGGAACACCTGCCAGAAGAGCGGATCGGCGAAGAGCCTCTTGTAGTTCTCGAAACCGACGAAGGAGGCGGGCCGCGTGATGCTCCAATCCGTCACGGACAGGTAGAAGGCCTGGAAGGTCGGCCAGAACCGGATGACGACGTAGAAGAGAAGGGGAACCGCGAGGAAGCCCCACGCCCATATCAGCTGCTTCTGGCCAAGGCTCATCCTCGACCAGAGGCCGCCTGCGGCGGCCTCCCGATGTGCGACGACGGACATGAAAGGTTCCTCGCGGTCTCGACGTGTCAGCGCTTGGCGCGATCGATGATCGCCTGCTCGGCTTCGGCCGCCTTGGCGAGCGAGGCCTTGGGATCCTCGTTACCGATCAGGACGCGGTTTGCCATGTCGATGGCGACCTGACGCTGGGCGGCTTCATCCTTGAACAAGGTCGTGTGGGCGTATTCCAGACCCTTGAGGAATGGGCCATAGACCGGATGCGCGGTGTTCTCGGGCGTGAGGGCTGCGGCGCGGCGTGCCGGCAGCTCGCCGACGACGTCCATCCAGATCTTCATGGCTTCAGGGGAGGAGACGTATTTCAGGAACTTCTCCGCCGCCGCGAGCTTCTCGCCTTCCGCCTTCGTGGTGATCGCGTTGGCGAAATAGCTGGCGTAGTTGCTGCGTACGCCCTGAGCATTGGCGGGGAGCTCGGTCACGCCCCATTCGAAACCCTTGATCGTATTGAACGATCCGAGGCGGAACGTACCGTCGATGGTCATGGCCGCAAGACCAGCACGGAAGGCGGCCTGGCCTTCGTCCATGAAGCCGGCTTGGCCGACCTTATGCTTCTTCTGGAGGTCCGTGTAGAAGGTGAGCGCCTTCAGGCCCGCCTCGTCGTTATAGGCGACCTTGGTGTCCTCGTTCGTGTAGGGAACGCCGCCGAACTGGCGGATCAGGACTTCGCGCCACCATTGGTGATCCTGTCCGGTCATGTCGAGGGTCATGCCGGCAGAGATGAGATTGCCGCTGCCGTCGCGCTTGGTGGTCTTCTCGGCTGCGGCGACGAGCTCTTCGAGATTCTTGGGCGGGTTGTTGGGATCGAGGCCCGCGTCCTTGAAGGCCTTCTTGTTGTAGAAGAGCGCCAGAGAGCGCACGGCGGTCGGCAGGCCGTAATAATCGTTGCCGCGCTTCATGGCGCTCACGATCGGGAAGAAGTCGCGCTCGATCTCAGCGGCAGGGAAAGCCTCGGCGCGCAGGGGGCGGATCATCTTGCCGGAGATGAAATTGTCGGTCCAGCCGTAGAAGAGCTGCACCACGTCGGGGCCTTGGCCGGCCAGGATCGCGGCGGCGACCTTCGTCTGGTAATCCGCATAGGGGAAGGTGGTCTGCTTGACCTTGATGTCGGGATTGGCTTCCTGGAACTTCGTGATCAGCTGGGTCATCGCCTTGACCCGGGTGTCGAAGACATACTGCCAGTATTCGATTTCCACGGCCTTCGCGCCGGTGGCGGCCAGGGTGATGGCGCCCAAGGCGACGCTCGCGAGCATGTGACGAAAACGCATATCCCTCTCCATTTTATCGCCGGCGCGGGGCCAGGCATCTCTCTGGTGTGGCGGCCTTCGAGAGGACCGTTCCAAGTCCAAGGCTCGTCCAGAGTCATGCACCTGTCAATAAGATAATTCACTTGAGTTATTCATTGCCCGGGTTCATCGTCGGTCTCACGGAGTGGTGGATATGCCGAGAAAAGCCAAACCCGGGACGCCATCGACGATCGGAAGCAATCCGGAGCGAAATCGCTCCCACAACCGGCGGGTGGTGCTGGACGTGGTGCGCCAGCTCGGGCCGGTCGGGCGCATGGAAATTTCGCGCCACGCGCATCTGAGCACTCAGGCGGTCTCGAACATCGTCGAGGATCTCGTCGCCGACGGCCTGCTGATCAGAACCGGACGCCTCAGGGCCGGCCGAGGCCTGCCGCCGATCCAGTTCGACGTCAATCCGAACGGCGGAATGACCGCCGGGATCGAGATCGCAGCCGACCATATCTCGACGCTGCTGGTGGATATCGGCGGACGCGTCCGCGCCCAGCGCAGCATCCCGCTGCCGCAGAACGACCCCGAGACCGTGCTCCCCGTCATCAAGGCCGAGATCGAAGCCGCGCAGGCGCAGCTGGAGCCTCCCGTTCCACAACTCCTGGGCGTCGGGGTCGTGATGCCCGGTCCCTTCAACGTCGAGGGCATGACGTCCGTCGGGCCGACGACCTTGTCCGGCTGGTTCGACTTCGATGCGGTCGCCCGCATCGGCGACATGCTCGGTGCGCCCGTGACCCTGGAGAACGACGCTACCGCGGCGGCAGTCGGCGAGCGCCTGCATGGCGTGGCCAGGAACCTGAAGAATTTCTGCCTGATCTATTTCGGCCAGGGCCTCGGCCTCGGGATCATGATCGACGGACGTCCGTATCGCGGGGCGAACGGCAATGCGGGCGAGATCGGGCATGTGCGGGTGGCGAAGGGCGGGCGGCTCTGCTCGTGCGGACAGCACGGTTGCCTCGAGGCCTATGCCTCCTTCCACTCCCTTGCGCAGAAGCTGGCGGCGGCCGGAATCCACGGGATCGACTACGCGGAGCTGGAGCGTCTCCACCGTGAGAAGCATCCCGTCGTGCTGGCTTGGATCGAGGAAGCCGCCGGGTACCTGGCTCCGCAGGTGGCGATGCTCGAAAACCTGTTCGATCCGGAAGCGATCGTGCTCGGCGGCGTTCTGCCGCCCGGTCTGCTGGAGGATCTCGTGGAGGCCATGCAGCCGCTTCCCCTGTCCGTCGCCCGGCGCAGGAACCGCAGCGAGGCCCGCCTGATCCACGGGCGAACCGGCGGCCTGACGGCAGCGCTCGGCGCTGCCGCGTTGCCGCTCCTGGAGACCATGACCCCGCGTCTCGACACGGCCCATGCGGCCGAACGCGAACATACGAACGAGGAGACCTCCCTTGCCGGATGACCATAGCCGTCTCGCCCACGCCGTTCATCAGCCCGCCCTTGTCCGCCTGCACCGCGCCCTGAGCCGGCTTCCGTCTGTGCTGACGATGATGAACACGGGCGCACATCCGGACGACGAGCACAACGGCCTGCTGGCCGCGCTGCGCTTCGCCTATGGCATGCGGATCGTGGTCGCGTGCTCGACCCGCGGCGAGGGCGGGCAGAACGCCCTCGGGCCGGAGCGGGGCGGCGCCCTCGGCGTGCTCAGGACCGCCGAGATGGAGGAAAGCGCCCGCCGCATCGATGCCGACGTGGCATGGCTCGGTCATGGACCCGACGATCCCGTCCACGATTTCGGCTTCTCCAAGAACGGGGACGATACCCTTCGGCGCTGGGGCGAGGAACGGATCATTGAGCGGCTTGTCCGGGCCTATCGCCTGTATCGGCCCGACATCGTGCTGCCCACGTTCCTGGACGTGCCTGGACAGCACGGCCATCACTGCGCGATGACCCGCGCGGCCGAAACCGCCTGGGCGCTCGCGGCCGATCCGTCCGCCTTTCCGGAACATGCGCGACAGGGGCTGGCGCCCTGGCAGGTGTCCAAGTTCTATCTCCCGGCCTGGTCGGGCGCGAGCTACGCCTATGACGACGAGGTGCCGCCGCCGCCAACAACGCTCAGCGTTCAGGTTCTCGGGGGCGATGCGGTCACGGGCCTGGCCTATCGCCAACTCGGCGAATGGTCCCGCGCCGCCCATGCGTCCCAGGGCATGGGCGTGTGGCGGGACGGTCCCGTCGACCAATGGAGCCTCCACCTGAAGCTGCGGGCCGGTGCGGCCTCGGGGCCGGAGCGGGATATCCGCGATCACCTGCCGGCCAGGCTCGGCGATCTGGCGGCCCAGCCGGGCGTGACGGACGCGGCCGGCGCGGCCCTGCGGGAGGCACAGGAGCACCTCGATGCCGCTGTGGCGGCATTCCCCGATCGGGAACGGATCGGCGCGGCCCTCGGCGCCGCGGCACGGCTGATCGAGGGTGCGCGGAAGGGCACGGACCGGTCCATCCTCGACCAAGTGGGCCATCGCCTCGACCGCAAGCTCCGGGAGATCGATGCCGCGCTCTTCGAGACCCATGCGAAGACCGCAAGGGTGGTCTTCCAAGGCGCGAGCCATCCGGGCGCCGAAACGGCCCTCGACGCGGCCGTCGATGCGCCAGGGATTGCCGATCTCGCGATCACGCTCCGGCTCCCCGAGGGGCTGGAAGCGGCGGAAGCCTCCCGCGAGACTGGACGGGTCCGCTATGCGATCACCATTCCTGACACGGCTCCTCATACAGGTGATTACCCGGAGACCTTCGATCCCATGGGCGGCAACGGCCCGGCGGGTATCCGCATCGCCGGCACGCTCTACGGCCGCAGGATCGGGGTCGATCTCGATCCCGAGGAGCCGTTCACCATTGGGCCGAAGCGATCCCTTTCCGTCGATCCGACTTTCGCGGTCGTCAGGATCAACGAACCGGCATCCGGCATTCGGGTCCGCGCCATCGGGGCGAAGCCGACGGACTGGGAGATGCCGCAGGGCTGGAGCGTCCGGCAGCAGGACGGCGACTGGATGATCGATCCGCCGCCCGCGGCCGAGCCCAGTGTCGCGCGCCTCGTCCCGATCCTGGAGGGCAGGCCTGCGAGCGCGGTGCAGTCCATCGCCTATGCGCACATCCGGCCGGTCTCGTTCGCGGCTCCGGCGGAGTTCAAGGTCCTGACGCTCGACGTGGCCCTGCCGCAAGGGGCCCGCATCGGCTATGTCGGCGGCGGAAGCGACAATGTCGGCCAACATATGCGCCGCCTCGGGTTGGACGTGACGGATCTCGCGGAAGCGGATCTCAAGGACGGCTCGCTTGCGGCGTTCACCACCATCGTCGTCGGCATCTTCGCCTTCGGCCTGAGGCGCGACCTCCAGGCCGCCACGGGTCGGCTGCATCGTTTCGTAGAGGAGGGCGGACATCTGGTGACGCTCTACCATCGCCCGACGGACGGCTGGGACCCGGACCGGACGCCGCCTCGTCGCCTCGCCATCGGCTCTCCGTCGCTGCGGTGGCGCGTGACCGATCCCGCCGCTCCGGTGACCGTCCTGAAGTCGGACCATCCGCTGCTCAAGGGTCCGAACAGGATCGAGGCGCGCGACTGGCAGGGTTGGGACAAGGAGAGGGGGCTGTACTTCGCGGCCGATTACGATCCGGCCTACGAAGAGCTCCTGTCCCTGAACGATCCGGGTGAGAACCCGCTCAAGGGCTCGCTGGTCTCGGCCCGCATCGGCCGGGGGCGGCACACCCATGTGGCGCTCGTGCTGCATCACCAGCTGGACAAGCTCGTTCCCGGAGCCTTCCGCCTCCTGGCGAATCTCGTTCAGTCCGCCTGATCCATCATGGCAGCCGGGCCGGACAGCCAATCGGGCGCGCCTCCTGTTCCCCTCTGGGTCAGTGCAGGATGGCTGCTGCTCGACATGGCTCTGGTCACGACCATGCAGGCCCTGGTCAAGGCCGAGGGCGAGACCTATCCGGCGATCCAGCTGGTCTTTCTGCGATCGCTGGTCGGTTTCATCTCGGTGGCGCCGCTGGTCTGGCGCCACCGCCGGAAGCTGGCGGACCTGTCGAACATCCGCGGCCATCTCACGCGCGTGGCCTTCAACTCGGCGGCCCTCACGCTCAATTTCGCGGCCTTCGCGGCACTGCCCCTGGCGCTCGTCACCGCCATCGGCTTCACCCGGCCGCTTCTGCTGCTGGCGATGGCCGCCATGATGCTGGGAGAGCGCGTGAGCGGCATTCGCTATGCGTTCACGGCGCTGGGTTTCGTCGGCGTCATCATCATGGTGCAGCCGGATGCGATCCCATGGAACATGGGATTGGTCGCGGCATTCGGTTCCGTGTTCTTCGGAACCCTGGCGGTCGTTCAGACACGGCGCCTGGCCGGCGAGAACACCGTCGTCCTGATGCTCTTCTACACGGTCGGCCTGACGCTCCTGACGTCCATTCCGGCCGCTCTCGCCTGGGTGCCGATCCCCTGGAGCGAGGCGCCCAGCATCATCCTCGTCGGCGTGCTGGCGCAGCTCGGCCAATATTGCTGGCTCCAGGCCTACCAGAAGCAGGAGGCGCGCCTCCTCGCGCCCATCGGGTATCTGTCGATCCTGTTCTCGGGATTTGCGGGCTGGCTCTATTTCGGCGAGATCCCGTCCCTGTCTCTCTGCATCGGCGCCGCCATCGTGGTTCTCACCACGGTGCTGGCGACTCCTGCGGAACGCTGGCTCAAGGCGCGGAACAGGGCCTGAGCGAAAAGCAACCGTCGGTTCAACTTCGCACAGTTCGGTAACGGTCTGTTAACGTCTCGGGCGCAGCCTCTTCATGTGCCGAAACGGCACGGTCGTAGTTTCCTCTGGAGCTGGCCGTGAAAGGCGGCCTCCCTCGAGCGCCATGGGCAACTGGCGCTCTTTCTTTGATGAAGGCTCCGTGCAACCATTGGACATGTCGGCGAAGATCGACATGGGCATCGTGCGACCCTGCGGGGCCGCGTCGAACGATGCGCCAGCCAAGAGAGGGAGCCACGGATCAATCCCGGAATGGGGCACATTTCACGTCCGATGCTCTAGCGTCAATCAACCAGCATCGCGACGGTTTCGGAGCGACGGCTCGGACCGTCTCTGTGCATCGACCGAATCTCAAACGGTACAGAGGGGAATAATCATGACTTTCCGCATCATCGCAACGACGGCACTTCTGCTGACGGCCACGAGCGCCATGGCCGCGCCGGCAAAGCCGGCTTCGGCCGTCCTCATCACCAATGCCCGCGAGGTCGCCGTGACCGACTTCACCGTCGAGGCCGGCGGGAAAACCGTCAGGCTCGCGAAGCCGCTCGCGCCGAAAGCCAAGACCACGTTGAAGCTGCCGAAAATGTCCGGATGCATCGTGGCCGTCGCGGCGACATTCGAGGACGAATCGACCGCCGACCTGTCCGAGTTCGATGTGTGCAAAGACAAGAATGTCCGCTTCACGGATTGAGCATCGACCCGCGACGAGCATCGTGCGGGAACGCCCTTGATTTCGCACGATGCGCTCGTCGAGGAGATGACCGTCCCGGCGCCGACACCTTGATTTGGGACTATCCCGTTGCGATGGTTCCGGCGCCATGATTCAGAAAGCGCCTTCCGTTTGCCTCGTTCTCTTCGGCCTTGCATCGCTCTGTTCAAGCCCGGATGCCTGGGCTCAGGTGGAGCCCGCCGGCGACCCGCAAGGATTGCCTAACGTAATCAACTCTTCCCTCTATGGTCCGGGCGGCGTCTACGCGAAGATCCCGGCCAGGGACGATCTCGGGCGGGATCAGCTTGTCATGTTCCGCGCGTGGAACCCGGATCCGGTCGGATCCCACGAGGCGAATCTCAGGGCGCTCAATCCCGCCCTCGCCAGCGTGGTCCGGAGGGCGCAGGACGTGCTCCCGGGCCAGCGCTTCGTCATCGGCTCCGGCAAACGCGACGGGAGGCTTCAACGGATGGCCGTGGCTTGGGGCTGGTCCCGGACGCAGGACAGCATGCACCGGTCCGGAAACGCCGTCGATTTATGGCCGCTCGACCGGGAGGGGAGGGTGATCTTCGATCGGGCAGCCCAGAACCGGATTGCCGATGCGATGAAGAGCGCTGCCGTGGAGCTGGGCGTGGCCATCCGCTGGGGAGGTCATTTCCAGAGTTTCAGGAACGCCGACCGGTCGCATTTCGAACTCGCGCTTCCTTAAACGAGACGGTCAGACCAATTGCTTGAAGGCATCCGTGAAGAAATATGGGCCGAAGCTCCACAGGCCCGCCCACAGCAGGCCCCCGAGGGCATTTGCCACGACGAAGTGAGGCCAAGGCATGCCGGCCGACCCGGCGATGAGGCCATTGAGCTGCCGCAGCACGACGATGAAGCGCGCCGTGAGGACCATGAAGAAACCCTTGGTCTCCACCGTCTTTTCGAGACGGGACAGGCGTTCCGGCGTGAGCTTCACCAGGTAGCCGAACCTGTTCAGGAGCGGGCGTCCCCCGATCCGGCCGATCAGGTAGCCGGTGCTGTCGCCGAGCACGGCCCCAAGCCAGGCCGCCATGAAGACGTGGCCGATGGCGAGATCGCCGCGGACCGCCAAGAGGGACGCCGCGATGAGAGCGCTCTCGCCGGGCAGGGGAACCCCGAACGATTCGAAGTAGAGAATCACCAGCAGGGCCAGAACGCCATAGGTGACGATGGCGGGTTCGATCCAGGCCAATCCTTGGTGGAGAAAATTTATCAAGGGCACCCAAGCTCCCGAGGTAGAGGCCTTATTTCGCCCATGCCGCACTTCCTGTGGGTGCGTCACAAACGTCTCGGCCCCGGATCTTCACAACGGTGTCATATTGCCTATAGTCTAATCCAACGGGATACGACGCTTCTCTTAAGTTGAAGAGGAGGTGAGGTGACGATACACGTCCAGCCTGTTGTGCGACCGGAGGCCTGCCCGGCCCTTGTTCTCAATGCCGATTACCGGCCTTTGAGTTACTACCCCTTGTCCATCTGGTGTTGGCAGGATGCGATCAAGGCGGTGTTCCTGGACAGGGTCAACATCGTCTCGGAATACGACAAGGTCGTGCGAAGTCCGACCTTCGAGATCCGCCTTCCCTCGGTCATTTCGCTCAAAACCTACGTCAAACCATCACGTCACCCAGCCTTCACCCGCTTCAACGTCTTCCTGCGCGACCGCTTCAGCTGCCAATATTGCGGAGACCGCGAGGACCTTACCTTCGATCACGTGATTCCCCGGTCCAAGGGCGGGCAAACCACTTGGGAAAACGTCGTCGCCGCCTGCGCGCCCTGCAACCTCAAGAAGGGGGACAAGCTGCCCCGCGAGGTGGAAATGTGGCCCCGGCAGAGCCCCTTCGCCCCCACGGTCCACGATCTCCACTCCAACGGCCGCCTCTTCCCGCCTAACTATCTCCACGACAGCTGGATGGACTATCTTTACTGGGACAGCGAACTGGAACCCTGAGAACCCTCAGGATTCCCGTTCAGGCCCGGATTCGTCAGGTCAGGCGCCCGCGGGCCGCGACACGCAGTTCGCCGACGATTTTGTCGCCACGGACGGTGACCAGCCGGTCCACCATGTTCACCACCACGCAGACATGGTTCGGCACGATGCGCACCACATCGCCGATACTGGGGCGGTCGTTGCAGGCCGACAGATCGAGGAACCCGTGCTCCTCGGCGAAGCGGGCGATCTTGGCCTGCGGGTGCTCGAGAATGAGGCCGTGGCCCTCGAGGCCGCCCGTGTCGCTGGTGAGGGTCTTCGAGCCGGAATCGACAATGCCGCGTTGGGGGCCGGCGCGGCTGACCACCGTCGCATAGACGGTGAGCGCGCAATCCTCCAGCTGGGCGACGCCGGCCGCCAGCATCATCCGGTCGTTGAACACGGATGTTCCGGCCCGGTGCTCGGTGACGCCCTTGACCTTGCCCAGGTTGACCAGATTGGGCGTGCCGCCCGAGGAGACCATGCGCGGCTCGAGGCTGAGCTCCCGCACGCCGGCCGTGGCCGCATCGAGGAAGGCCTGCGTCTCGGCCATGGCATTCTCCGGCGGATACAGCATGAAGCCGGCGAAGGAGAGCCCAGGGCGGGACGCGATATCCTTGGCGAGCGCGACCGCCTCCGCGACCGTCTCGACCCCGGCCCGCTTGCGGCCCGTATCGCATTCCACGACCACGTCGAGCGCGCGCCCGGCGAGGGCGGCCGCCTGCGGCAGGCCCGCGACGACGACCGGATTGTCGGCCGCCACGGTGACCTTTGCGCGGGACAGCAGCCGTCCGAGCCGGTTCAGCTTCTCCTCGCCCAGGATATTGTAGGAGATCAGGATGTCATCATGGCCGCTCTCGGCCATGATCTCGGCCTCGCCGAGCTTCTGGCACGTGATGCCGCGCGCGCCCGCATCGCGCTGCATGGCGGCGATGACCGGGCTCTTGTGCGTCTTGATGTGCGGACGGTTGGCCACGCCCGCCGCATCGCACAGGGCCTGGACCCGGGCGATGTTGCGCTCCACCACGTCGAGGTCGATCACCACGGCGGGCGTCCCGAACTGCCGCGCGACTTCCTCTTTCAGGGCCTGGATGCTCATGAAATATCTCCGACGCTGCAGGCGGGGCCTCAGCCCCCGATGCGGAAGCCCTTGCGGGCGGCAGTGCTGGCCGCGAAGGCAGCCAATCCTAAGGAAATCAACACGTTCCATCCTGCCAGCGACAGGCCGAGGAAGCGCCAGGCCGCTTGGGTGCAGCTCACGACCCGGGTGTTCTCCAGTTGGCTCATGAAATCGCCGACATTGCCCACGGCTGCGCCGGATCCGCCGCCGCAATCGCTCGGTCCGACGAAGAAGCCCCACTCGACTCCGGAATGGTAGGCCCCGAGACCCGCGCTGACGACGAAGACCAGGGCCAGGAGCCAGAGCCCGGCACGGGCGAAGCGGGGCGGCAGGAGCGCGGCCACGAGGCCCAGCGGGATGGCGATGTAATAGGGATTGCGCTGGATCAGGCAGAGCTTGCATGGCACATAGCCGAAGACGTGCTCGAAGACGAGCGCTCCGCCAACCGTGGCGGCTGCTCCCAAGGCCACCGCCAGAGCGGCCTGCCGCATGGTGAGGCTGATCCGCATCGGACCCTCCCTCTAGAAAAGATAGCGGAAGGCGACGAAGCCGCCGACGAAGGTCACGATAGCCAGGGCCGCCACCAGGTTGAAATGGTTGTCGATGATCGATTTGATCTTGGGCCCGAATTTGCTCATCAGGAGGGCCACGATGAAGAAGCGGGCCCCGCGGGTCAGGATCGACAGCAGGATGAACCAGCCCAGGTGATAGCCCGCAAAGCCCGACGTGATGGTCACGAGCTTGTAGGGAATGGGCGTCAGTCCTTTCAGCAGGATCACCCAATGGCCGTACTCGGCATAGGCGTGCCGGAATGTCTCGGCGCCTTCCGTAAGGCCGTAGAGCTGGAACAGCCAGGCTCCGATCGAGTCGTAGAGGCCCAGACCGATGAAGTATCCCAGGATGCCGCCGAGCACGGACGCGACGGTGCAGATCAGCGCATAGGACCAGGCCTTGTCGGGCCGCGCCAGCATCATCGGCACGAGCATCACATCCGGCGGAACGGGAAAGAACGAGCTTTCCGAGAAAGACACCAGGGCCAGCGCATAAGGGGCCGAAGGGCGGGCCGCGAGGGACAGGGTCCAGTCGTAGAGGCGTCTCAGCATGGGGTTCCGACAGGTTCAGATCCGGACGGGGTCTTGGCACCCCGCGTCTCTTTGAGCACAAGGCGTCTGGAATTGCGAGGGTTAACGCATCGTGCGGAAAAGTGGACCCGGTTTTCCGCTCTCAACGATGCGTTCTTCAGAAGGTGGAGCATCGGACTCAAAGTAGGTCCGATGCTCTTACCCATGCGGCTTCCCTTCACATCTCGCGCATTGACCAACCTTTGCCGCCCATGGTACGTCGCGGGTCCTTGCCCCTGTGGCGGAATTGGTAGACGCGCTCGACTCAAAATCGAGTTCCGCAAGGAGTGCTGGTTCGATCCCGGCCAGGGGCACCATCACCTTTCAGATGGTACGACGCGAAGCAGACGATAAGTCAACGTCTTCAGAGGTTTATGGGAGCATACTAGATCGGAAGCTGCACGCCTCACAAGCCTGTTTGTACCCTTTTTTGTATCCCCCTCGCGCAAGGCACTAGGCTTCTAACAGCGATTTATGAGACTTGAGCTTGGATGGAAGACCCGCTTGCTCCTCAAAATCGTCAATGAATGAGATAGCAGTCTCGACAGCCCACTTTGTGCAGCTATGGCTAAACCATGCGCCTGGGAATATCATTTCACGGTGTGAAGCCAGCAGACTTGGCTTGATGCGCTGAATGAGACGATCCGAGAGTTTCTTATGTGCCTTCGGCTCATCCTCCCACTCCGGCTTAAAATGAACCAAAGCATTACGGAGTTTTATCAAAAGCTCCATATCCTTGTACGACGCTGCGTCTTGCTTCAGCGTGGGACAACCTCTCAACACAAGTGCATAATCAAACTTGGGGAGGATACTTTTTCTTTCGTAGTCTTCCCATAGCTTATCTAACACCGCAGAGGCATAGCCAGGAAACGTTGATCCTCTGTCAAAAAACAACTCATTGGCATAGGCTTCAACAGCGGCTACCGATGAGAGTACGCAAGCAGACGAGTTAGCAAAGGCCCTCTCATAGTAGTCCGCTGTTGCTTTCTCTATCTGCTCTTGTTCACCTTCCCCTACCAGCCGTGAGAAAGACGCCGCCGCACCCAAATGAGCTAATGAGAAGTTCATTCTTAAGCGGAACTGTTCGCCGTCCTTATCCGAGTTAACATAAAGATCGTAGTTAATCGTAGAGAGGCGATATTCTGTCATAATTTCGGTTCTCCACTCATTTCAGCAGCACGCCCCAAGGCCCCGAACGCGGGAACCCTATAATGTGGGCGCACTCTCATCGTGTTTGTTGCGTTATCGGGGAAGGAATACTTACTACGCAAGGGTTTGGCGCTGCTTGTGTTGATACGGGCTGTTCAAAATAAACAGTGCTACGCTCAAACCCTTGTTTCACAAGGTTTTTATCAAAAGTCAGGAAGCATCGGAGGCACCCAGTTTCCAGACTGCTTCATATCAGCGAGTAGTTCGTCCATACGGCTGATAATCTCACCCCTAACATTTGGATCAACCGTGCTTTGGAAGGCTCTGTGGGCCTCCTGTAGTCCCTGCATTGCATTAGCTTGGATGCTAGACAGATCGTGACTGCTCCTTAACCCGCCTGACCCTTTAAACTCGTCGTTTCCACCCAATCGGGCTGCGGTGCGGGGAAAGTCCTTGAACATCCAAGTTCTGATCGTGCTGTATGAGATGCTTAGATCGCTTTGCATCTCCCGATATGACTTGTAACGCCCTCTACCCTTTTTGTGTTGTCCTGCCCTAATGTATGCTCTGAAAACCTTCCGCTGCTCACTCTTCTTGAGCGGGAGGCCATGCTCCATGTTGGCCTTTGCCGCTATCCAATAAGCTTCCTGCTCGGTTGCTTCCAAGATAACAGCTTCAGCCTCCGGTTTACCAAGCTGCTCCATAGCGGCAACCCTGTGCCAACCATCCATCAACACAGGGGCATCATTGATGAAAACGACTTGGATCGGCGGCATGGAGTTACCAGCCTTGAGAACCTCAACGTACCTATTGATCGTGGGCTGATCTAGCTTTCGCCTCACCTGAAACTTTGGGTCACGGATGAGATGGGAAAGGCTGACAATCTGCGTCTCTACGCTCCCTGTGTAACTCATTGAAGATCATCCAGGGCTTGGTGATACTCGGTCAGCTCTCGCAGCCGCTTCTCATGGTCCTGTCTCTCAAGCCTAGCCAGAGTCACACCAGCAGCACCGAAAACAGCAGCCAGTCTTTTCCCCATGCACTCAACAGCGCGGGGGCTAAGCTCCTTGTAAGCAACCTTCCTCTTGCCTGTACTTCCATTCGTCCATGATCCAGCATTGAGCGGGGTTAGCCCTCTGACGCGCCGTACCATCTGCGTCAGGAACGCCCTGTCGCTCTTGATCTTTCTCGGCTCCTGATCGTGCAGGACATACATGGCGAGTACGGTTTCAATTACCTCCTCAGGCTTCACGGCATTGGACAGCTTCACCAGTTCAAGAGCGGTCATCCTCTTGAAGCTCGGCATGGCTTGGCCCTTACGCGATTGCTCCAAGGTGGCTTGAGCATCGTCAATGACTGCTCGCCACATGAGCTTGAGCTTGTCCCACAGCTCCTTGTCCCTGTTCTTCTCAATCCGCCCCCTGACCAAGTTGCGGTAAATGCTCAGGTCAGCCTTCGTGATTGCCTCTTGGTTGATCGCTCCGTGCCGCCTCCTGCGCGACCTATGCGAGTGACAGTAAACCCCATAACGCGATGCCGCCTTCTCGCTGCATCCAGGGGCTTTGCAGACGTAGTGCAATACTCTCTCCTCTTCTGCGCCCGTACCCGCACAGACAGACCAGAAGAAGTATTCACGAGTCAACATTAAATCGTATGCTTAGTGCGAGAAAGTTTTATGCTTACAACTTGCCTTGCATCAGAACTTTCACTTTAGGACATAGCTCTAATCATATCAGTTTTAGCAAACATAACTGTCTTACTCATGGCGCAAACATTAGCACCCTAACATGCTCAGCTCTATCCTTAGCTGTGGGCTTGACCCTTTATACTTAGTTTTAGCCATAGCAGTTTCCTCACATTGCCAAATGCGATGAGGGCTCTAATTTGCCCCGGTTCAAGTACTAAGCCTTCCGGTGTCCGCACTATGTCTAATCAGTTCGTGGGAGTATCGGAGCCGCTTGCGTCCTCAATCATAGTGCTTGTCGTTGAGGATGACCCTCTTGTGCGAGCCATCGCGGCGGATACGCTTGAAGAGGAAGGCTTTGAGGTTATTGAAGCTCCGTCTGCTGATCATGCTGTGTCAGTTCTGAAAATCCGCAACGATATTCGTGTACTTTTTACCGATGTGACAATGCCTGGAACAATGAATGGCTTTGACCTAGCCCGACTGGCTCAGCAGCAATATCCGCACATCGCTGTCCTAGTGACTTCGGGGGCGTTGCCACCAGGGTTTAACAGCGTAGCGCCAGAGGCTCGGTTCATCCCCAAGCCCTACAAAGTAAGAGAAGTGGTGTCGCTGATCCGTCAGCTAGTCTCTGAGAAACCCGCGATTATCGTGACCGCTCAAGAGACAGAGGTTAGCTCCGTGCCGATGCCAGAACCCGATAAACACTCGCCACCCCTATCCCAAGCTCTTTCGCTACCTGCTCACGACTCAGGCCATTCTCAACTAGGCGCAGAACGTCCTCCATCTTAGCTTTGGCTGTAGGTTTACGGCCCTTGTATTTGCCTTCGCTCTTTGCCTTAGCGATGCCCTCACGCTGACGCTCAAGCATCAGCTCACGCTCAAACTGAGCGATAGAACCCAGCAGGTTCAGCATCAGCTTTCCGGTTGGAGTCTCAGTATCAAGGTTGAGGTTGAGAACCCGCAGAGATGCACCCTTAGCCTCAAGCTGCTTAGTAATCTCAACCAAGTCAGCAACCGACCGCGCCAACCGATCCAGCTTCGTTACGATCAGCGTATCGCCATCCCTCACGTAATCCAGAGCATCAGCAAAAGCCTTGCGCGGCCCTGTGGCGCTGATTTGCTCCTGAAAGATACGCTCAACCCCAGCAGCTCTTAGATCGCGCTCCTGAGCCTCTAATCCCGCCTTCTGGTCCGTGGTGCTGGTTCGCGCATAACCGATGATCATGACTGCTCGTCCTATCAATAGAGTAAAGGAGTTTGTGATAGGACAGCTATCAAAAGTCAATACCCATTCATATGATAGGGCAAGCTCAAGCTTGGAGCGGCTATCGCTAGGGCAAGGCTTAACGATAGTTTTGTTAAATCGGAGCTTTCTCTCGTATGCCGCTTGGCAGTCGCGACAGTTACATCTAACTCGCAATTGCGAGAGTTCAACGTTCAGGTAGCTACAATGCGTCTATGGTCAACTGATAATTCTGTAGAAATGGAGGAGATTTCAGCGTTAGCGGTAGGAGAAACTTTGCTTGCTGCCGTGATAAGCTACCTGATATACTGGCGCACAGGCAGTATTATCCATATTGCTGTTTCAGCGTCACTTGCCCCATTTCTGCTTCTACGAACAAAATATTCAACTGAATTAGGCTTAAGGTTCGGAAACTGGGCATCATTATTTGTAGAGGAAGTGTTCAGTTTCATACCTAATATAAATAGGCTTTTTGCGGAAGGAAATTATAGTAATTATGTAAGATATTCATTCATAGTATTTCTAACGCCTCTGTACGTTCTTTTCCTTCTCACTTATGTTATAGTAACTCTTATTTTATTCACCTTATGCAAAGTGGCTGCTACCATCTTAGGAGTGCTCAGGCATCCACTTGAGTCATTGGGAAGCATTGCCTATAACTGGCGTAAGGCTGTTCTCTATGTTGATATTATGCGCACTCCAGAACTAATCCCTGGAGTGGAAGGCGTACCAGACAATTCTGTGAGTTTGAAGTATATAAAGGAATTCAAGAATAGTCAGCTGATACACAACTTAATTTATGAAGATTTATCGTACTTAAAGTTTCCTGGACGATATTTGATCGCAATCGCTTACTGCGCTGGGATGGTATTCCTTGTTATTCCTGCCATCGTCTATCGCCTGTCGTTGAAGTCAACTAGCGTACTTTGGAGCCCACTGCTTTGGGTAGTCCGCCCAGCAGCAGACGCTAGCTCCATCGTTCAAACGATGCAAAGGTTGGTCCGCAGAGATGTGATGCTCGTCACGCGTGTCTATTCTGTATTAATTATTGCTTTGTTTTTTACGAAGCTGTTCTTGTCGTATCATTGGGCAGAACTTCGGGTCTGGATAGAACCTTCTATGCTCTGGAGTCTTGTTGCTCCACTCGTCGCTCCGAATGAAATTCCTTGGTGGCAGCTCGCAGCACTTACTAATGCTTTCTTGACTATAGCCCTCTATGTCGCTGCGGATTATTATCTGAAGGAACTACAGATTAAAGCATCAATCCCTGAGCACGCCCTCCAATCATCAGTTAAGTCTGTTTTTATAATCCGGAACATCCTGAGTATTTATACGATGTTATGCACCATCTACATTGTTATTACGAATGTAGACTATGAACGTTTTCCGGTGATTGGAACTAAATTATTCCCTTGGTTGAATTGATTTAAGATCAGCTTTGTATCCTATTTAAGGGTACTGCACAGTGCCACTCGGTGATGGTTAAATCGCTTGAAGGGGCACGGGGGATAGTACTTCAACCCGCACGAGAGGATCGGCTCAGACGATTTTGCATAAAAATTTTGAATGCACCTTCTCCGCTCAAGAGGCTTCCGACTAAGAGCCGACTACGCAACCCCCAACGCTATTCCTTGCAGGGCCAAGCCTCACGCATCGCCTTATGCGCCAAGATAAAGAGGTTTTCGTGCATTTCCCCTGGATGCTTGTCCATGTAGGACACCACCACGCGAACACCTTGGCGCACTGGCGCAGCACTTGGCGGACAAAACTTTCCTGCGTCAGGATAATACGGACCACTCAGCATCAGAGCGTTAACCATTCCGGCACAAGCCCCTTTCATAAACGGGTCACCACCTGCTGAGCGATCCATCCAATTCTTGCAGTGGATGTAGTGACCATTTCCACTTGTTACGTCCTGCGCTACTGCCAGACTCGGAATGAAAGCTCCCCCAACTGCTGCGAGAACCAAACCCCACTTCATTGTGCCCCTCGTCGTATCTTTGAAGCTATCCTGTACGGAACGCCCTTAGGGCGCAAGCAGAGGTTCCTGCGCCCTCTCCAAAGCCCCGGACAGCATGACCAAAAGCAAAATAGGTTTGCATAACCTCACTGCCCCATTGTCTTTTGTCAGCCTCGGCCTTCAGTTCCCAACCAGTTGTCCCGCATCCTGTGCGGCATAGAGAAGATTGGAACCTGTTGATGTTGAAGGCGAGAGCAATCCTTGGAGCGGTAATCGTTACGTCCGTAATCACCTCTGCATCCGCCCAAACTAAATCAACATCAGATTGGCGTCAGGCAGCAGCCGCATGGCGATGGGAAGAAGCAACACCGCTAGAGCGAGAAGCTTACTCTTGTTCAGCCATATTCCTAATCCTGACAGCTGTTAAGCAGAACCCCGAGCAAGAGAAGCTGGTGCAGTTTGCAGGTAAGCACCCGGCGTGTGCCCTCTTGTGAGAGTGAGGTTTGCGCGTGACGTTCTGACCTTAAGGCTCGCTTTAAGGTCAGTAGATCGATGAAGATCGAAGTTCTCGGCACAGAGCGCCGGCGGCGCTGGAGCGTCCAAGACAAATTCCAGATCGTGGAAGAGACGATGCACCCGGGCGTGACGGTGACCGAAGTGGCCCGCCGCCATGGTCTCGCGCCCAGTGTCGTCTTCACCTGGCGCCGGCTGGCCCGCGAAGGACGGCTTGGCGACGCTGGTCCGGCCTTCGTGCCGGTCGAGATCACACCCGTCCCAGGGCAGACCACGCCGATAGCACCACCACCGCGGCGCACCGGCTTGATCGAGATCGTCTTGAGGCACGGGCGACGGATTCGCGTGGACCGCGAGGTCGATGCCGAGGCGCTGCGGCGGGTGCTGCAGGTGGTGGAGAGCCTGGCATGATTCCGGTCCCGACCGGCGTGCGCGTGTGGCTCGCCACCGGCCACACCGATATGAGGAAGGGCTTCGGCGGCCTCTCCCTACTCGTGCAGGAGGCGCTCAAACGTGATCCGCATTCGGGCAACCTGTTTGTCTTCCGTGGCCGCAGAGGCGATCTGATCAAGGTCCTCTGGTATGACGGCCAGGGCCTGTGTTTGTTCTCGAAGCGCATTGATCGGGGTCGTTTTCTGTGGCCCTCGCCGGCCGACGGCACGGTGGCGATTTCCACCGCGCAGTTGGGCTATCTCTTGGAAGGCATCGACTGGCGTAATCCCCAGCAGACCTGGCGTCCGACTGCGGCCGGATGAGTATCAAAGCCTTGCCATGCAACGCTTCCGTGGCACACTGGAGACGTGGCAAATCACCCTGATCCGCTTCCCACCAGTCTGGCTGACGCTCACGCGATGATCCGCGCCGAGCGCGCTGCCCGTCTGGCGGCCGAAGCCCGCGCGGGGGATCTGGAGATCGCTCGCGCTGCTTTGGAAGTCGCCCGGCTCGAAGTCACCCAGGCCCACGCCGCCCGCTATGCCCTGGAGTTGGAGATCGAGCGGCTCAAGCTGCAGATCGCCAAGTTGCGCCGTCAGCACTTTGGCACCTCGTCGGAACGCAGTGCCCGTCTCGAGCAACTGATGCTCGCTCTGGAGGATCTGGAGGAGAGTGCCGCTCACATGGATGCCGAAGCGGAGGCGAAGGATGCCGGCGCGGCGCCGGAGGCGCCCCAGTGGACGGTTGAGGAGTTGAAGCGGGCCAAGCCCGCCCGCAGGCCCTTGCCCGGACACCTGCCGCGCCGGCGCATTGTCCTTCCTGGCCCGACCGCGTGCGCCTGCTGCGGCGGAGGCCTGCGCAAACTCGGCGAGGTGGTGAGCGAGACCCTGGAGCGCATCCCGGCGCGGTGGGTCGTGGTGGAGACGGTCCGCGAGAAGTTCAGCTGTGCGGCGTGCGAGACGATCACTGAGACACCAGCGCCGTTCCATGCCATTCCGCGCGGCCGCGCCGGTCCCCACTTGCTGGCTGAGATCACGGTCGGCAAGTTCGGGCTGCATCTGCCGCTGACCCGCCAGAGCACAGTGTTTGCCCAGGAAGGGGTCGATCTGGATGTCTCGACCTTGTGCGACTGGATCGGTGCGGTCGCGGTGGCGACCCAGCCTCTGAGCACGCTGATCACCGAGCATGTCCTCAAAGCCGAGCGGCTGCACGCCGACGACACGCCGGTGCCGGTGCTGGCCAAGGGAAAGACCAAGACCGGCCGGCTCTGGACCGTGGTGCGGGATGATCGGCCCTTTGGCGGCGCCGATCCGCCGGCTGCGGTCTACTTCTACTCGGCCGATCGCAAGGGTGAGCATCCGCAGTCTTTCCTGAAGAGCTACAGCGGGATCCTGCAGGCGGATGCCTATTCCGGCTTCGGACAGCTGTATGAACCGGGTCGTGCGACCGGCCCGGCGACTGAGGCAGCGTGTTGGGCACATGCACGCCGCCAATTCTTTGAACTGGCTGAGTTGAAGAAGGGGCCGATCGCGATCGAGGCAGTCGAGCGCATCGATGCGCTGTTTGCGATCGAGCGCGCGATCATCGGCCGGCCGCCTGACGAGCGACGCTCTATCCGTGTGGCCCAATCCAAGCCTCTGGTGGATGATCTGGAGAGTTGGTTGCGGGCGCAACGTGGACGGTTGTCGCCCAAGAGTGAGACGGCCAAAGCCATCAATTACATGCTGCGGCGTTGGTCTTCGTTCGCGCTCTTCCTCGAGGACGGGCGGGTCTGCCTGTCGAACAATGCCGCCGAGCGAGCGATCCGCGGCATTGCCGTCGGGCGCCGGAACTGGACCTTCGCGGGCTCGGATGTGGGCGGGCATCGGGCGGCCGCGCTGTACACGTTGATCGAGACCTGCAAGCTCAATGAGGTCGACCCGCGCGCCTGGCTGGCCGACATTCTGGCGCGCTTGCCGGAGCATCCAGCCAAGCGCCTTGCCGAACTCCTGCCCTGGAACTGGAAGGCGCTGCGGGACGAGCAAGCCGCGGCCTGAGGCTCAGGGCTATCGCGTGAACAGCGCCTTGAAGAGCTCTTCGGCTTTCTGCAAGCCTTCCTCGGTGAGGACGACGGACTTGGTCTTGTTGGCGGGGTCGCAGATGAACCCCTTCTCGTAGAGCCGATCGGTCACAGCCCAATCAAAGCTCTTCCAGGCTCGGCATCCATCGTGCAGCGTCAGCCACATCAGGGCGAGAACCGCCTCGTCGATCTTGTCGTGATCGATCGCCATGGCAGTACTCTACCACATTGCAGCCAGCGATTCCGCGGTCGTCGCCGGATGCGTACGTTTGCAGTAGCGGCTCAGCAGATACTCCGCCCGATTGCTGGCGCAGTGACGGAGAAGCGCACGGGATTGAACATTACAAATGGCTTTACCGCCGCCGTCCGCGACCGCGAAGTGCGGACACTCGCGATCAACTATCAGAGCGACAAGAGCAAAATTATAGAGAAATCATCACAGTGTTATGCTTGGACAATGTTGATAGTTAAGGACATTCAAGAGGGTAAACTAACCGATCCATCCCAAGTGGCCCTTCCAGCTGCCCCGCTCCCTGTTGCCGCAATAGCAGCCGATATGGAGAAGTGGGTTACGGCCTCGTTCCAAGCGTGGAAGGAAGAAGGAGCCTCAACCCCTTCCGAGTTTAAAGACGCACTCAAGCGTAGCCTTGAAAAATAGAATGGCAACAGGCCGGACTATGCAGGAAAGAATGGAGCCGAAGGGCAGTATGTACACTCTTGTAGCAGCAGGTTTTGGAGCCTTCATTGGCGCTGTTATCATGATGACCTTCCTGGCAGCGGCATACGTTGTATTGCTTGTCTTTGGCGTCTCCTACCCTGAGAAACTTTTGGTCGCGCTTATTTGGGGCGACTATCTTCCTTACGCCCTCCTGTACTTCGGCGCTGTTGGAGGCTTCATCTTTGGTAAGCAATACAGCAGCGAGAAGACCAAGCAATAGACGCTGTCCTTGGCTGCTTATTCCTCACTCATATGACCAATGGCTCTAGTGCCTTCTCAAGAGCATCAGCCAGTAGCTTAATGTCTGGCCCCCTTCCATAGTTTGCACTCACTCCGTCCCCTGTATGACCCAGGATGCGGTTTTGCAGATCAGGAGGGACGCCAGCGTTACGCATCAAGTCTTTCACTGTATGACGCCATGAGTGCCAGACAAGACGCTCATCTTTGATGTTAGCCTTGGACCTTAGCATCTTCATTAGGGCTGCCGATGCTCTAGTCGCTCCTTTGGCTCCATCTGCGTAGCGAGGAAAGAGCGGACCCGTCGGATGCGACACCTTCGCTTCCCTGAGTGCATCAAGAGCAAGACCCACAGGGGCGATTACCCTCTGACTGGCCTTGTTCTTCACAGTTCTGATGCCATTGGGATAGATGGTTAACGAAGGCGTTTCCGCTTCTAGGTCAACATCCTCTGCGGTTAGGCCGCTTATCTCTTTCAGACGCGCTCCAGTTAAAGCCGAGACAAGTCCAACCCTTCTCAGATCCACATTGGCTTGGGCGAGGACGGCAATGACTGCTCTGCCCTGCTCTAGCGTGAATGAGTCCCGTTTATCTCTGTCAGGCACGTTGTCATGGACCCGCAGCCCTTCCCATGGATTACGCTTCTCTAGTTCAAGCTCCCGATAGGCTGCGTCAAAGATCGCCTTGAAAAGATATAGCTCCTTGTTCGCTGTTTCCGGCTTGTAGGCTTTCCGTACCTTTTCAAAGTAGGAACGCGCTTCGTGGCGGCTCACTTCGCCGATGAACCTATTCCCGCCCAAATGAGCTATCAGACGGTCAACCGACCGCTCCCGATCCTTCTCAAACTTCGCTCGGTTATCAGAGCCTTTGTCCTGCCTGTCTCGCAGGTAGAGCGTCAGGGCGTCCTTGATCGTAAGGCGTGGCCGCACGTTGTCTCCCTGCGCCAACGCAATCGCATAGCTCGTAATGCGGAAGTTCTCGTCTCTTGGAGCATTATGCTCCCAATCGCTCACTCCTGAATACTTCCCTGAGTACTTATCACCTACGACCCAATCAGCAGCCTCAAAACGCAACTCATGAGGATACGGACCAAGAGCAGCAACCAACTCGCTAGCCTTCTCAAACTTCTCAAGCTCACCCATTGGCTTAGCCTGTTCCGCTCTGAGCTTACGGAACAGCTCATCATAGTGCTTATCCAACGCCTCAGCCTTAAGAAGAGCCATTCGCTGATCTTTAGTACCAAGGCTCTTCAATATCTCACGCTTACCAACAACCTCACGCAGATCAGCAGGAACGCCCTTACGATAGCGATAAACTCCAAACTTAGTAAGTTGAACGTTGGTCATTGATATGAACATGCCGCGCGTTTTTCTTCTTTCTCTTCTTTGTACGGCCATTTGTACCTCCAAGGCAATATGAAAACCCTGAAGGCATTGCGCTTATTCTTCTTTCGCGCCTAAGTTAGACAGAGGCCAGGGGCACCAAGTTCATCTTGGTTTTGCCATTATTTCCAGTGTCTTAGGGCCGATTGCATGGCGCTCATGGTGATACATGAGGTGATACGCCGTGGGTTTTTGTTTGCTCGATACTGGGTTTTTTGCCGTGACAGTCCGCTACTCACTCCTGAAGAACGGAGTGTATTTCTATTACAGACGAATCCCTGAGGATCTGCGGAGCCACTACGGAGAGAAGCGCTTCCGCAGGGTCAGCCTGCAAACGAACCAGCCCCACATTGCGGCTAAGAAGATTGCGGCTCTTGCGGCCAAGGATGATGCGCTTTGGGCATCCCTGAGATCTTCTGAGGGTCAGGAATTGGGTTTGACTACTGCCCAGGCGCGGGAGGGTGCTGAAGCGCTCATCGAGAAACTCGGCCTGGCTCCGGGCGATGGCTTTCGTGCCAACCAAGTCGCCTACGGGAACGTCGTGGACGTTCTCGATGACTATTTTGGTTCCCGATACAGCGACTATCAGAGAGCACGGAATGACGAGAACTTCGGTTCCTTGTTCCCGCCTGAGTCCTTCTACACCCCTGTAGAGAAGGAAGCTGTCCGCCTCATCATGGATGATCCCAAGAAGCGTTGTGCCTTGCTGACCGATGCACTGGAGATCTACCTCAAGAACCATGACAAGGGTGAACAGGAGAAGTTCGCTAGGGACACCCGGCGCGCTATTCAACATGTCGTTGCAGCAGTGGGCGACTTCCCTCTGAACGTATACCGACGGGAGGACGCTAACGCGGTTCGAGAGCATCTCGTCGCTAAGGGCATCAAAACCGGGACAGTTCGGCGAGAGATCAACCGCATCAAGGCTGTCTTCAACGTGGGCCTGATCGAGTTCGATCTTGGGTCCGTGAAGAACCCGTTTGAGAAGCTTCGCATTGCAAACGAGGAGCAGGACGCCGAGAATCGGGAACCCTTCACTGCGGAAGAGCTGCGGACTATCGGCAGGAGCTGCCAAGAACAGGATGACGATATCCGTCACATTATCGCACTTCAGACAGATACAGGGGCTCGTCTGGGGGAGATCGTGGGCTTACGTGTTGAGGACGTGGCGCTGACTCATGACATCCCGCATGTCCATATCAGGCCTCACCAGAAGCTCGGCAGAACCCTCAAGACGGATGCCAGCGAACGCAAAGTGCCTTTGGTCGGGGTAGCGCTTTGGGCGGCTCAGAGAGCCTTGGAGGCCAGTAGAAAGTCTGGTCGTAAGTGCGGATGGCTATTCCCAAGGTATGCATCAGACAGCGCTATCAAAGCCACCTACGCCTCCAACACCATCAACAAATGGCTCCAGACCGTGACCAAGACGGACAAGACGAGCCATTCCTTCCGTCATTCCATGCGGGATCGCCTACGCCATGTAAATGCACCTCAGGACATTCAGGATGCTATCGGTGGTTGGGGTTCCCGCACGGTTGGGATGGGCTACGGCGAAGGCTATCGCTTGGAGCAACTCAGATTGCATATTGAGAGAGTAGTCTTGCACTAGGAATCATGTGAATGGATGGTATCTCTTCGACGAGCTGGCGGCTGCTCCTCGTGCTGGTATCCCGCCGCCCAAACAGACGAGAATATATAAATCTGCCGTGCCGACATTCCTGACATCCACCCCGTCTCTTGAGGACAACTGGCGTGCGGTTATCCTTTTTGGAAGAAACACAGCATCGTACAAGTTCGCATTGGGACAAGCCTTACTGTCTCTAGGGAAAAATCAGGATGACGTCGTCCGACTAGACGAACTTGCCACTCCATATGCGAGAGCGTTGTGTGATCACCTGAAGCAGGCTCCAAAGCAAGGTACGTTCCAAAAGAGTACCTTCCTGCAGGAATGCCAGCGTTGGATTGACCGCGTATACTCCGACGACCAGCTCCGCGATGCGACGGTAAAGCATGGTTTCGGCGATGTGCTGGATGCTTTTCACAATCTCGGCGGAGGGCGCGAGAGCGTCCGCTTCTTCCATAAGGAGCAGCGGCCCCAGAAGGGCATCCGCCTGACCTCTGAGTTCTTCCGTCTAGCCAACGAGGGCATTGCCCCTGATCTGGAGAGGGAGGTTGAGGGCCGATGGCGGCTAGTGGAGACGGCATGGGAGGCTGGCGTAAGCGTTCCACTAATCGAAACAGACGATCAGGGTGAACGCCTCATTGCTTTGTTCGGAGAGGAGGAACAAGGGCTCAACCAACCGAGGCGGGTCAGCGTCACATCCTCCCGCGATGCTCTGAACGGCTATCAGAAGGGCCACTGTTTTTATTGTTTTGCTCAGATCGGAATTACCGCAGGGGCAAATGATCTAGCAGATGTAGATCATGTGTTTCCCCATGTGCTCGGGCCGCGACTGCCTGGGAACGTTAACGGGATCTGGAATCTGGTTCTGGCCTGCCGTGACTGCAACAGAGGTGTCAGCGGCAAATCCGATTTGGTCCCAGCGCTGGAGCTTGTGGAGCGCCTCCATACCCGCAATGAGTTCCTGATCGGGAGTAAGCATCCACTCGGAGAAACTATTGTGCGGCAGACTGGAAAATCGGCATCTGCTCGGGCAGACTTTCTCCAGAAGTGCTTCAATGCGGCTATTACGAATCGTATAGCGACCTGGAAGCCCATTATTCGTGCCACGCCGGTGTTTTGAGATGTCCATCAACTATTATGAGCGCAATGCTGATCAGTTCTTTGCTGATACTGTCGCGGCGGATCTAAGCCAGCTTCAGGCTCGCTTCGTCCGTGAGTTGCCACCTTCAGCCCATGTACTGGATGCTGGTTGTGGATCTGGCCGTGATGCCAAGGCCTTCGCGGACCTCGGCTTCCATGTGACTGCGTTCGACGCTGCAACTGAGATGGTCAGGCGTGCGGCTCAACATACAGGTCTTCCTGTACTTCACATGGCCTTTGATGACATGGGGTGGACTGAGGAGTTCGATGGGATCTGGGCAAGTGCGTCCCTCCTTCATGTCCCTCGGGTGTCTCTCCCCAGCGTACTCGCCCGTTGCCATAAGGCCCTGCGGAATGACGGCATCCTATATACATCCTTCAAGTATGGCTCAGGAGAACGCGAGAGTGATGATCGCCGATTTACCGATCTGACGGAGGAGACATTTCGAGAGGTAATCGCCGAGGCTGGAGGCCTTCAGATCATTGAACTGTGGCGCACGGGGGATGTGCGGCCGGGTAGACAGAGCGAAATCTGGCTTAACAGTATGGTTCGCAAGCAAGGCTGAAGGCTGCTGTGCCAGCGTCTGCTGAATGCACCTACAATCTTAGAGCCTTTCGTGGACCGCCATTATCCGCAACGACTTCCATGTTCTTAGCCTGCTGCTTTGCCTTGGATCGTAAGGCACTGAGCGCAGCCACCGTCTCTGGCTGGGAATTGCCGTTTATGTTGAGCGGCAGGCATAGTCCCGATGACAGAATCCTGCTCTCCAACTCCCACGGCCGGTCGGTGGCCACCCAAGCGACAAATGCATGGTTTTGCATCCACCGATCCAAGACCTGCTCGCCGGGATTCGTGAATGTATAGCGCGTGCCGCTTCCAACCCTCCGCAGCTTGATCCCGAGTTGTTCGCTCAGCAGGCATCCAAGGGTCAGGCGCAGGGTCGATCCTTCTGCATTCCCGCCGTAATGGGTCTGGAGGCGCTTGCGAAGCGTGGATCGGCTTGGAGGTTTGCCATTGGTCGGTGGAGCCTTGGGCGAGATGCCCACATACAGGAGCGTGTGATCACCATGCCTGTGACAGGCAGCAGCATCCACAAAGCTCGGCACCTGACTGAAATACCAGGCATAGACACCAGCACTCCCAGGGACGAGACTTGGGCGAGCGAGTACTTCTGACGCGCTGTAAAGGCGATCAGGGTGGAGCAGGCGTTCGGTCAGGCTGTTCAAGGTCGGCTCAGAGAATGGAGATGCGGACGGCTGATGGGCAATACAAGCACATGCTATCGATGCCCGAAAAAGCGGTCAAAGGCCGATTTCATTCAGCGGGTGGACGACCGGCACTACGGCATGTGCAGGCATTGTCTGACAGAGATCCTTAGGAACAGGACAGGCGGCAAGCAGCGGCTCCCACACACGGAAACGCACCGCACCTGCTATCTCTGTCGACGAGTTCTACCTAACTCTGGGTTCACTCGCAGGAGCAAAGGCACCTACTTCTCAGCGTGCAAGGAGTGTAACAGGCATGTGTTTGCTCAACGCCGCCGTGCGCGCCTAATTCAAGCCGAAGGAGAATACAGCGTTCGTGAGTGGCTGGATCTCCTAGCGCAGCATGCCTATTGCCCCGGATGCAGGCGGCATTGGGCAGACATCCCGCTTCCCAAAGGAAGGAAGACGGTGGTCACGGTAGATCACATCATTCCGATTAGCAAAGGAGGCCGCAACAGCTCTGATAACCTACAGCCCCTATGTTTCTCTTGTAATTCCCGCAAGGGCGACAAGATCGCGAGGTCAGAAGATTAACGTGATCGGCGGCATCGAGAGAAGATCCTGACCGGACATAAGAATGTCTTCACGCCTTATGATATAAATCTAAAATATCGTATTTACGTTTCTAACGTAATTGTCATGTATTATTCGGAATTTTAGCGGCAAATTATCGTTCTTGCAAAGTGGCAACCTGACATCTTTTCTTTAGGCAAGTTGTCGTGTTTTTGCGCTCTTCATCCGCAGAGCATGAATCTACATCAAACCGCCGAAGGAAAGATTATGAATGGACGTTTTCACGATTGCGCTCAAAAGGCCGAGCAGCTCCAGAGCCTCCTGAACTCTATGGGTGTTACGCTCCCAAGTGAAAAGTGCGAAGAGGTTGTCGCTCAGCTGGATCATGGCGGAACAGATGCTGCCTCAGCCGTCAGAGGCGCGCCCAGTGAGTACCATTTCATCGTTCACTGCTCCTTTACAGAAGGCGAAGGTGAGCAGGAGCGCCATGGCTATTTCGACTACCACATTCCAGCGTGCTCTGATGAGGAGGTCACGGACAAGCTGCGGCAAGAGCTGGAGCGACTTCCCACGCCCGAGAATGGTAGTCCGTTCATGGCAGGAGCGAATATTTACATCGATGCGATCACAGAGGTCACAGCTCTGCCGCGGAAGGGTTCTCTCCTTATGCTCCGCTCTCACCAAGCGAGGGATTGGGCTCTGGCATGGAGCCACGCGCCGCTCGAAGTCGATGAAAACTTGGTGCTTTATAACTATGTCCAAGTGATCTCTCCAGAGGATACGGTTGTGCCGTTCTTCACCGTTTAACCTTGTTCATGCCGAGTGCGCTTACGAGAATAGCCCGGTGGGATAGTCTCTGCTCGACCCGGACGCACTCGGCATGCTGCGAGACCGCTCATATGCCCTACACAAGCCACTCCTGGGGTCGCATACTGGCGTTTGGTCTCGTGTGTTGCGCCTAGAAGCACCCAAGATCTAGCTGCCCTCTCTGCCAGCACATTCTGTTATCGCGACGGTATCCTTTTGCGAGAAGGTGGGATGTGGAAGGTAAAACCTCAAAGCTAACTCTGGCCCAAGTGAAATTCATCTAAGGGATCGACTTCTTCGTAGGCGCGATCTCGTCAGAGGCCCCACAGGTCTTTTGATCTGAATACATTACCCATGACATTTACAGGTCCGGAAATGACCGCTCTTGCCATCAGTCAGCTTGTGCTCCCAGCGAACGGGCCTTTTCGGACACGGACTCAATCGCGTGATTTACACAGCAGAAACTCTTGATCGCTCTACAGGCGACCTTAAGGAGGTCAGCCTCGGGAACTGGGTGACAGTGACTGAACTAGCACATCTCTACAATGTAGGTCCGAAACAGATCAGGGTCATTTTGCACCATATGGGCCTTCTGCAATCAGAAGGACGTCACGGCTGGTATCGGCTGACGCGGCGTGCGGTTGAGCAAGGTTTTGGGAAACGGATCAACAGACCAAAATCAGGATACCCCTTTGATGTTATCAGTCCGTCTGGACAAGTCTTGATCGATCAGGTTTGGCAAGAGGCCGTTGCTGATTTGCAGCAAGAACGCTGCAGCGATCCTCGACCAGCGGAAGCCCGAGCGACACTGATCGCTTTCAAAGCAGTGCGATTGTCTCCCCTGACGACACAAGAGGAGGTATGTTGGATGAAGGACCACTATCCAGACATGCCGCACGAGCAGATCGCAAGTGTGCTGGAAATCTCTCCTGGCTTGGTATCACGCTATACCAACAAGCGTCGAGAACAGCGTGCTTACCATGCGCGCCAGAAGGAGACGGCCGCTCCCGACAAAGCTCTCAAGGCCTACCTTCCTGACGACGAGGCCAACCAACATGAGAGGCTTTAGAGCGACGATTAGATTGGGTCAGGAGCAGCCCGCTGGATGATATCTTTCACCGCAACGTGGCTGATTGTGTAACCTTTAGCTTTCATAACTTCTGAAATTGCGCGGAGTGGCCTTCCCTGGGCTTTAAGCTCGACCATCTCACGGATTGCCTGCTGCTGCTCAGCGACTTCGACAAGCTCCCCGTCAGATCCGACCTTGTAGCCAAACGGCACCTTTCCTCCTAGATAGCGCCCCCGTTGTTTTTGGTCCTTCTTAACGTCAGTGATGCGCTCACGAATGCGATCACGCTCAGCCTCAGCCACAGCGGACAGTATCGTGAAGACCAGCTTGGAGATGCCGTTGCCCGTTACATCGCCTCCGAGATCGATCATGTGTAAGGATACACCGCGAGCCTTGAGCTTGCCCAAAACCTCCAGAGCGTCCAGGGATGATCTAAACATGCGGTCGAGCTTGGGCGTAATGATCGTGTCGCCGGGCTTCACCAGCGCTAGCAACTCAGCCCCCTCAGGACGGGAAGCGAGGGGCACTGAACCACTGACGCCTCTCTCCACGAAATGCCGATTGACGGTGAGGTCAATCATTTGAGCATAGCCCTCGACGCGTCGCTGTTGTGCGCCAAGGCTTTCGCCCTCATCCGCTTGTGTCTGTGTGCTGACGCGCGTGTAACCGTAGACAGCCATGAAGCCCACCTTGTTAACTTGTAAAGGTGTACTTGTTCGGCAGCGTTCTGTAAAGTTGCTTTAGCAAGCTAACGAAGATCGGCCCGCGCTGTTGTTTACGGTGGTGCCTATAGGCGAAAACCACTTCAACCTTCGTGGGAGGCTCCTGTGGAATATCCATCGTGGCCTGCTCATGAGAATAATCGAAATGCCCTATAGCACGAGCAAACGATAGAACAGCTCGGGACAGGAGCCTTCAGCTTTCCCAGAGAACCGTAGTCAAGAAGTTAGAGCCCTACGATGTCTATGATTCTAGGAGTAGTAGACCAAGCCCTCCTCAAAAAGACAGCAAAGGTGAAGGCGCTTCCGTTAACCTCAGGTGAGTGCTGTGCAGCCTTCCATGGGAACATCACATCTCAGCCTCTATGGAATGATGGCACCCCACTACCAAAGAGCTAGGAACACCTCGCTCGCACGCGAAATCTGCACAAATTCCCCTGTCGAAAACAGGCTCTAATCCCATAAGGGCAACACATTCCCTTGGCTGTACTTTGAACTGTCCAACTAGGAAGGTGCACTCTACTCCAAGGCCTGAAGAATGAATCAAACTAGTTAGCTCTTACGAGCGGCAGCAAGCGGTAAATCGGTATCAGTTCTCAATCGTTAGTTTCACTTGCCTAGCGGATTGCTGCATACGATATTCCAGAACCGGATCAAATTCCTTCCCTCTGGTCGAGTGCTGTGAGCCTCAGTGAAACTCCATCTAAGGTCACACCGAAGCCACCTCGATTGAGGGGCATTCGGCTTGTAGTTTCGGTTTTCGAGGAGTTGCATCGACATCTTGGTGAGGAGTTTTCCGTCGCTGAGCTTATGCAAGCGGCTCAACAACTCGTTGAGGTTTCCAAACAAGAATACATTAACATTCTTGAGAAGGAGCGGCGGCAAGTCCCTAACTATTTCTCCCAGGAACTCTTGGTCGCTTTTCAAGGAATGCCGTGGCGGGTCACATGCGTCGAGAATAGGTTGTGCGCCACGGGGGATTACGAGGATGGTATCAGACCTGAAGCATGGCTTGAGTTAAAACTTATCTTACAAGGGGTAGACGAAAGGATGTGGGACTTCTGAAATGCCGAACGCAAGCTATCAGCCTTCTATGGCGCTACGCGAGCACATGCTAAATGGTGAGCGCGTCTCCTTGCTAGAAGCCATGTTACTTTTCGGCGTACAAAACCCGAATGCAGAATTCGACCGCATCAAGAAAGATGGCTTTCTCATAAAGTCGGACCGAGTTCCCATGGCGAAGATCTTGCGGCGGATCAATGAATACGCCGTGTGCAAGCCGCCTGAGCAGCTACCTATCCGCGAAATACAAATGACCGAGTACTGGATCAGTCGATGAAGCGTCTGTTCTCAAAGAGGCAGCGGACAATTCTCCGAATCCTGGCGGGAAACCAGTGTTCCATCTGCGGGGCACCGCTTCCGAAGCGCTTCCACGCGGATCACGTACGTCCTCATTCAAAGGGCGGCGAAACAATCTTACAAAACGGGCAAGCATTGTGCCCGAAATGCAATACATCCAAGGGAGCTAAATATGACAATCCGGCTTAGGCCCTGGCAAGACGCAGCAGTGAGAAAGGCTCTCACTTGGCTCACCGAGACTCGGCAGGATCGCCATTTCTTGATCAACGCAGCTCCCGGCGCAGGCAAGACTATATGCGCATCAATGATCGCACGCCGTCTCATCGAAATGAATGAGATCGACCGCGTAATAATAATTGCGCCGAGAGCTGAGGTAGTCCGCCAATGGGCTGAGGAGTTCAAGTTCGTAACAGGCAGACCGGTCACTAGGGTTACAGGCGCGGATGGGGAGGTGGATGACTACGGTACAGACCTCTGCGCTACCTGGGCTGCGATACAGGGCCTGCAAGACGCGTTCCAACAGGTATGTATGCGTTCCAACACACTGATTATCTGCGATGAACATCATCACGCAGCAGTTCAGGCCAGCTGGGGAACAGATGCGGACAGCGCATTTGCGGAAGCGAAATATGCCCTTATTCTAACTGGAACACCGATCCGATCAGATGGCCAAGAGTCTGTATGGCTGGCGTTTGATAGCCATGGACGTATCGATCATCCAGAGGCAGGCTCTTATACGCTTACTTATGGTGAGGCCGTTTCGTTAGGCTATTGTAGGCCGATCACCTTCCACCGGCACGAAGGACGTTTCTCGGTTGTTGTGAACAACGGAGAAGAGGCGATTGCTGTTTCTGGAACGGATAGCCCCTCAATCCCGCAGAGCCTCAAAGGAATCAAGGGTCTACAGCAGGCTCTTGACTTCTTCAAACTTGCATGCACGCCGAAGTATCTACCCGATGGTGTCACGCCGGATACGAATTCCTATCAAGCTTCGATGCTCGAATGGGGAATTTCCAAGCTGAATGATTTGCGTGATACAGTCCCAAATGCCGGGGGCCTTATCATTGCACCTAGCATCCCCGTCGCGCAGTACATGGCAGACCTCCTCGAGATTCTTGATGGTGAGAAGCCCGTTCTAGTCCATAGCCAACTTCCAAATGCTGAAGCTCGCATCGCCAGCTTCAAGAACACAAATAAGCGGTGGTTGGTTTCCGTCAGCATGATCTCTGAAGGCGTGGATATCAAACGGCTTCGTGTTCTCGTGTATCTCCCTTACGCACAGACAGAACTCGCGTTCCGGCAGGCCATGGGGCGAGTGGTTCGCAGCCTGGGCGATGACGACTATTCTCGAGCTTACGTTGTAATGCCAACCCACCGCATCCTTGAGGAATATGCAAGGCGCGTGGAAATGGAGATGAGGCCAGCTGATCGTGTCGATGAGTCGAGGCCGAGGCAGACTAAACTATGCGGGGTATGTGGAGCTGAAAATCCCAAGACTGCAACGTCCTGTTCAGAATGCGGTAACGACTTTCCAGCTCGATCCGAGCGCTTCAAGACCTGTGAAGACTGCGGCCAACTAAACCCAATCAGCGCAGACAGCTGCCAAAATTGCGGTGCATCGTTTCGCGCCGAGTACGATATTACACTCAATGAAGCTCTTCGACTCGGAGCTATCGTGCGAGGAATGGACCTTGATGAAGATGAGGTTCGTGCTAGCGAAGCGAATAAGACTGTGATCATCGATCAGGTCCTAAGAAGTGGGGATGATCTCTTGATCAACCTAATCAAACAGGTTCCTGAAGAGGGTTTGGAGCGGCTCCGCCGAATTCTGAACCGCGATTAGCCTGCTTCCTACCAGAGAATTCTGTGGGTGAGCGCCTCAAACGATCGCAGACAGGCTCAATCATTCTCTTCCATGATCGTGGCCTGCCTGCTGCACGCTCGGTTGGCGCCACTTCCCGCGCAATGTTGGTTTACGCAGGAAGTTCAATGCACATGGGAATGCTGGACTGCCGTTGTGCAAACTCTGCTAATGGTCGTCGAGGCTCGAGATTAGCAGACTTGCGCCCGATCTTACGTTACTAGAGCTGAGTTATATCAGGCGGAGAACAGCCGCAAAATGGACTATGGTAGGGGATGGACGGACCAGGAACTCGAAGCGGCTGTGAACGCATATCTTGAAATGCTTGAACGCGAGATTCGTGGGGAGGCCTTTAACAAGAAAGCTATGAACCGCGAACTTCGAGACGGACCGCTGGCGGGTCGCACAGCCAGCTCCGTTGAATTTCGCATGCAGAACATCTCTGCTGTACTAAATGACCGGCAACTCAGATGGCTTTCCGGCTATAGGCCAGCCGCAAATGTCGGCGAAGGTGTGAAAACTCGCATCAGTATGATGCTCGAGAAAAGGACCTGGATCGGCACACCGAACGATGAGCCCGTTGTAATTGGTGCGGAACTTGAGCAACGTACGAGGGCCGCTCGGGCCCGCATTGGCAAGAAGCCGCCTGTGCAACCTCCACAAGGGAGGGAAATACCCGATGCCGTTGCGACAGTGTCGATGCAGTATAAGAGAGATCCAGAAGTCAGAGCGTGGGTGCTTGAGATTAGCAATGGACGCTGTGAAGCATGCGACAGTCCAGCTCCATTCCTCGACATCTATGGCGATCCGTTCCTTGAGGTGCATCATGTACGGCCGCTTGCAGAGGGTGGCCCAGACAAGGCGGAGAATTCAGTCGCAGTCTGCCCAAATTGCCATAGACGTCTCCACTACGGCCATGATCGGGAGCAGTATCGTCTCCAAATTCTCGACAAAGTGGAGCGATTGGTCGCGTACTGACGTACCAGATCTAACCCAAAATAATCGCATTACTGATTGAACAGTATCATTCTGACGGACAGGGCTATTCCTGCACCACAGAGAGTAACTCGATGCGCTTTCAGGCTAAGCGTGAGATCACCCATAAGCCAATTCTTGAATGTCTGCTTTGAACCTGCCTCTTGCCACTGCTCCCAAGGTTCAGTCTCGGCAGCTCAAGGGCACACGGTGCTCCTCTTCTCATGCTCAATACAGAACCGTAGTCGTGAGGTTTAGGAGTCCCGCTCTTTCGCGGGCAGAAAACTTAGATCCACATCCCGACTTAAAAAAATCCGGTAAAGGCTCGTCGTTGTTGTTGAGTCAGCCTTAGTAGAGCGGATCACCTGATCTTAAGACCATACCTGCGAATGTTCCGCCCACTGCAGCTCAGATAAACTCAAACCCTAAGCAACGACCTTTTCACGCTCCCGCGAGAAGTCCTTCTTATACCGATGTGCAAGCTCGCGCAGGTCCAATCCAGTTGGTCTCCCAGCTTGCGCTCCATCCACTAAGACGGGGAACGTGGACTGAACTAGTCTCATCAGTTCAGATGTAGGCTTTCCACCCAGTCGCTCACGAAGATTCGCAACAATTCGCTCCTCGTCTGCAGACAACATATCGGACGGAGAACCCAAGCTGGAAATGAAAGCATCGCTGCGTCTAAGGCAAGAGAGAGCCTTTGAGGAAAACGGCCCCCAGGAAGCTATTTGCCAGTCCGCATCGCTAAGTGGGCGATCAAGATCAAGAGCGCCTTTCCAGTCGGCGAGGTAGAGAAGGAGCATACCACGCAGCGCGTCCTCTTTTCCTCTCACTGGTCCTACTCCAAGTCGCCGCAGAACCGCACCAGTCCGCGCCATATCAGAGTCCCTCCGCCAATGCATCATCGAGCGAAACGATGTGTGGTTCAAGTGCCTCCAAAAGTACTACCAGAGGCCGAGACCGAGCCTCCAAATCCAGCCTACTAACGTTTCCAAGTCCGTTTCGTTCAGTACTTTCAACGCAAAGTATTGCTATCCGCTCTCCTGTCCGAGGATCGTTCAACGCTAAAGACTTATACACCCTGCTCTTCATTGTGAGCGCCCTGACCACCTCAGGCGGGATCTCAAATTTCCTGTGGATTTCTCCACAGTAGCGCCGAAGGTTGTTGGGGTTTGCATCGATCCTCGCCTCTTTCCAGCCAGCCTCCCAGGCCTTTTGGAGCACTCCTTGGCCCCAAGGGTAGTATTTGCGATGTGCCCGGTTGTATTCAGCATGTTCAGAGAAGCGAGCGAGCAAGAAGAACTTACCCGCACTTACCCTATAGAGCGACACTCTCTCACTAACGCCGAATCCAAAATCATCAGCAACATGTCTTAGTATCAGACTTAACACATAGTATGTATCAATTCTGAAAGTTTGCAATTTAGATTCGGCCAGCCCCGATATA
Organism: Microvirga lotononidis; assembly: GCF_034627025.1. Lineage (NCBI taxonomy): Bacteria > Pseudomonadati > Pseudomonadota > Alphaproteobacteria > Hyphomicrobiales > Methylobacteriaceae > Microvirga > Microvirga lotononidis. The sequence goes on along the minus strand of NZ_CP141048.1, from coordinate 1,250,942 downwards.
TCTCGGAGCAAAGATATCTGCTCTTCTTGCGAAGAAATGCTATCTTGGAGCTTATTGATAGTCTCCTTGTCAACGAAGCCAGCAATAGAACCGGCAGCTGTTATTATGAGTCCAATTAGAATCAGCCATCCTTCATTCGTTTTGAAAACGAACGGGATCAAACCATAGAGACACGATTTTTCTGGTCTACACGCAGCCTCGAACACAGGGACTGCTGTAACACTCGCAACAATCAATCCGAGTGTGACTAGGGCAGCTCCAAAAGCTGGAGCAATCCATGAATGCCGTGCCAGAAACTTCCATGCTGGGGTGTGAGTTAGCCATGCCTTAAATGACACATTTTCAGACATGAACTGGCGCACGAGGCGGTCTCTTGGAAAGGAGAAGCAGCAAACCATCTGGCTCCGATGGCTTAGACTTCTGCTTGGATTAGAACACTCCGCGGTAGTTACTCAATTAGCCGACGTATTTCTAGTGGGGGCAAGGGCGGCCGCACTAAGCACGCGGAACAGAAACCTATTACCCCTAGCATGCCTCAAGAACGCTTCTGACAAGGAGCAAGCCTGGAGCGATAAGGCCAATGGCTCTGTTCACAAGGAAGCCCGTGCCATTTAGGAGCACCCATTCTCAACTGCTGTGGCAATGCTCCAGCTGACTTCGTACCCCAGTCAAGGTGATACACAAGGTGATACATACGCTTGAAAGCACAAAAAATTCTTTGTATTGACAGTGACTTAGAGCGCCCGAGCACAGCCAAGACACCGGCCAGGGGCACCATTCCCGTTCAGCATGACGTCTCGCGCCCGGGTCTCGGGCGGCTCGGTCTTCAGGTTCCTGACGATCTGTCCGGATGGTCTTGTGCCCTGTCGCGAACCGTCGAGGCTATGGCTCGTCCTCCACGACGGGTTGACCGGTTGCGTCCTGAACGGGTTCCTCGTCCTGGTTCTTATGGACCTTCGGATGCACCTTGTCGTGGGGCGGGGCATCCTGTCCGGTTCGCGCATTCTCGGCAGCGGGGGATTGGAGAGGCCTTCCGTCCGGCGGTTTCACGTCCTCAGGTTTTCTGGCCATGGGGAACCTCCGAGCTTCACGAAGGACAGGCCAATCGCAGCCAGCCCTCGGTCTCGACGCCCTTAAGAGGCGTCATGAAGCCAACAGCCGGGGCTTGTCCGCGTTCCGGATATCCCATGGCCATGCTTTCGGGTTACCCCCTCTTCAGGCTTGCCGAGGACATTTCCTTTCGAACAAATGGCCGAAGCCGAAGAGAGATGCGGATTCTTGACATCGGGGCGGCGCGAACCGGCGCCATGGGGGATTTTCGGCAGACATCGTTGATTGTCTTCAAAGCCGCGAGGAGGGGCTTGTGATGGAAGCCGAAATCGAATTCGTTGCGCGTGCTCTCTATGATGCCGAAGATGATGCGCAGACATGGGATTGCGAGCCCGACATCATCAAGGACGAGTTCCGTCGTTATGCCCGCGCGGCGCTGGAGCTGCTGGCAGAACACCGCAAGCCGAAGATTCGCGGCGTACAGACCCTCGTCGTTCCCTACGCAGCCTAAAGCATCGAACGCAAAAGCGCGGACCGGTTTTGCGTGGAAAGATGCGTCAAATCAGAAAGTGAGAGCATAGGACCTGAATTCGATGGCACGTCCGAGGCTCTAGGAGCTGGTCGCGCCGGCTGTTCGCAGCCTCGCGACAACGGCTTCACATCCGGTCGCTCGAGACAGACGAAGCCCGCGGCCATGCGACCGCGGGCTTCGCTTTCTCAGGACAACTCTACGACAGCGGGACCGGATCAGCCTCGATGCTCGATCACCGTCACGATCCGCCGGGTGCGCGGCTCGACGATCACGATCTGATCCTTCACGACCACGTACTTGCACTCGGGCAGGCCGGTCAGGATGCGCTCGACATTGTTCGGGCAGTCGTAAAGGGTCGTCACGGAGGTCGGAATGGTCGAGCCGACGCTGACGCTGAAGTTCACGTTCGTGAGCGGCTGAACATGCACGCTGCGGAACGATTCCGAGATCTGCGTACGCTGCTCGGACGTCACGTTGACATGCGTGGAACCGGACGAGGCCGTGCTGCCGGTCGTATTGTGGGCGGCTCCGCCCGTCTGGCCGGCCGCATTGCCGGTCGTGCTCGTGGTGCCGCTCGTTCCACCCGTAGCGTTGCCGGAGGTCGTGCTGCGCGCTCCACCGGAGGTGCCGGAGGAGTTGCTGTCCGCCGAGCTGCCGGACTTCTCGGAAGGAGCGGTCGCGCCGCTGGATGCGGAGCCCGATGTCGTCCCGCTCGAGTTGCCGGATGCGGCACTACCCGCACCGCCTGCGCCGCCGCCGGACGAGCCGCCAGGCGTCATGACCGTCGAACCGCCTGAAGCGCCGCCCGCCGCGCCACCGGAGGCGCCGCCGCTCGAACCGCCGCTGGTCTGAGCCATGGCTGCCACGCTCAAGGAAAGAGCCGCCACCGCAACTGTCGCCATCATCGTTTTACGCATCGAAGATCTCCCATGAACAGAGGACACAGCGAGCCCTCCATGATGCGTGTCAACGAGATGTTTTCGGCTGTGTTCCGTTCTTTTGCGAAAGGCTTGAACGTGTACATCTCCCATTCATCTTCATGAACAGGATCCGCAGCAAAGTTTACTGTCCGACGGCTTAGATAAAACACGGATCGTCGAAGCTTAAGCTGACGCGATCCGTGTTTGACTTAAGCGTATCAGGGGTGGTCGGAGGCCTGAAGGCCGTGGGAGGAAAGCGGCGCGAATGCCTCCACGACCTTCTCGTAAACGGGCCGCTTGAAGGGGATGATCAGTTCAGGGAGGCGGTCCATGGTCTCCCAGCGCCATTCGTCGAATTCCGGCCTGTGGCCGCCGCCGCCAGGTTGATGGATGTTGATCTCGCTCTCGTCACCTTCGAAGCGGAACGCAAACCATTTCTGGTTCTGTCCACGATAGCGCCCGCGCCAGGCGCGGCCCGCAACCATGGATGGGAGATCATAGGCATACCAATCCGGCGCTTCCGCCAGGAGGCTCACCGAGCTGACGCTGGTTTCCTCATAAAGCTCCCGCAAGGCGGCTTCGTAAGGTTCTTCACCGGGGTCGATGCCGCCCTGGGGCATCTGCCAGGAATATCCGTCGGCGGCCGCATCGGCTTCCGAACGGCGTCGGCCAATGAAAACGAGGCCATCCTTGTTGATCAGCATCACGCCGACACAGGAGCGGTAGGGCAGATCCTTTCTGGCCTGTGATCCTCTTGCGCTCCTCATACGACACTTACTCCTTCGATGGCGGAAACACCCGGCGGCCGGTTCCTGAAGAGCCCCGGTGCCGACCCATGGTTCCAAAGCAGGCTAGAGCCTCGGACCCGAAAGGGGAATCCACTTTTGGAGCGGATCGATGCTCAACCCTTATGCGGCTCAACGTCGGAGGTGAAAAGGCGGATCCATTTTCCACTGACGCGGCCCGTCGGTTCCGCAGGGTACGTCGGAAGAGTGCCGTTTCGCGGCGCCTTTCACAAGCCTTTCGAGGCTGTTGCCGGCGCTCGCATGTGAAAAGGGCCTGATGGATCGCTCCGTCAGGCCCTCTTGCATCATTGTTTCTCGAACGAAAGAACGAGTATCGATCAGTTCGGGGTCGTAGTCGTGTTGGCCGCACCCTTACGCACGCCATGCAGCAGGTCGTAGGCAGCGAGAAGCTGCTTGTCCTTGGCTGGATCCGGCGGAACGTAAGCGGAGGATCCGCCGCGCTCTTCCTTCTCGCCGCCATTCTGCAGGTGGCCGCGCAGACCGGCTTCACCCTTGGTCTCGTCCTTGCCCTTCAGCTCGTCGGGCACGTCCTGCAGCACCTCGATATCCGGATCGATGCCCTTGGCCTGGATCGAACGGCCGGACGGGGTGTAGTAGCGCGCCGTGGTCAGGCGCACGGCCCCATTGCCGCCGAGCGGAATGATGGTCTGCACGGAGCCCTTGCCGAAGGAGCGCGTTCCGAGAACGGTGGCGCGCTTGTGATCCTGCAGGGCGCCGGCGACGATCTCCGAGGCCGAGGCCGAACCGCCGTTCACGAGAACGACCAGCGGCTTACCCTTTGTCAGGTCGCCAGCCTTGGCGCTGAAGCGCTGCGTATCCTCGGCATTGCGGCTGCGGGTCGAGACGATCTCGCCGCGCTCCAGGAAGGCGTCGGAGACCATGATGGCCTGGTCGAGCAGGCCGCCCGGGTTGTTGCGCAGGTCGACGACGAAGCCCGCCACCTTGTCGGCACCGATATCGCTCGTGAGCTTCTCGATTCCCGAGCGCAGACCCTCGTAGGTCTGCTCGTTGAACTGGGTCACGCGCAGAACACCAATGTCGCCCTCGGCACGGGCGCGCACCGGACGGACCTTGATGGTCTCGCGGGTCAGCTTCACCACCACCGGATCCTTGGATTCCTTGCGCTGGATCTTGAGGGTGACCGACGAGTTGACCGGGCCGCGCATCTTGTCGACGGCCTGGTTCAAGTTGAGGCCCTGAACGGGCTCGTCGTTGATGTGGGTGATGACGTCATTGGCCAGAATGCCGGCCCGCGAGGCGGGCGTCTCGTCGATCGGCGTCACGACCTTGACGAGGCCGTCTTCCATGGTGACCTCGATGCCGAGACCGCCGAACTCGCCACGGGTCTGCACCTGCATGTCGCGGAAGCTCTTGGCGTCCATGTAGCTCGAATGCGGATCGAGGGAGGTCAGCATGCCGTTGATGGCGGACTCGACGAGCTTCGACTCATCCGGCTTCTCGACGTAGTCGGTACGGACCTTCTCGAACACGTCACCGAAAAGGCTCAGCTGGCGGTACGTATCAGCCGAGGCGGCGACAGCGCTCATGCCGGACAGGAGGCTCGTCTGCGACACCATGGTCGCGCCGCCTGCGCCGATCGCCGCACCAAGAATCAAAAGGGATAGTTTGCGCATTATCCGCGAACCTTTTCGCTTTGCGATTTTGCCCACCAGGGACCTGGGTCAATTGAACCGCCGTCTTTCCTGAACTCAACATAGAGGACGGGATTGTTCTTTTCTATGGCGGCGCCGATCAAACTCATGAGAGGAGCTTCTCCCATAGTCGCAACGGGTTCGCCTGCAAGCACGAACTGTCCAACATCGACGTTGATATGGTCCATGCCAGCCAAAAGAACATAGTATCCCCCACCGGCATTGATGATCAAGAGTCGGCCATAGGATCGGAACGGTCCGGCGAAGGATACCCATCCGTCTGCCGGTGATACCACACTTGCCTTGGGCCGTGTCGTGATCGAAATGCCACGCGTCGTTCCGCCGTAGCCGTCGGGAGCTCCGAAATCCAGCGCCGTGTCGCCGCTGACGGGGCGGGGCAGCAGGCCCCGGGCTTCAGAGAAGGGAATCTTCGGGGCCAGCCGGGCCGGATCCCGGAAAGCCAGCTGGGCGAATTTTTCCCGGGTTTCCCGCCCCTGCGCCTCGGCCGCCTTGCGGGCCTCCTCGGCGGCCCGCTGGGCGCCGGCGATTTCCGTCTCCATGCGGTCGATCAGCTCCTTGAGGGTCCCGGCCCGCTGGGCGAGTTCCTCAGCCTTCTGCCGCTCGGTGCCGGCACTGCGCTCGACCTCCGCGATTCGGCTCTGCCGGGCCTCCATGAGAGCGGCGAGGCGCTCCTGCTCCCGGTTGAGGGCCGTCAGCTCCCCATTGAGGGTCGTCCGATCCTTGGTGATGGCCTCCTTCAGGCGCACGAGCTCGGCGAGATCGCCGGCCAGAACCTCAGCCTCCTGACGCAGCTCCGGCAGGACCGCGCCGAGCATGATCGAGGCGCGGACCGCCTCCAGCATGTCCTCAGGCCGGACCAGAACCGCCGGGGGAGGGCGCCGGCCCATGCGCTGGAGAGCGGCGAAGACCTCGATGATGACGCCGCGCCGGCTCTGAAGGGAGCGGCGAATGGCCGCTTCGCTGGAGCCGAGGGTCTGGAGCCTCTGCTCAAGCTCGCGGATCCGGTCCTCGGTGCCGCGCACCCGCTCGGCCGTTTCGATGAGGGCGCCGTTGAGCTTGGCCCGGTCGGCCTTGATGGCATTGATTTCGGTGTCGAGGCGCTTGCGGGCCTCCGCATTGGCCGTGATGGCCTCCTCCAGGACCTTCAGGTCCTGCTCGCGCCTCGCCTTTTCCTCGGCGGTTCCGCCAGGCGTGCCCTGCGTTGCAGGCGCAGCAGGAGGCTGCTGGGCCCCGGCGGGGCTCAGGCTGGCAGCAACCAGGCATGCGGCAAAGCTGAAAGCTCTGCAGAAAAACGAGGACTTGATGCGGTTCATCCGTCAGGAATCATCGTGGCCGGCGCGATGATAAGGGTGTCCGGCTATGATTGTCAGGGCCCTATAGAGCTGTTCGGCCACGAGCGCCCGCACGATCTGGTGCGGCATCGTGAGCGCCCCGAAGGAAACGACGAGGTCGGCGCGCTGGCGCAACACGGGATCGAGCCCGTCGGGCCCGCCGATCACGCAGGCCACCCCGGGGCGGCCCTCGTCGCGCCATTGCCTGATCTTCTCGGAAAAAGCTTCGCTGGAAGAGCTCTTTCCGCGCTCGTCGAAGACGACCAGTACGGAGGAACCGGCCTTGTCCAGAAGGGCCGCAGCCTCTTCCACGCGTCGGTCGTCCTCGCGGCGTGCCCGGCTTTCGGGCAGTTCGAGCATGTCGAACCCCGCAAGCCCCAAGGCACGGCCCATGCCTTCGACCCGCTGCTTGTAGCGTTCGACGAGCTCCCGCTCGGGGCCGCTCTTGAGACGGCCCACGGCCAGCAAGCTCAGTCGCACGATTCTCGCCTTAGGTTAGCTGACGCGATCCTGCGGGCGGTCGGCGCCCCACATCTTCTCGAGGTTGTAGAAACCACGAACCTCAGGGCGGAAAACGTGGATCAGCACGTCGCCGGCATCGATCAGCACCCAGTCGCAGGCAGGCAGGCCTTCGACGCGCGCGTTCCCGAACCCCTTGTCCTTGAGGTCCTTGATCACGCGTTCGGCGATCGCGCCCACATGGCGATCGGAACGGCCCGATGTCACGATCATGGTGTCGGCAAGCGAGGTTTTTCCGGCCAGGTCGATCTCGACCGTGTTCTCGGCCTTCATGTCCTCAAGGGAAGCCAGGGCGGCGGCCCGGATGTCCTCATCGTGCGGAGCGGTCGCTCCGGAGAGAGGCGGAAGCGGGTTCTTGTCCGCTTCGACGGAAGTTAGGCGGTTCAGGTTCAGACCCTTTCTCAACAGCACTCGATGGTGCCAACCCCTAAGATAATGCGGGAAGGCCCTGTTTTTCAACGTCTCCCGGTGGGAGAAGTTCGTCTCAATTGGCGCAGCTGGGTGGACGACAGGTGCGATCGCGGCCCATGCAGGAACACCCAGGCCGGCGGGGCAAGCTCCGGCAGGGCAGGGGCTTCGGCCTCGCTGATCCGGCTGGCGGACAGGGCCGTGGCGCTGCGGGAGCGGGTCGCCTTCAGGGTCCAGCCGGGGCGGTCGATCACGGCCATGGGCATCATCCGGGCTATGCGCCGCCACCCGCGCCAGCGATGGAAGCTCGCCAGATTGTCCGCTCCCATGATCCAAACGAAGCGAACGCCCGGATAGCGACGTTTGAGATAGGCCAGCGTGTCCACCGTGTACCGGGCCCCGATCTCCTCCTCGAAGGCAGTCACGTCGATGCGAGGGTTGTCGGAAACCTGTCTGGCCTCTTCGACGCGCATCCCGGTCGTTGCCAGTTCGCCGGTATCCTTCAAGGGATTTCCCGGGGTGACGATCCACCAGACCCGATCGAGTCCGAGCCGCTTCATGGCCATGAGACTCACATGGCGGTGCCCGGCATGGGCCGGGTTGAACGACCCTCCGTACAATCCGATCCGCATGCCGGGGGCTATCCTCGGCAGACGGGGCAGGCCGGAGGGCCTGATGCGGAAACGGGACGGGCTAAGCTTCACGGACGCGTCTGGCCCGTGCCGCGAATGCGGTATTTGAAGGAGGTCAGCTGCTCCACGCCGACGGGGCCGCGGGCATGCATGCGTCCCGTGGCGATGCCGATCTCGGCGCCGAAGCCGAACTCGCCGCCATCGGCGAACTGGGTCGAGGCGTTGTGGAGCACGATGGCCGAATCGACCTCCGCCAGGAAACGCTCGGCGGTGGCCTGATCGTTCGTGACGATGGAATCCGTGTGATGGGAGCCGTAGGTTTCGATATGCGCGAGCGCGGCATCGAGGCCGTCGACGATCCGGGCCGAGATGATGGCGTCGAGATATTCAGTGCGCCAATCCCCTTCCTCGGCCGGCGTGACGCGCGAATCCGCCGCCTGGACGGCCTCGTCCCCGCGCACGGCGCAGCCCGCGTCGAGCAGCATAGACAGGAGGGGCTCGAGATGCGTGTCGGCGCAGGCGCGGTCCACCAGCAGGGTCTCGGCGGAGCCGCAGACGCCGGTGCGGCGCATCTTGGCGTTCAGCACGATCGACTTCGCCATCTCCAGGTCGGCGGCGCCATGCACATAGACATGGTTGAGCCCCTCGAGATGGGCGAAGACCGGCACCCGCGCCTCTTCCTGGACCCGTGCCACGAGGCTTTTTCCGCCACGGGGCACGATCACGTCGAGATTGCCGTCGAGGCCCGAAAGCATGGCGCCCACGGCGGCCCGGTCCCGGGTCGGCACGAGACGGATCGCATCGGCGGGCAGGCCCGCCCGTTCCAGCCCTTCGCCCATCGCCTCGGCAATGGCGGAAGACGTGCGGAAGCTCTCCGAGCCCGCCCGCAGGATCGCGGCATTGCCCGCCTTGAGGCACAGCGCCCCCGCATCGGCCGTCACGTTCGGGCGGCTCTCGAAGATCACCCCGATCACGCCGAGAGGTGTCGCCACGCGGTCGATCTTCAGGCCGTTGGGGCGCTCGAACCGGGCGAGCACCCGCCCGACCGGATCGGGCAGATCCGCGATGCTCTCGACGGCTTGGGCAATCGCTTCGAGGCGCTCCGGGTCGAGGACGAGGCGGTCGATGAAGGCCGAGGTCTGACCCTTGGCCTTCGCGTCGGCCAGATCCTCGGCATTGGCGGCGAGGATCGCATCCGCGCGGGACCGGATGCTGGCTGCCATGGCCCGCAGGGCCGCGTTCTTGTTCTCGGCGCTTGCGAGCGCCACCCGCCGGGAGGCCGCGCGGGCGCGGCGGCCCAGATCGGCCATGAGAGACGGGACGTCCGGATTTCCAACCGAAGCCGCACCTGATGCGTTGAGGTGTTGCGTGAGCGATTCTGCGCTCAAGGCTCGAGTATCGTCCATGTCCAAGTCCCAGCCCCTGACCGCTTCAGGGGAAATAGATCGTCCCGAACCCATAGCACGCGCGGCAGCCTCGGTGCCAAGCCGTTCGGTCTCTCCTGCCACGATGAGGACCGAGATCAGGATCGGAACCTCGGGCTGGCACTATAGGTCCTGGCACGGACCATTCTACCCTCAGCGCTTAAAGATCAAGGACTTCCTGTCCTACTACATCCAGCGCTTCGATACGGCGGAGATCAACAATTCCTTCTACCGGCTTCCGACCGAGCACGCCGTGAAAACCTGGCACGATTCCTCGCCGAAGGGATTCCTGTTCGCCTGGAAGGCTTCGCGCTTCATCACCCATATGAAGCGGCTGAACGGGATCGAGGAGAGCATCGATCTCGTCTTCGGCCGGATGAACGCTCTCGGCGACAAGTTCGGCCCGGTCCTGTTCCAGCTGCCACCCACCTTCAAGGCGGATGACGAAACGCGGGAGCGTGTCGCGCGCTGTCTCTCTCTGGTGCCGGATGGCCGGCGCTGCGCCTTCGAGTTCCGTCATCCGAGCTGGTATGAGGAGCCCGCCTTGCGCATCCTGCGGGACCATAACGCGGCGCTCTGCATATCCGACCATGCGGATGCGCCGGCGCCCTGGGAGGCCACGGCGGATTTCGTCTACCTGCGGGCACACGGCACCAACGGACGCTATGCGGGCAGCTACTCTGCCGGAACCTTGCAGGATTGGGCGCAGCGCATCGGCGAGTGGCGAAAGGGCGGGCGCAGCGTCTATGCCTATTTCGACAACGACATCAAAAGCGCCGCGCCCGGCGACGCCCAGACGCTGCTGCGCCTCATGAACGAGGATCAGTCACTCAAAGCCATATCGTCCCGGTGAACCATCTCGGTCCGGCCCGGATAGCCCAGGAGCCTCTCGATCTCGCGGCTCGGGCGGCCGATGATGCGCGCCGCATCCTCCGCATCGTAGGCCACGAGGCCCCGGCCGAGCACACGGCTTTCGCTGCGGATGATCACCGCATCGCCGCGACGGAAGGCGCCCTCGATCCGGCGCACGCCCACCGGCAGCAGGCTCGCGCCGCCATGGAGCGCACGCTCCGCTCCCTCGTCCACGTAGAGCGTGCCGCGCGGTTCAAGCGCTCCGGCGATCCAGGTCTTGCGCGCGGTGGCGGGATTGGACGGGGTGAGGAACCAGGTGCAGCGCCCGCCCTCGGCGACGCGCTTCAGCGGGTTCTTCGTGCGCCCGTCGGCGATGATCATGTGGGTGCCGCCGGCCGTTGCGATCTTGCCGGCCTCGACCTTGGTGCGCATGCCGCCCCGCGACAGCTCGGACGCGGCCCCGCCGGCCATGGCCTCGATGGCGGGCGTGATGCGATCGACCACCGGAATGTGCTCGGCATTCGGGTCGGAGGCGGGGGGCGCCGTATAGAGCCCGTCGATATCGGAGAAGAGGACGAGAAGGTCGGCGCCGATCATGGTGGCGACGCGCGCGGCCAGCCGATCGTTGTCGCCGTAGCGGATCTCGGAGGTCGCGACCGTGTCGTTCTCGTTGATCACGGGAACGGCCCGCATCTCGAGCAGCTTCAGGGTCGTCGCGCGGGCGTTGAGGTAGCGGCGGCGCTGCTCCGTGTCGGCGAGCGTCACCAGGATCTGGCCCGCCGTGATGCCGTGATGGGCCAGCACCTCGGACCAGGTGCGCGCGAGCGTGATCTGGCCCACGGCGGCGGCGGCCTGACTTTCCTCCAGCCGCAGCGGACCGGAGGGAAGCCCCAGGACCGTCCGTCCCATGGCGATGGCGCCCGAGGAGACGACCAGAACGTCGGCGCCCTTCGCGTGAAGGTCGGCGATATCCTCGGCCAGCGCCGCGAGCCAGGCATGGTTCAGCCGCCCGCGGGCCCGGTCGACCAGCAGCGAGGAGCCGACCTTCAGGACCACGCGGCGGAATTGGCGGAGATCAGTGCTCACGGATGCCACTCTTCCTGGGGCCGGGCCGGTTCGTCCTCGGTCTTGGCCTGGTCGATCACGGTGAGGAGCGCCTGAAGCACCTCCTGCACGCCCTGGCCGGATGCCGAGGAGATCACGTAGGGCGTCTGCTTGCAGGCTTTCTTGAGCTTCTTCAGCTGTTCCTTGAGCGTCTCCTCGTCCAGGGCATCGGCCTTGGAGAGAGCGACGATCTCGGGCTTGTCGGAAAGCCCGTGGCCATAGGCCTCGATCTCATGGCGAACGGTCTTGTAGGCTTCGCCCGCATCTTCGCTGGTGCCTTCCACCAGATGTAGCAGCACCCGGCAGCGCTCCACGTGGCTCAGGAATTTGTCGCCGAGGCCCACGCCCTCGGAGGCCCCTTCGATCAGGCCCGGGATGTCCGCGAGCACGAATTCGCGGCCATAGGCGCGCACGACTCCGAGACCCGGATGGAGCGTGGTGAAGGGATAATCGGCAATCTTCGGCTTCGCCGCGGTGGTGGTCGCCAGGAAGGTGGACTTGCCCGCATTGGGCAGCCCCACGAGGCCAGCATCGGCGATCAGCTTGAGCCGCAGGATGAGCGTGCGCTCCTCGCCCTCCTGGCCCGGATTGGCCCGGCGCGGGGCGCGGTTGGTCGAGGTGGTGAAATAGGCATTGCCGAAGCCGCCGTTGCCGCCCTTGGCCAGGAGCACCTTCTGGCCGACATAGGTCATGTCGGCGATGACGGTCTCGCCGTCCTCCTCCAGGATCTCTGTGCCGGCCGGTACCTTGAGGACGGCGTCGGCTCCCTTGGCGCCGGCCCGGTTCTTGCCCATGCCGTGGCCGCCGGTCTTGGCCTTGAAATGCTGCTGGTAGCGATAGTCGATCAGGGTGTTCAGCCCCTCGACGCATTCCGCCCACACATCGCCGCCGCGGCCGCCGTCGCCGCCGTCCGGCCCGCCGAACTCGATGAACTTTTCACGGCGAAACGACACGGCGCCGCCGCCGCCATTGCCGGAGCGAATATAGATCTTGGCTTGGTCGAGAAATTTCATAACCCGCATCCTTTACGGGACTGGAGCATTTTTCGCAAAAGCCGATCGGCCCTCGCGGTGAAAAAATGCTCCCGTCCATGGGGTGGCGCGGGAGCAACGCAGACAAGCGGGTAAAGCGCTCTCGCGGTGGCGAAAGCGCTTCCCTGTTCTTCAACTCGCGAGGGACATCTCGCGATCCATCTCGACCTCGACGGCGAGGGGCTCGCGCACGAGGCCGGTGTGGCTCCAACTCTTCAGGCTTTCCCAGGCCCGCCGGTCGAGGCGGAAATGGTCGGCCGGGTAGAGACCGCCTCGGGCCGGCAGCTCGACGAGACCAGCGCCCTGATAGGCGAAGCCGCACTTCTCCAGCACCCGCCGCGAGGCCGGGTTGATGACCCGGGCCGATGCGGTGAGCTCATCACCCTCGCCATAGGCGAAGAAGGCATCGATGAGCGCCCGGGCCGCCTCCGTGGCATAGCCCTTGCCCCAATAGGGCGTGCCGAGCCAATAGCCGAGGCTGGGCTTTCCCGTCTCGGGATCGGGTCCGATCCCGACCATGCCGATGAGGCTGTTGGGCTTGCCCTTGGGCGTGATGGCGAGCTGCAGGCCTTGGCCGTCCGCATTGGACCGCCGGGACATGAAGATAAATCGCTCGGCATCGTCCGGGTGATACGGATGCGGAATTCGCGCCGTCATCTCCGCGACCGATTTCTCACCGGCAAGGCGTACGATGGCTTGGGCGTCCGCGAGACGAGCCCAGCGCAGCCACAGGCCGCGGGTCTCGAGGCGGAAAACATCGTCACGGGTGAGGTCGGGAAACATCGTCTTGCTCCGATCCGTTGGGCCCTCCTTGGGCCCGGGAAATGACGAAGGGGAGGTGGACATCCCACCTCCCCTGTCGATTTCGGATTGGAGCTTGGCTTTTGAGGGCCTTGTTGGAGCTCTTATCCGCCGGGTCGGTGTGATGCCGGCAGGAGCTCCTTCGTATCGCTCTTGCCGTTTACTCTGCGGCCTCTTGGGCCGGTACAACCGATACGAAAGCTCGGCCTTGACGCGTAAGGAATCGGACTCGGCCATTGGCCGTGGCAAAGAGGGTATGGTCTTTGCCCATGCCGACATTGGCGCCGGCATGCCACTTCGTGCCGCGCTGACGAATAATGATGTTGCCGGCGACAACCTGCTGATCGCCGAACTTCTTGACGCCCAGACGACGGCCTTCGGAGTCGCGACCGTTGCGAGACGAACCGCCTGCTTTTTTGTGAGCCATGGGTTACTCCCGTGTTCCTGTGTGATGCCTGCGCTTATTCAGCGGTGGCCGGCGCAGCTTCGTCAGCCGCAGCCTTGGTGGTCTTCTTGGCCGCAGCCTTCTTGGGCTTCGCACCACCGGCGAGGATCTCGGTGATCCGCACCACGGTGTAGTCCTGGCGATGCCCGCGCTTGCGGCGCGAATTCTGGCGACGGCGCTTCTTGAAGGAGATGACCTTCTCGCCGCGGGTGTGCTCCACCACCTCGCCTGCCACGGTCACGCCCTCGACGAGGGGGGCGCCCACCTGGGTCGAGCCGTCGTTCGTGACCATGAGAACCTGGTCGAAGGTGACGGCGGTGCCAGGCTCGCCTGCGAGCGTGGCGACGGTGATGACGTCGTTGGCGGCAACGCGATACTGCTTGCCGCCGGTCTTGATCACTGCGAACATCTTGATCCTCGTGTTCAAACCCAAGTCTCGGTGGGAAAAGCCCCACCGGATTGGCTTTTTGGCAGTTTCCGGCTTCGATTCACGGCAGGCCTGAGCCGCCGCATGGATATGAGCAGGCACTCGTGCCCGTTCATAGAGGACGCCTAACTACGGGCCGTCCCTGCATTTGTCAATCAAAAACCTTGCTTTTGGTGCTTGAAGACCCGCCAAGCCCATGATATCCACCCGGCCTCAACCAGCGGGCCCAAGGCCTTCGCACCCCGGAGAGGTGGCAGAGTGGTTGAATGCACCGCACTCGAAATGCGGCATACGGGCAACCGTATCGGGAGTTCGAATCTCCCCCTCTCCGCCATTCTTTCCCGCCTTTATAGCTTTGCCGCGATTGCAGTCTTTGGCGTGCTCACGAGGCTGAGGTCGGTACCAATATTGCCCCCGACACAATTTTCGTGATACTTTTGTAGTATCATGGCGCGGTCGTGTCCGGTGAGAGGCTCCCTTCCTCAGTAGATCTCTCGGCTCGCCCGTATCCTTGCATTCACAGGGCCATTGTCTCGCTCAGGGAAAATCACTTGGCTGGCTATGCGAGGGAGGGGGTGGATGCTCCTTGTCGCCATTGAACGCCCGCAATTACGCCAGCGGCAGCTTTGCTATGAAGCATCCCGCATCTGCCAGGCCCGGAACATCAGAAGCCGCCAAAGATGATCCGCGTAGTTCCATCGATGCGATTGGTGGTCGCGCCAAAGAGCTTGTATGACGTTCTGATCGAAGGGATTGTCCTGCCGTGTCTTCTCGAAGAGGAGAGCCTCGGCCCATTTGCGAAGCGGACCTCTCAGCCACTTCTCAAGGGGGACGGAAAAACCCATCTTCGGCCTATCGATCAGTGACGATGGAACATAGGACTCGAGCACTTGTCGCAGCGGCCATTTCGTCTTGCCATCCCTGACCTTGTAGCTTGACGGAAGCGACATTGCGAATTCGACGATGCGGTGATCGAGCAACGGGATCCGCGTTTCAAGACCGACCGACATCGCAGCCCTGTCAACCTTGGCGAGAATATCCGTCGGTAAGTACGTGACGGTATCGATTGCCGATGCAATCGTCAGCGCATCGGCCGCGGCCGGGAAGTTGAGGTTTGGCATGTCGAGCGATGCGGCGACTTTCCCTCTCATCAGATGCAGCCAATAGTCCGATTGCAGGGCCAGCGCCATATAGCGGCGCTCCGGATGCTCACAGGCTAAGACACTGGACAGAATCCGAAGCTTGTTGGCGATCTGTTTCGGCCTCGATCCCAATGGCAGCGACCGAATATGGAGTTGAGCGCGAGGAGACTGGAACGCAAACAGAAGTTTGCTCAGGAACAGTTTCCGAGGGAGGCTTTCGATGGCGGCCGCCGTCAGGTGATGCTTGTAACCGCAGAAGAGTTCGTCCCCTCCGTCGCCACTGAGCGCCACTGTGACGTCGCTGCGAGCCGTACGGGTCAAAAACGCGGTGGGGATTTGGGAGCTGTCTGCGAAGGGTTCATCCCAAACACTGGCCAATTGGGGAACGATCTCCAGAGCCTCCGCTGAGGTAATGATCCTCTCGTGATGATGGGTCCCAAGGAATTGGGCGACGGATCGTGCATGCGGCGCTTCGTTGAATTCAACCTCGTTGAATCCAATCGCGTATGTCTGGACACTTCCCGGCGCAACGGACTGCATCAAGGCGACGACGGTGCTCGAGTCTATCCCGCCCGACAGAAACGCCCCGACGGGAACATCCGCAACCATCTGTCCCTTGACCGCATCCAGCATCAATCGCCGCAGTTCAGTCACCGCGTCTTGAGCGGTCCCTTGGAATGCAGGCTTCGCGACTGCACTCTCGATCGTCCAGTATCGCTCAAGACGTATGTTGCAGAACGACTTGTTGTACTTCGTATCGATCTGAAGGAGTTGACCAGGCTCAAGCTTATGGATCCCCTCATAGATCGACAGCGGAGCTGGGATCGCCTTCTGGCACATGTAATGCCAGAGCGCCGCTTGGCTGATCTGCGCCGAAAAACCGGAAAGCTCTTCAAATGTCCTCAGCTCAGAGGAGAAGATGAACATACCGTCGTGATGGCCATAGTATAATGGCTTCTCGCCCAGGCGGTCCCGAACAAGGGTCAATGTTCGCAGATGAGTATCCCAAAGAGCAAAGGCGAACATGCCTACACATCGTTCAAGTGCTCTGTGCAATCCCCACGCGTCGATCGCACTGAGGAGACTCTCGGTATCCGACGTTCCTCTGTAGGATCCCGCAGCCGTCGATTGCTCCGGGCCCAGTCCGCCTTGATACGACGCGTGCTTCGTGTTCTCGAGATCCCGCCGTAGATCAAGGTGATTATAGATCTCGCCATTGAAGACGATCACATATCGACCGCTTGGCGATCTCATCGGTTGCTGACCGGCCGATGAGAGATCGACGATGCTGAGACGCCGGTGGCCGAGCGCTACGCCAGCATCGAAGTCCGTCCATGTGCCCTGGTCGTCCGGTCCTCGATGGGCGATCGACGCAGTCATCTTGAGCAGGAGATTCTCCAGACGTTCTGAAGAGCCCCCCGTTGAAAAGAGAAGTCCGACAATGCCGCACATGGAAGGCCTTTTCGTGAAAGTGAAACGGCGAGCAGCGCTCGTCTAACATTCGTCAGTTCATCCGGCTCTGTGTGCATCGTGCTGGTTTTCAGTCGACGCGGAATTCGCACTTCAACAGCCTGAAGATGGTCGTGAGGCATCCAGATCGTTCAACCTGTTCAAGTTGACGATGCCTTCTGCGCTTCTGAAATCGGTGCCGTGCGGCTCCAGAAGTCTCGCCCTTTGAGCGCTCTCCAAGAGTGGAATCTTCAAGAGTCATAAGAAGGCAAGCTCGATCCGGAGCATGGGAGTTGTCGTGCAGTCAACCCCGGTGAACCGTCCGAGCCGACCCCTGATCACTCACCGTTCATCTGCTGTTATTGCGCGTTCGCCGAACAAACGGGTTCAAGCATACAGGAGGGGGGAGGGTGGAGACGGAGGCTTCTGATGGAGCCATCATAAAGGTCGGCGAAAGGGTATGCCATCTCCGTCACTCCAAGGTTACTTCGAGAATGCAGCTCTCAAGGCTTGGGCGGACGACCGTCATGAAAATTTTAATCTGTGTTAATTTTGGGGCGTGTTTTCGAGGCGGGTGTACTCATAAAGGAGAGAGGTCGCGCAGCATATTCGGCAGGTGCCGGAATGTGCGAAGGATGAGGAAATCCGTTGGAGCATCGAGCGCGAAGCATGGAGCTGGGGTTCGTAAAAAAGACATTATAATTCAATGGATTATAGTGTAATACTTCGCCTCGTATTCATTTGATCCGATCCAAAGCCGGCACAATTGTAACGCCTGATAAGGCAGCCGTTGAAGGTGCGGCTTATTCGCACAACGGTCCGTCCATCAGGGGCGTCGCCTCATCGGGCGATCCCCAATCCCAATCCAGGCAAACGAACTCGAAAAGGGTGAGCGCGGCAGATTTCATCGCGGGCTGTTCCCTCATGAATCACGGGCTGCTGAACGGGCGGTGCCGCGTTCTGTTGCCGTGCGCCGATGAATGGTCGAGCGAACCGCCGGATGGGCTAAACGCTTTCGCCGGCTCGTGCGCGATTATGAGCGCCTTCCTCAAACTCTTGTCGACCTACGTGCCATCGCCATGGTCTGTATTTTGCTGCGCCGGGTCTCAACCTGCATCACTCTCCATAGCAGCTTCTAGTACGAGATTTCTCTTCGCTGAGGATGGAGCGATATGTGCCGTCGACGTACCGTTCCCTTAAGGCACCGCCAGTATTCGGCCGGATTCTGTGGCGTGATCCTAGTGATATACATAGGAGACGACGCAGGGGAGGGCGTGGCATGAGGACAGCTTGTCGAGAGAAATGTCATGCCGCAGATCATCACCGAGACAACCACCGGATCTCCCGCCGTCACGGTGACACATCTCAACCCGGTAAGGGTGGGCGGGAGCGAGATTGTGAGGTCGGATTCAGGCACGGGCATCGTCGTCTCCATCTTTGGCTCGGGTTCTGCGCCGGTTGACGGGATTGATCTCAGCGGAAGCCTGAACGTGCTGAAGATCGGGAGCTCGGGGGGCACTTCAAGTGATCATATCGGGGCATTCGTTGGTGGCGTCGATACATACGGCAATACTGTTATCAACGACGCGCAGATATCGGGTGGAAGCCTCGGTCTGGCAGTCTCTGGGAGGCACTCAACCGTTTGCGACAACGATGTGATCCGCAACATTGAGAATGTCACCAGCTATAGCGGCAACGATCGTCTGATCGGCAATCACGCTGGCAACGTTCTGATCCCTGGAGCCGGCGGAGCCCTGTCCTACGACGCCGACGGCTCGGGCTCGGGCTCGCAGGCGCTGGTCCAGATCGCCACCCTCCCCAAGAACCTCAAGCTCACCTCCAAGGACGTCTTCGTCATATGAGTACGCCGGCCATGACTGACACAGCGTTGCCCGCGCTCTGGCGGGCGTCCCTTGTCGCACTTGCTGCAGCGCCCCTGGCGGGCTGTGTCTCCTCCAGTGCCGCACCAGGCAGTGCTGAAGCCTACGGGGCCTCGATGCAGGCCACGGCGCTGGCGGTCGGGATCGCCAGCAACGTTGATCCGACGGGGCTCAGTTCTGTCGCCGGAGGAATGGCGTACCGGGCGCAGCAGCAGGCTCGCTTGGCCCAGACCATCGGGGCCGCGCCGATGGCCACCGACCCGGAAGCCGAGCTGGCGCGCGCCAGGGCTTATCAACGCGCGTCGCCGCCCGACATGATCAGCCGTGCTGATACGCCAACCGAGTAATTCGCTTGATCGAAGCTCGAGGAGAAAATGCCTTAAGCCTGTTGCGCCCTCCCTGGCGGCGCCAAGCCCGCCTGGTCGGGTAATATCTCAAGGTTCATATCCGAACTAGACCAAAGCCTCAGCGACTCTGTCGCATAAAATGCCACAATGAAGTGCTCAATCCCGAGGATCGCTGCCTAGTTTCCACCCAGAGCAACAGGCAGCTCCATCTCTCATCTTTCTGAGGCGACCATGCGTTATCATTTCCATCTGATGGGGCCGTCCGGCGAGATCTTCGACGATATGGGCCGTGAAGCGGCCAGCTTGGAGCGGGCCGAGGCGGACGCCCGCCAGGCCATTCAGGAGATTTGGGATGAAGGCGCGATCCCAGGCGAGGATTGGGAAGGCTGGACGTTGCAGATCGCCGATGCCTCTCACCGTGTTCTGCTGACGATCTCCCTTGATCGAACCTGGGATGAGCGCGGCGTAGAGACACTATGGCCTGCAGTGCGCAATCGCGCAGCAACGTTACATGGCATGTTTCTCGCGTTCGGGTGCAGTTTTTCCTGGCCGAGTGCCTTGGCCCTCATCTGATCCAGCCCAGGATGAGACCACAACACGCGGATGCTTGAATGATGCCGAACCCTGATGGAACCGAAGCTTGGCCGTTGGGTTCTAGAGCTGATGTCCGACGCCGCCGCCACTCTCCGCACCGCCCTCGCCCTGATCAAGGAGGCCCAGGCCGCCCGCGTGAGGGTGCATGTCCGCTCGATGTTGCTCCAGGTGAACAAGCGCCCTCAGTCGCGACTGCAGAAAGCCGCCTGAGCTGACATCTAGAGCTGCTTCCACTCATGTGGAAACATCTCTCTTCTTTGCTGGCCGCATTTTTTGACGGTGAACCGGACCCACTTCACCGAAAAATGCCCTAAAGCACCGAACGCAAAAGTGGGAACCGGTTCTGCGTGGAAAGTTAGGTCAAACCAAAATCTTAGAGCACCGGACCTGAGTTCGATGTCGCGTCCGATGCTTTAATACTGGAGATGGCTGACCACCGAAGCAAGAAGACCGATGGCCAAGAGCAGAGTCAGGAGCAGGGCGATCCGGCTCAACCTCTCGTGACGAGCCAATCGGGCTTGGGCCGCCTCAACCCTGCTGCTTTGCTCATCCAAGTTGGGGTTGTGGCGGGGCATGATACAGCCTGAAATTGTCTCCATCGGACTCATTTATCAGCCGCGCGGATGCATGAGAAGATTGTCCGCGTGTGCCGTGTCAGGTGGTGTGTGGAACAACACATGAAACGATTTATTGGAACGTGATGCAGGGATGGCACCCGGTTGAAATGAGGCAATCGCGCGCCTCCAGACCCGGATAATGTCGCAACCCTCATCGACATGCAGCAGCGTGGAATGAATTCCGCCGGTCTCATGTCTCGTCGCCGCCAAGCGCGATTTGCGGAGCAACCAGACAACCTCGGCAGGTCGGGTGCGCTCAGGCGAGATGGACAAGGTCGGCGAGCAGGAGCGACAGGTCGTGGCCGATATCCAGGGGGGTGTGGCCGCTCCCGTCCGCCAGGTGGAAGGGTAGCTCGTGCGAGTGATGCAGGTCCGCCAGAACCTTGTCGGGGGAAAGATCGCCGCCGGAGATGGCGATGTTGATGGGGGTGTAGACCGCGACGTCGTTGTCGTTCATGACGCCGGCGAACGTCCCATTGCCGCCGTGTCCTGCCGTTCCGCCGATAGAGACCGTATCCATATGCAGGAGCGACCAGATGCTCGAGTCGCCTCCGGCGTCATTGCCCGAGCCGCCCTTGCCGCCGATCCCGGCAATCTGGGTTGCGCCCTGATCGAACACGACGGAGTTGGACTGGGTCGCCGTTACGGTGCTGCCGAAGCCGATCGCGATGTTGATCGGGGCGTAAATGGCAACATCCATGTCCAGCATCGCTCCGAGGAACGTGCCGTCGCCGCCGTTGCCGCCATGGCCGGCAACCTGGGTGAGAGAGGCGAGCTCCGGATGCAGGAGCGACAAAGGTGCGGCATCGCTGCCGTGATTGGATGCGGTGCTGTGGTCCGTCACGCTTCCGTGGCCTGAACCGTCGACGACGGCAGCGCCTCCGCCGCCGGCCGTATTGCCGCTGCCCCCGTGGCCGCCCAGCCCGCCGGTCTGAAATGCGCCCTGATGGAAGACGACGGAATTGGATTGAGTCGCCGTCGCTTCTCCCCCGTAGGCGCCGATCGCGATGTTGATCGGCGTGTAGACGGCGACATCCTTATCCACCATCGCGCCGATAAAGGTGCCATGGCCGCCGTTCCCGGCTCCCCCACCGTCGCTGGCAAGAAAGTCGAGGCTGCCCATTCTGCCGCTCAGGGCAGACTGCACGGGATTGACGAGCAACGGATCCCCGCCGGCATGATCCGGCGTCTCGGACGAGCGGCTGTCCGAGGGGCTGTCCCGATCGGCAGCACCGTTGTCGGCCTGGTTCGAGCCGAGATAACCATATCCCGCTGAGGCATCGTGATCGTGAGCGGCGTTGGCGCTGCCCAGCGAATAGTCAGAGCCGCGCAGGCGGCCCACATCGCCCCTTTCCCGCCATAACCACATCGTGCGCCTCTCTCGAGACCAGAAGGGAATATCTGCAGATCAGCAAGATCGATGTCTTTGAGTGTGACGTAAACCGAGCACAAACCCGAGCCCGCAATTCGGGTGAAGTGACATCCCTTGGGATGAGACCCCCTTGAAGGAGAAGCACACCTTCAGGCCGCATCCCGGCACCCGAACTGATCTCTATAGCCGGACAGTCAAAACCAGCATAATCGCGTCCGATGAGGCTCCCGAGAGGATCTTATCGCTTTCAGGGAAAACGGATCAAAGGAGGCGGACATGCCATCATGGTATCCGGGATTCGACGCGTCCGACACGATCAAGTTCGATTATATCGAAACACCTGGTGGCTCTGCCGGCAATGGCGGCAACGGCACCAACAATGGCAATCAGAACGACAATGACACTGCAACGTTCGAGCCATCCAACTATGCCACCGGGGCGCATATCGACGCGAATGTTGGGGACCATGTGACGGCCTCTGCCGACTGGGATGCCGGCGGAGGCGGACCTGGCAGCGGCGCCGGCACAGGCGGGGCCGGCGGGGCCGGAACGGGCGGCTTCGGCGGCTTTGGCGGTGCCGGTGGCTTTGGCGGTGCCGGTGGCTATGGCGGCGACGGCGGCCATGGAGGCTACGGCGGTGACGGTGGCTTTGGCGGCTATGGCGGCGACGGCGGATATGGTGGTGCAGCCGCCAGTTCCGGGCCCGGCACTTCGGGAGATCCGACGAGCGCCACAGGCGGTGCCGGCGGGAGCGGTGGTGCTGGTGGCGCCGGCGCGGCTGGCGGAGCCGGCGGCTACGGCGGCGCTGGCGGCTACGGCGGTGACGGTGGCTACGGCGGTTATGGCGGTTACGGTGGTGACGGCGGGACTGGAACGGGTGGCGCCGGCGGCACCGGCACGGGAACGGGAACCGGAGGAGCCGCTAACTCCAGTGGCGACCAATACCTCGATACCGGAGGCAATACCGCGACCTTCACGGCTCCGACGACGGCGAACCAGATGAACTCGGTGCATTTCGAGCAAGGCGCCAGCCAGATTGCCGGAATCGGCGGTGCCGGCGGCAGCGGCAATCACGCCGACGGCGGGCCTGTCGTGTTCTCGGTATCCCATCCGACAACCGTCACCCTCGACGTCCACGACATCCTGACGGACTTCAGCGTCGGCGACTACGTTCCGGATTCGACCGTCTAAGCTCTCCACTCAGGGATCCGGCGAACCCATCGCCGGATCCTTTGCTGCCCAACCCTCGCAGGCGGATTGCCGAGCCGACGGACATGGGGAGCGAACGCTACGGTTCCATGATGGCCTCGACCGACCGACGTAACCGGCAGACGCCGCTGCAGGCCGCGCTCATGGCTTGCATGAGCTCGTTCCTTCTCGTTTTCGCCTACAGCTGCGGCTTCAACCTGCTGCTTCTGTCGCCATCGATCTACCTTTTGCAGATCTATGACCGCGTGCTGTCGAGCCGCAGCGTTGATACGCTGGTCATGCTGACCCTGATCGTCTGCGTGGCGGTGCTGACAGGCGGTCTGCTCGACACCGTACGCCGGATGGCCCTTTCCCGGATTGCAACCTGGTTGGACGATCGCCTGCGTCCCGTGGTGCTGCTGGCCGCATTCGAATACGCGTCTCAATCCAATCCCGCCAGAGCCAATGAAGCCTACCGAGATCTCGGAACGTTGCGGCAGTTCATCGACTCGCCGATGGCGGCGCTCTTCTTCGACCTGCTGTGGGCTCCGCTCTTTCTCGGCGTTCTCTTTCTGCTCGATCCGCTTCTCGGCGGCATCGGCTTGATCTGCGCCCTCCTGCTCGTCGGCTTCGCCTTGGCGGGCGAAATCGCAACGCGGGCGCCTCTCGCGCAGGCCATGAATGCTCAGGCCAAGAGCTATAGCCGCCTGTGGCAGGCGCTGAACAGCATTCACATCATCCGAGCTCTGGGCATGACGTATGGAGCCGCGAAACTGATCCACGACGATGCAGAGGAGGCCAGGAATGCGCTTCAGGCCGTGACGCATCGGACCAATCGGATCCAGGCATTGGCCAGACCCACCAGGGCCTTGGCCCAGGTCGTCATCATGGGAGCGGCCGCCTGGCTCGTCCTCGACGGGCACCGGAACCCGGGCATCATATTCGCCTCGAGTCTTCTGTTCGGTCGCGGGCTGGCGCCGATCGAAGGCATCGCAAGCGGCTGGAGGACCATCGGCGCGACGCGCGATGCCTATCGGCGTCTGAGCGACGTTCTCGAGGCTGGCACGCCCGCCGTGAGGCAGAACGGCATGAAGCTTCCGGTGCCGACAGGCCATCTCACCGTCTCGAACGTCACGTACTGCCTGCCTGGGACCAATACCTGCGTCTTGAAAGGGATCTCCTTCCGCCTGTCGCCAGGCGAGTGCCTCGGGTTGATCGGGCCGTCCGGTGCAGGAAAGTCGGTCCTCGGAAGGTTGATCGCAGGCTTGTCGACGCCGGCGACTGGCTGCATCGCCCTCGACGCCATCGAGGTTGCGACGTGGCGGCGGGCCGGAGGAGGGGGACACTTCGGCTACATGCCGCAGGAAATTGAGCTTTTCGGGGGATCGGTGGGGGAGGCCATAGGGCGCCTGACGGGCAGCGATCAAGCGGAGGTCATCGAGGCGGCCAGGCTCGTGGGTCTGCATGAGGCGATCATGCAGCTTCCGAGAGCCTATGACACGGAGATGAGCGAGGCGGCAGGCCGCCTCCTGCTCGGTCAGCGTCAGCGCCTCGGAATCGCGCGGGCCTGTTTCCGGCGCCCACGGCTGGTCGTCCTGGATGAGCCGAATGCGAATCTCGACCATCGGGGAGAGCAGATTCTGTTCAATGTCATCGAGACGCTCAAGGCCAGTGGAGCGACTGTCGTAGTGATCACGCACCGGACGGGGATTTTGCCCGCGACGGACAAGATCGCGATTCTGGAGGCAGGGTCCTTGAGTGCATTCGGGCGAAGCCAGGAGATTTTCGAGCGCCATCTGCGGCATCCTCAGATCGACGCATCGCGCAGGCCGTCTCCGCCCACGGAGGTGCGGTAGGCTGCCTGCAAAGATCATCCGATGAAGGAGGAACGAACCGTGGCAGGGATGATCGAGCTATCACCGCAGATCACGGAATGGTCGCCGAGTCCGGTACCCCGCACTCCCATGGCGCGGATGCGCGGCGTGATCTGGCTGGGAAACGCCATCATCTTCGGATTCTTCGGCATTCTCGGAACCTGGTCCGTCTTCGCGCCTCTGGAGAGCGCGGCAATCGCAGCCGGCACCGTGGAGGCGGAAACCAGCCGCAAGACCATTCAGCATCTGGAGGGCGGCATCATCAAGGAGATCCTGGTGCAGGACGGCGACGCGGTCTCGAGTGGTCAGATTCTCGTCCGGCTCGATCGGACGAAGGTCTATTCCGAACGCCAGAGCTGGTTCGAACAGTATCTGGACGCCAAGGCGCGCGAGGCGCGCCTGCTGGCGGAGAGGGATCACCTGGACCGGATCGTCGTTCCGACCTCGCTGGAGGTAGCCGGCCGCAGCAATCCGTCGGTTGCCGCGGTTATCAGCGGGCAGCAGAAGATACTCGAGACCCGCTCGCAGGTCCTTCAATCCCAATCCGCCATCATTCGTGAACGGATCTCGCAGGTCAAAGAAGAGATCGCGGGATTGCAAGCTCAGGAGAACGCCGCCGCCAAGCGGGCGGACATCATCCGAGAGGAGAGAACGGCAGTTGCGACGCTGGTCGAGAAGGGCCTCGAGCGACGCCCACGGCTCCTGTCTCTCGAACGGGAAATGGTCGAGATCGACGGGCGCAGGGGTGAGACGGCCGCCCAGATCTCACGGGCCCGCCAAGTCATCAGCGAATCGCAGGCGACGCTTCTCAAGCTTGAAAGCGACCGTCAGAACGAGATTGCCCAGTCGTTGAGGGAGACCCAAAGTCAGATCGCCGTCTTTCTCGAGAAGATGCGAGCCGTCGAGGATCAACTGGCTCGAACCGACGTAAGGGCGCCCGAGGATGGTATCGTGACAGATCTGAGGGTCCACACTCCGGGAGGCGTGATCGGTTCAGGGGCCCCCTTGATGGACCTTGTTCCGAAGGAGGATCGGCTGATCGTCGTCGCGCATCTCAGGCCCGAAGACATCGATGTCGTCCGCACCGGTCTCGAAGCCGAGGTGCACCTTCTGCCTTACAGCGTCCGTCGTGTCACGCCGCTTGCCGGGCGAGTCACATATGTCTCGGCGGATCGCCTGACCGACAAGAGGACGGATCAGCCTTATTATGCTGCGAAGATTCAAATCAACGACGACTCTTTGGAAAGGGACGAAGGGATCGAAATCATCGCCGGCATGCCGGTTCAAGCCTTTATCAAAACGGGGCGGAGCACGGTGGCTCTCTACGCTCTGCGTCCGCTTCTCGACAGCTTCCACCGGGCTTTCAGGGAGGATTGAAGTCACCAAGGACAAGCTGATGAGCGTAGCAGGACCTGATACGTCGCAGGAAACCGAGGCTCCTCGTCCGCGAACGATGCTCTTACGCTTCGTCCGAGCAAGCCACCTCGCACCCTCCCGAGAGGCTGCGCGGACAAAGTCTTCCGGGACGTGCCGGATGACGTATTGGCTTCGGAATGTGCGTGTCGAACGGGTCCCGAAAATCTAATCGATTCTTGTCGTCGATGCTGCGACGCCCGATGGCGATAGATATTGGGAGAGAACAACCGCTTCGGTTCGATTGGTCGCGTGGAGCTTGCGCAGAATGTGCCGGATGTGGGCCTTGACGGTATTTTGGGACAGTCCCAGACGGTGAGCAATCCACTTGTTGGAATAGCCTTTCTGGAGAGCTGCCAGGACTTCCGCCTCGCGGGTGGTAAAGTTGGCTTTGGAATCATGCAGTTCATCGATGGCGTTGGGTGGAGTGCTCGCTCCAACGACAGTCAAGTTCGGGTGCCGTTGGACCTGGTTGTGCGGCTGAAATTGAGCGCGAAGCGGTTCTATCCCGGCAGCTGAGGGTTGGGATGCTCGTGTGCGAGTCGGCGTGCCCGGGACGACTTGACGAGGATAATATGTTTCGCCCGCCATGACGAGCTGCACGGCCGCGATTGCGATCTTGAGCGAGGCCGTCATTGGGATCACGCCCTGCGCTCCAGCCGAGATCGCGTTGTCGACATCGGACGGGTCATTGCAGTTTCCGATGACGATGATCGGCGTGCCGGGAAAGTGTTCTACGGCGGCCTTGATGGTACTCGCCGTTTTCTCCTTGAGACCCGATTGCAGATCGACGCTCAGGACGACCAGATCGGGCCCTTTGGCCATGGCGTGTGAGTGAACAAGCTCGGCAGGAGTGGATGCGCCAAGGATCGTTGCCCCGGGAAATGCAGGCCGCATCGCCTCGGCGAGACAATCCTGAAAGAGAAGACTCCCTGCCAACACGACGATCGTCGTGCCAGTCTCTTCAGATGGATGCTCGCTCGGCGAATTGGGTAAAGACATGGTATTCCCTTTACCTTTACCAGAGTCCGTCTATCGAACTAGCTGCGCGGCAACTGGGACATCGTCCACGATTGAGGATCAGGACGGATAATGCGCAGATCCGGGCAAGCGATATGCGCAAACATAGCGAGAAGGTGCGGGCAATCAACCGTTCACCAACTCCATTAGAACACGGTGTTTGCGGCTTGAATACAACTCGTGGGAGGTACGCCCGAATCCTTCGGGAGTGGATGTCGTTCGCGCTGCTCCAACCGCTTTGCCGCTGCCCCCTGTCCGCATCGTCTCGATGCGCTTGACGGCACCCAGACGGCCGCCGACGTCGACAGCTTGGCGCCTGACACGAATGTCGCTGGCAACCTTCCCGATGCTGCGGGGGTGAGTTGGTTACATCAGCTTGTCGAGCGTGATCGGCAGATCGCGAATGCGTTTACCGGTGGCATTGTAGATGGCATTCGCAACCGCTGCGCCGGTTCCGGTGATGCCGATCTCGCCGATTCCCCGCGCGCCCATGGGCGTATGTGGATCGGGTATGTCGGTCCAGATCACCTCAATGGCGGGCACGTCCAGATGCACCGGCACGTGATACTCGGCGAGGCTGGGATTCATGATGCGCCCCTTGCGCTCGTCGAATTGCGTTTCCTCCATCAGGGCAAGGCCAAGTCCCATGATGATGCCGCCACGCAGTTGGCTGGCCGCCGTCTTGGCGTTGAGGATGCGCCCGCAGTCAAACGAGCCGAGAAAGCGACTGACGCGTGTCTCGCCGGTGATCGTGTTGACCCGCACCTCGCAGAACATCGCGCCATAGGAGTGCATCGACCAGTGCTGCGTCTCCAGGGGGAGCGGTGCGCTCGCCTCCACGACGACCTCGTGCCGCTGGACACGTGCCAGGATAGAAGCATAGCTTTCATGCCGGGAGAGGTCATCGAGCTTGGCCAAGCCCCCGGCGAAGCCGCCGACCTCGTCGGCTTTCAGTCCCGCGAGCGGAGAGTCGTTGCCGGCGAGCTTAAGCAGTTCCGTGACGAGCGCATGCTGGGCTGCGATCACGGCGGCGCCGATCGCGGCGGTCTGCTGCGAACCGCCCGCGAGCACGACGCCGGGCTGCCATGAGTCCCCGTATGCGAAGGTGACCTGATCCAACTCGAGACCCAGGCGCTCCGCCGTGACTTGAGTCTGCGCGGTGGCGGTCCCCATGCCCATCTCGTGCGCGGCAATCTCCACGCGGGCCCTGCCGTCCTGAGTGAGCGTGATCCGTGCCGCGCCGCCAGGCATCCGGTAATAGGGATAGGTCGCGGTGGCGCACCCCATCCCGACCAGCCACTCGCCGTCCCGCACAGCTCCCGGCGTGGGATTGCGGTTTGCCCAGCCGAACCGTTCGGCGCCTGCCCGCCAAGCCTCGACGATGTGACGGGCGGAAAATGGCGTGCCCTCGGTCGGATCCTTGTCGGGCTCGTTCAGGATCCTGAGTTCGACCGGGTCCATCCCCAGCGCCACGGCGAGTTCATCCACGGCGCATTCGAGGCCGAAGGTGCCGACCGCCTCTCCCGGAGCGCGCATGAACGTGTTGGCCAGCATGTCGAGATACGCCACTTCGACATCGAGCTTGAAGCTTTCGGCCGCATAGGCGCTGCGGGCCGGCAGGATGAACGGCTCAGGCAGAGCGTTGTGGCGGGTCATCGCGACCGTGCCGGTATGGATGATCGCCTCAAAGCGGCCATCGGCCTTGGCACCGATCGCGACGCGCTGCTCGGTAAGAGTGCGCCCGCCCACCATCCGGTACACACCCTCGCGCGAGAGCGCGATGCGAACCGGCCGGCCGGCGAGCTTCGACGCCGCCGCAGCCAGGACCTGATGCTGCCACAAGGTCTTGGAGCCGAAACCGCCGCCCACATAGGGTGAGGTGACGTGGACCTGGCGTTCGTTGATGCCGAAGACCTTGGCAAGCGACCATGCGGTATGGCCCACCGCCTGCGAGGCGTCGTGGATCATCAGGTTGTCGCCGTCCCATGCGAGCGTCGCTGCATGCGGCTCGATGGCATTGTGGTTGTGGCGTGGCGTGCGATAGCCAACGTCAACCTTGACCGCGGCCTTCGCCAGCGCCGCTTCCGCGTCGCCGATCTCCACCTCGAGCGGGTGGCCCATGAACAAGCCCGGCTCGGTCCCCTGTGCCTTGGCCTCGGCGAAGGCGGTTGTGGCGGTCTCCACCTCGTACGTCACCCGGATCAAGGATTTAGCGTGATCAGCCTGCTCCTGCGTCTCGGCGAGAACCACTGCGATCGGCTGGCCATTCCAGTGGATCCGGTCATCCTGCATGATCGGCAGGTTGTCGCCGCCGGCGGCTTTCTCACCCGTCAAGAACAGCGGCATCGGGTGCATTCTGGGCGCATTCCGGTATGTCATCACGAGAATGACGCCCGGCGCGGCCTCCGCCCTGGTCGTATCGAGTGTCGCGATGCGACCCTTCGGCACCGTGCCGAAGGCAACCGCTGCATAGGCCATGCCCTCCAGCGTGAACTCGGCCGCGAAGGTCGCCTTTCCTTGCACCTTCAACGGACCATCGATCCGGGAGACCGGCTTGCCGACGTGGCCATGCCGATGATGGATCAGCGGATCGGGCTTTCCGCCCGGGATCCAACTGTCCGGCGCCAGCTCGACGGCCTTCTTCAAAACTGTCTGCGCGGCAGCCTGCGCTGCCTGCTTCGCGCTGTCCACGATGCTCATGCGGAGCCTCTCGCCAGTTCGCCCAGGACGGCCGTGATGGTGCGCTTTGCGAGTTCGATCTTGAACCCGTTGTCGCGAAGCGGGACGGCATCGGCCAGTTCCGCCTCCGCGGCGGCGCGGAAGCTCTGCTCGATTGCCGGCTGGCCCTGGAGCAGCACTTCCGCTTTCCGTGCGCGCCACGGTTTGTGTGCGACGCCGCCCAGGGCAAGGCGCACGTGCTTGATCGTGTTGTTTTCCACCTCGAGCGCCGCCGCGACCGAGATCAAGGCAAAGGCATAGGATGCTCTGTCGCGAACCTTGCGGTAGGTAGAGCGGATCGATGGCGGCAGGGCCGGTAGCTCGACTGCGGTGATCAGCTCGCCCGGAGTGAGGATCGTCTCGATATCCGGTCTTCCCTCGGGCAAGCGGTGCAGCTCGGTCAGAGGCAATGTCCGCTCGCCTGCCGCGCTCTTGAGATGCACCACGGCGTCGAGTGCGGCCAGAGCCACGCACATGTCCGACGGATGCGTGGCGACGCAGGAGTGCGAGGCGCCCAGGATCGCGTGCATCCGATTGAATCCGTCGATCGCGTCGCAGCCTTGACCGGGCGTGCGCTTGTTGCAGCGCGACCCGTCACTGTCATAGAAATAGGTGCAGCGCGTGCGCTGAAGGATATTGCCGCCCACGGTCGCCATGTTGCGGATCTGGGCCGAAGCCCCTGCCAGGATGGCACGGGCGAGCACGGGATAACGCTCGCGAACGAGGCGGTGTTCGGCAACGGCCGTGTTCCGGGCCTCGGCGCCGATCAGCAAGCTGCCATCGTCGCGACTCTCTATGGCACCGGACAGGCCTGTGACGTCCACGAGCGCCGCCGGCTGCTCCACCGTCTCACGCATCAGGTCGAC
The DNA here is from genome assembly GCF_034627025.1 of Microvirga lotononidis. Taxonomy (NCBI): domain Bacteria; kingdom Pseudomonadati; phylum Pseudomonadota; class Alphaproteobacteria; order Hyphomicrobiales; family Methylobacteriaceae; genus Microvirga; species Microvirga lotononidis. The sequence goes on along the minus strand of NZ_CP141048.1, from coordinate 1,220,507 downwards.
GAGATTGGTGCCGCCGCCCAGATATTTGGCGCCGGTTGCGGCTCCGTGGCGCAGCGCATCGGCCGCGTCGGCAGCTCGGAAATAGGTGACCGGAATCATGCAAGATCCTTTGCATACACTTCGGTGATCGCATCGACGATGCCGTTGTGCGCGCCGCAGCGGCACAGATTGCCGCTCATCCGCTCGGCCAACTCTTCGCGCGTGAGCGCGATCTGCCCGGTCGTCAGGTCGCCCGTGACGTGGCTCGGAACGCCACGTTTCAGCTCCGATGCCATGCCGATCGCAGAGCAGATCTGACCCGGCGTACAATAGCCGCACTGGAACCCGTCATGATCGATGAACGCCTGCTGCAAAGGGTGCAATCCGTGTTCGCCCGCGAGGCCTTCGATCGTGGTGATGTCGCGCCCGTCATACTGAATCGCGAGCGCCAAGCAGGAGACGATGCGCTCGCCATCGACGAGAACGGTGCAGGCACCGCATGCCCCCTGGTTACATCCCTTCTTGGTGCCGTGAAGATTCAGCGTCTCGCGCAGCAGGTCGAGCAGCGACACACGCGCATCGGCCGGAAGATCAGCCTCGGTTCCATTGATCCGTATCGGCATCCTGCCCGTTCCCCTGTGATATGGGGCTTGAGCTTGTACAGCCACGACGGATTTCAATACCTCGTTGGCTCTATGGTGAAACCTTTCGCCTTGCCGTCGCGTGCCATGCATGCCGAATGGAGCGAGCGACCGGCTTCCGGTCGTAAAGGCACGGAAACGTCTTACCACTGCGTGGGGTTGGCGAAGACCCCTGCACCGTCGGATCATACATCGTCTGAAAAAGGATCCAAGCCGTGCCCGGAAAGCGGTTGCGAGCGCGGAAAGAGGGATGCAGTGAAAGACCATCAATGCTCTGCGCAAGGAACGGAGCGCGTCATCCGAGACATTGCTCCCGTCCCATGGGTGTCTTCTGCTTCCTCGTCAGCAGACATTCCGTCTCCCTGGCAGACGTGCCGTTTTGAGACGTTCCACGAAGCGGCCTAGAGCATTTTTCGCTGAAGTGGATCCGGTTCACCGTCAAAAATACGGCCAGCAAAGAAGAGAGATGATTCCACGTGAGTGGAAGCGGCTCTAGGCAGTCCTCTTTGCCATCTCCCGGATCAGCGTTATCTTCCTCGATCATTCTCCCGGGGAGCGGAGCGCCCCGATGGAACCGGACGCCATGCGGATCGAACGCAGGCTGGCGGCCATCTTGGCCGCCGACATAGCCGGCTATTCCCGGCTCATGGCCCAGGATGAGGCTGGCACGTTGCGGGCCCTGACCTCTCATCGTGACATCATGGACCGACTCATTGCCGATTACGGCGGGCGGATCGCCAACACCGCGGGCGACAGCGTCCTGGCCGAGTTCCCAAGCGCTGTCGACGCGGTCCGATGCGCCGCCCAGGTGCAGGAGACCCTCGCAGCCGCCAATCAGGACAGGCCCGAGGACAAGCGCCTCCAGTTCCGGATCGGGGTGCATGTCGGCGACGTGATGGTGCGCGGCGGCGACCTGCTGGGCGAGGGGGTCAATATCGCCGCTCGGCTGGAGAGCATCGCTGCGCCAGGTGGCCTCTGCATCTCGGATACGGCCTATGGCTATGTGCGAAAGGCCATCTCCCTCCCGTTCGCCGATCTTGGGCCGCAGACACTGAAGAACATCGACGAGCCCGTTCGAGCCTATGCTCTGGGGCCCAGTTCATCCATTCCGTCTCGGACAGCATCCGCCACATCACGCTCCGCTCCCGAAAAGCCCTCGATCGCGGTGCTCCCGTTCAGCAACATGAGCGGCGACCCGGACCAGGAGTACTTCGCCGACGGCATCGTGGAGGACGTCACCACGGCCTTGAGCCGGGTCCGGTGGCTCTTTGTCATCGCCCGGAACTCGTCCTTCACCTACAAGAACAAGTCCGTCGACGCGCGCCAGATCGGCCGCGAGCTCGGCGTTCGTTACCTCCTGGAAGGCTCGATCCGCAAGGCCGGTCCGCGTGTCCGGATCTCGGGCCAGCTGCTGGAAGCCGCCACGGGCGCACACCTGTGGGCTGACCGCTTCGATGGCGAGATCTCGGAGATTTTCGAACTCCAGGATCGCATCACCACAAGCGTCGTCGCGGCCGTCGAGCCGAGCCTCCGGCTGGCGGAAATCGAACGGGCACGGCGCAAGCCGACCGACAATCTCGATGCCTACGACTTGTATCTACGCGCGCTCCCGGCCATCAACGTCTACTCCCGAGCGGGTTTCGAGGAGGCCGAAGGTCTACTGCGCAGGGCCGTGGCTCTCGACCCGACCTATGCGGATGCGCTTGCGGCCCTCGCTGAATGTCTCGTTCGCATGAATGTCAACGGATGGGCTGCGGACAAGCAGGCTAGCACCATCGAAGCCTGCGAACTGGCGGGACGGGCGATCGCGGCCGATCCTGAGAATGCGGCGGTCCTTGCCGTCGCGGCCTGGGCCTATTCCACCCTGGGCGTCCGCTTCGAACAATCGCTTGACCTCGCCAACCGGGCGCTAGCCCTTCACCCGAATTCGGTTCATGTGCGCTCGTTCTGTGGATGGGTATACCACTACTTCGGGGACAGCCTGCGGGCCATCGAGCAGTTCGAAGAGGCGCGACGGATGAACCCGGTCGAGCCAAAAGGTTATTTCCCGATGCTCGGTCTGGCGGCGGCGCACCTGTTCGCGGGTCATTTCGAGGAGACGGTCAACTTGACCAGCCGCATCCTGGTTGAGATTCCAACCCACAATGTCGCGCGCCGCTACCTTGCGGCGGCACTCGCACATCTTGGCCGCATCGAGGAGGCTCAGGCGGTTATCGCCGAGCTTCTGAAGGCGCAACCCACCTCGAGCCTGCGCACGTCCCGCAGCACCGGCTTCCACCATCCCCGCATGGCCGACCTCTACATCACAGGACTGGAAAAGGCCGGCCTGCCGGAGTGACTGCGCCTTTGCCCTGGCAGTGCGTCTGGCATGCACGATGAAGCCACCGATCCCGAACTGGGATATTCCTGAGGGCGTCCTGAGAGCGTCCGGGTCTGTGGCTTCAGAGAACCGCTTTTCGTTGCCCTATTGCCGTCCTGTCCCGTCTCTAGCCCTCGAATGGGACCTTCAGCGGGTCGGGACCGGCTTCTCGCCGCGATAATCGTAGAACCCGCGCTTGGTCTTCCGGCCGAGCCAGCCGGCCTCGACGTACTTCACCAGAAGTGGGCAGGGGCGGTACTTGGAATCGGCGAGGCCCTCGTGCAGCACCTGCATGATCGACAGGCAGGTATCCAGGCCGATGAAATCGGCCAGCTGCAGCGGGCCCATGGGATGGTTCGCGCCGAGCCGCATGGCCGTGTCGATGGCTTCGACCGAGCCCACGCCCTCGTAGAGGGTGTAGATCGCCTCGTTGATCATCGGCAGCAGGATGCGGTTGACGATGAAGGCGGGGAAATCCTCGGAGACGGTCGAGGTCTTGCCGAGCTTGGCGATGAATTCCTTGGCGGATTCGTAGGTATGGTCCTCGGTCGCGATGCCGCGGATAAGCTCGACGAGCTGCATCACCGGGACCGGGTTCATGAAGTGGATGCCGATGAACCGCTCCGGCCGGTCGGTCGCGGCGGCGAGGCGGGTGATCGAGATCGACGACGTGTTGGTGGCGAGCAGCGCGTCGGGGCGGAGCGAGGGGCTGAGATTGGTGAAGATCTTGCGCTTCACCTCCTCGTTCTCGGTCGCAGCCTCGATGACGATATCGCAGACGGCTAGGTCGTCGTAGGTGCGGGCCGGCTTGATCCGCTCGAGCGCGGCCTGCCGGTCGGCATCGGTGATGACGCCCTTGGAGACCTGGCGCGCCATGTTGCCATTGATCGTGGCGAGGCCGGCATTGATCCGATCTTCGGAGAGATCGTTCAGCCGGACGTTCAATCCCGCGAGCGAGCAGACATGGGCGATACCGCTGCCCATCTGCCCGGATCCGACAACGCCAACCGTTTTGATCTCTATGCCCATCTGACCTTCTGCCTGAATCCGATCGCCACATGCGGCCGGGCGGAGGGCCCGCCCGGTCCGTCACTATTCCTGACCTTATTGACCAGCTTTGGTCAACTCCTCCTTCAGTTCCGGCAGGATCTGGAAGAGGTCGCCGACGAGGCCGTAATCGGCCACCTGGAAGATCGGGGCCTCCTCGTCCTTGTTGATCGCCACGATCACCTTCGAATCCTTCATGCCGGCCAGATGCTGAATAGCCCCTGAAATCCCCACCGCGATGTAGAGATCGGGCGCCACCACCTTGCCGGTTTGGCCCACCTGCCAGTCGTTGGGAGCATAACCCGCATCCACCGCCGCGCGCGAGGCGCCCATGGCCGCACCGAGCTTGTCGGCAATCGGCTCGATGTACTGCTTGAAGGCATCGGCCGAGCCGAGCGAGCGCCCGCCCGAGATGATGATCTTGGCCGAGGTCAGCTCAGGCCGGTCGGTCTGGGCGATCTCCTCGCCCTTGAACGACGACAGCTGAGGATCCTCGGCGGCATTCACCGTCTCGATGGGGGCTGAGCCGCCCTCGGCCGCCGCCGGGAAGGCGGCAGTGCGCACGGTGATCACCTTCTTGGCGTCGGTGGCCTGGACGGTCTGGATGGCGTTGCCGGCATAGATCGGGCGCTCGAAGGTGTCCGGCGACACCACCTTGATGATGTCGGAGACCTGCATCACGTCGAGCAGGGCGGCGACACGCGGCATCACGTTCTTGCCCTTGCTGGTGGCGGGCGCCACCAGGGCATCGTAGGGGCCGGCCAGCGCCACGATGAGGGCGGCGGTCGGCTCGGCGAGCTGGTGCTCGTACGCCGGGGCATCGGCGAGCAGCACCTTCTCGATGCCCTCGAGCTTCGCGGCCGCGTCAGCCGCGGCCTTGGCGTTCGCGCCGGCGACCAGCACATGCACGGGTGCGCCCAGGGCTCGTGCCGCCGAGAGCGCCTTGTGGGTGGCGTCCTTCAGGTGAGCGTTGTCGTGCTCGGCGATCAGAAGAGTGGTCATGGGTCTTGTTCTCCTTAGAGCACGCCGGCTTCGACTTTGAGCTTCTGGACCAGTTCGGCCACGGAGCCGACCTTCACGCCCGCCTTGCGGCCGCCGGGCTCGGCGGTCTTGACCACCTTCAGGCGCGGGGCGACGTCGACGCCGAGCGTCTCCGGGCTGGTCTCGTCGAGCGGCTTCTTCTTGGCCTTCATGATGTTGGGCAGCGAAGCATAGCGCGGCTCGTTGAGGCGCAGGTCCGTGGTCACGATGGCGGGCAGCTTCAGGCCCACCGTCTGCAGGCCGCCGTCGACCTCGCGGGTGACGTCGATGGAACCCTCGGCCACGTTGACCTTGAACGCGAAGGTGCCCTGGGGCCAGCCCAGCAGGGCGGCCAGCATCTGGCCGGTCTGGTTCGAATCGTCGTCGATGGCCTGCTTGCCCATGATGACGAGGTCGGGCTTCTCCTGCTCGACCACCTTGGCCAGGATCTTGGCCACCGCCAGCGGCTCGACGGCGGCGTCGGTCTTGACCAGGATGCCCCGGTCGGCGCCCATGGCGAGCGCGGTGCGGATGGTCTCGCCGGCCTGTTGCGGGCCGATGGACACGGCGACGATCTCGGTGGCCTTGCCCTGCTCCTTGAGGCGGACCGCCTCCTCGACGGCGATCTCGTCGAAGGGGTTCATGGACATCTTGATGTTGGCCAGTTCCACGCCCGACCCGTCCGGCTTCACCCGGATCTTCACGTTGTAATCCACAACCCGCTTCACGCAGACAAGAAGCTTCATTCGTTTGTCCTCACCAAAGATCGGATCCGGATATGGCGGAAAGCCAGCCCTCCGGACATATAGGAAAAAGGCGGATCGGAACCTAGAGCATCGGGCCTAAAAGTGGAAACCACTTTTCGGAGCCATTCGATGCGCCCGCTCCTTCCGCGGGCGTTCCGGCCGTCAGGGCGGCGCCCGTAGTTCCTGCGCCTGGGCGCGGGCGAGCACAGGATCGTACCGGCGGCGCATGAGGGGGATGAGAAGAGCGCCCACGAGGAAGCCGCCAAGATGGGCGAACCAGCCGACGCTCTCGTCCCCGCCGAGAAAGGCCGAGGCGAGCTGCAGGGCGAACCAGAGGCCGATGGTCCAATAGGCAGGAAGGTGCAGGGGAATGCCCTTCAGGAACAGGCCCCAGATCTTCACCCGTGGATAGAGGATGAGATAGGCGGCCACCACACCCGACACGCCGCCGGAGGCCCCGATCAGGGGGCGGTGCGGCTCGGTGGTGATGAAGGCGTGGGCAAGGCTCGCGGCGATCCCGCAGAGCAGGAAGAAGACGACGAAGCGCACATGCCCCATCGCGTCCTCCACGTTGTCGCCGAACACCCAGAGGAACAGCATGTTGCCGATCAGGTGGAACAGCGAGCCATGCAGGAAGATGTTTGTGGCGAGCGTCATCTCGACCGGGACGAAGGGATAGCCTTCCGGCAGCACCTCGGTTCCGAACAGGACCGACGGGATGAAGCCGAGGCCGCCCACCACGGCGTCCTCGCCGAGAGGGCCGTAGAAGGTGAAGAGATAGGCGGCCACGCAGAGGCCGATCAGAAACCGCGTCGCGAGCGGCGTCTTCATGTTCTTGAGCGGGACGCCATCGTGAAGCGGTAGAAACATGGGTCCGATCCTAGCGCATCGGACGGAAAAGTGGACCCGGTTTCGGGTTCGATGCTTTAACGGTTCTGTCCGGGCACCCAGAGGACGTCGAGTTCGCCCTTGTCATTGACGTAGCGGGACGCGACGAAAAGAAAATCCGACAGGCGATTCAGGTACTTCACGGTTTCCGCGGACACCTTTTCGCCCGGCTTGTCCATGAGCTCCACCACGAGGCGCTCCGCGCGACGGCTGACCGTGCGGGCGAGGTGGAGGGCGGCCGCAGCGGGCGTGCCGCCGGGAAGGACGAAGGAGCGCAGAACCGACAGGTCCGCATTGAGCCGGTCGATCTCCTGTTCGAGGCGATCGACTTGTCCCTGCGTGATGCGCAGCGGCTCATAGGGAAGGGGCTTGTCCGATTCGACGGTGGCGAGATCGGCGCCGAGATCGAAGAGGTCGTTCTGGATGCGGCCGAGCATCGCGTCGATCTCGTGGCCTTGCGTGTGCAGGCGAACCAGGCCGATGCAGGCATTGGTCTCGTCGACCGTGCCGTAAGCCTCGATGCGCAAATCGAATTTCGGGCGACGTCCGCCGGCGGCCAGGGCCGTGGTGCCCTTGTCGCCGGTGCGGGTGTAGATGCGGTTGAGGACGACCATGCAAAGCCCGAAGGTTGGGGTTCAGTTAGAACGAATACCCAACCCGCGCGCCGACATTCGTCAAGCCTCTATTCTCGTCCGAGCAGAGACCGCCATTGGAGAGATGCTCGACGGTCGCCATCACGCTCCAGTTCGCCGAGAGCCGCACGCCCACGGAGCCCGATTCGCGGAAGAGGGGCGAGCACCCGAGCTCCTGGCGATGGGCCAAGGGATGATCCTTGCCGTTGTGAAAGGCGCCGCCGACGCTGCCCTCGACGAAGATATCGGGCGTGACGTCGACGGTCCAGGAAAGACCCGCATAGGCGAAGCTCGTACGGCCATCGAAATTCAGGCTGCCGCCCACATGCGGCCGGGGAATGAAATAGCTGGTGAAAAGGTCCGACGCCGTAAACGGTTTCGAGAAAAGGATTTCGCCGGTGAGATTGGCGGAACCGCCTTGTCCTTCCGGGCCCCACGGATCCTGGGCGGAGAATCCAAAACGGAACTCCGACAGCAGGCTCGGCTGGGTTGAGGCCTGGGAGGAACTCGCTTGCCGCTTGAATTCGGAGCCTAGGACACCTGACGCCCCCATGAAGAGGACGAGAAGGCTCATGCCTATGGCTGGGCTGATGCGCATTAAGAGATCCGTAACTGAATAAAAAAATCAGGCCACAGGCTATGCCGTTATGGCTAACGTTCTCTTAATACAAACCGTGGCGAAAAAGTGTCAATACGAAGGTGCCCGATGCATCGTGTGAACAACAGGCACAGGTTTCTGTACCTGTCCCAACGTCATGCGGCGCGCCACCAGATCACGCCCATGATCACGATGATCGCCACGAACTGAAGCAGGACGCGCAAGCGCATGAGGTGCTGCGACCGATTGGCATTTCCCCCGCGCAGCATGTTGATCAGGCCCAGAAGCAGCACGAAGGCGACGGCCACAACCGCAATCGGCACAAGCAGATCGACAAAACTCGTCATCTTGATTCCATCGAGAAGTTCGGGCGACCGTGACCCGAACCTGGAGGCGAGGCAAGAGGACTGTTTGCCCTAATGTCAATTCCGTCGCAGCAGCCGCTCGAAATAATCGAGCTCCTCCTGCGGCCGGCTCGGGTCGCCAAGCTTGCGCCGCAATTCTTCCAAGATCCGTTGCGCCCGCTGGGCTGGCGACTGGTTGGCACTGGGCACGTCGACGCGCCCGTCGGAATAGTCCCGGTTCCGCGTCGGGCGTCCGAGAGGATCGGTGTCGCGCTGTCCCGCCTGCTGGTTGCCCTGCGGATTGCCCTGGCCGGGCTGGTCGCCGGCCTGTTCGTTCCCCTGGCCGTCGCCCTGCTGCATCTGTTGCATCTGCTGGGCCATGCCCTGCATGCCGCGACGGAGATTTTCCAGCGCCCGTCCCTGGGCGTCCACGGCCGGGCCGTCCTGGCCCTGGCCCAGCGCGCCTTCGGCCTCGCGCATCGCCTGCTCGGCGTCGCCCAGGCCCTGCTCGTTCTGCATTCCCATGCCCTGCATGCGGCGCTGCAGTTCTTCCAGCCTTTCCCGCAGGGCCTGCTGTCTCTGCCGAAGGCCTAAGGGATCCTGATCCTGACCGCCCTGGCCGTTCTCGGCCTGCTCCTGCTCACCCTGCTGACCTTGCTGGCCCTGTTGGCGCTGTCCCTGCTGCCTTTGGCCCTGACGCTGCCCCTGACGAGGGCGGTCGCCCTGCTGCATGCGCCGGTTCTGGCCGTCCCGGAAGGTCTCGTCGCGCAGGTTCTGCTGCTCGCGCGCCATGTCCTCCATGTCCTGCATGGCCTGGTTCATCTCGCGCCCGAGCGGATCGGTCATGCGGCTGTTGGGCTGTGCCGTCTGCAGGTTCTCGAGGATGTTGCGCAACTGCTCCAGCAGGCGCTGGGCCTCGGCCACGTCGCCCCGGCGCATGGCGTCCTCCATCTGACGCAGCATGCGATTGAGGTCGTCCTGCGAAATCATCCGGTCCGGCGGCGTGCGCTGGTTCTGGTCCTGGGATTGCTGGTTCTGCTGCATGCGCTGGGCGAATTCGCGCAGGAACTTGTCCATGGCCTGCCGCAGCTCGTCCGTCAGGCGGCGGATCTCCTCGTCCGGGGCGCCCCGGTCCATGGCTTCCTTCAGGCGGTCCTGGGCGGCGCGCAGGTCCCGCTCCGCATCGGAGAGGTTGCCGTCCTCGATCTGAAGCGCCATGGCCCAGAGCCAATCGGCCACATCGAGCAATTGCTGATCGGTCCTGGCGACGCGCAGGCGCTCCGCACCGGTCCGCAGGCCCATGAACACACCCCATTGCGGCGTGTAATCCTCCGGAGCGATCAGCAGCGCGTCGAGCGCCACCTGCACGCGCTTGCGATCATCGGGCGCGAGCACGAGATTGCGCCGCTGTTCGACCAGCGCCTTGGCCAGGGGATTGGTGAAGGGGCGCTGCGGCAGGGTGAAGGTGATCTTCTCGCTCCGCGCTTCCTGACCGGCTTCGTCCTTGGCCTTGAGCTGGATCGTCACCGGCGCGCCGGCCCAGGCGTGGTTCGTGAGGTCGACCGGGGACTTGGTGTCCGGGGCGTTCTCCTCATGGCTCGGCAGGGCCAGGGTGAGCTGGGGAGCGGGGACGAGGGAGCGGCCCTTGCTGTTGTCGGCCTTCTCGACGATTCCCTCGAGGGAGGCGATGCCGTAATCGTCCTTGCCCTTGTAGCTCAAGGTGAAGGTGCCGCGGGCATTGACCTCGGGCGGCGCGGTGAAGGCGATCTCGGGCAGCCGGTCGGGAATGGCCTCGATATTCAGCGTCACGCTGTGCGCGAACCCCGTGCTGACCGTCAGCTCGCTCGATCCGTCCAGCACATAGCGTTCCTCGCGCATGTCGGCGCGCTGATTGGCCTTGGCCGGAAGGGGCGTCAGGCCCTTGCCAGGCGTGACTTCGGCGCTGCCCTCGCCGGCGATCCGGATCACCACGGTGGAGTGGATCGGAGCGCGCAGGTTCTGTCCCCGCGCCAGGTCGATCATCAGCGGCGGCGTGCGGGTATAAAGCGGCGGATCGATCCATCCATCGATGCGGAAGGACGGGGAGGCGGTCTCGATCTTTCGCCAGTCGAAGGCAGCAGTCAGCCGCGAGCCGATCTCCGGTCCCGCCACGAAGGCGCTCGCCACGAGGGCGAGAAGTCCTGCGGCGCGCAGAGCGTAACGGTCGCGCTTCGGCATGTCGGGCTGGGGCAGGCCGACGCGCATGCGGCCGACCGCGTCCTCCGCACGTTTGCGGTGAAGGGCCCAGAGCGCCTTGGTGCCTGGATCGGCCGCGCCGAGAGCCAGCGTGTCATCGAGAACCCGGGCCGGGCCGTGGCTGAGGCCCGTGTCCCGGTCGAGGCGGTCGAGGGCACGCGTGCGGCTGGGCATGCGCAGGCGAAGGAGCGGCCAGAGCGACACGAGGAGGGCCGTCGCGAAGAGCCCCAGGCCGATGGAGCGCCACAGGGGCGTGAGATCGAGCCAGAGACCGAGCCAGGAGAGCGTGAAGAACAGGAGCACGATGGCGAGCGGCAGCCAGAGCCGGGGCCAGGCTTCCTCCCACCAGAGGGACCAGCGTGCATGAGCGACCAGACGCCCGAACCGCTGGTTCAGGGGGCTGCGTCCCGGCGACGGGTTCGGGCCTTCGCTCATGCCAAACATCTCCCGCTGCACGGAATGTGCAGTGAACCCCCGTCAAAAAGCTAGCACGCGAGACCCGGATGACCAGCGGTCAATTGCGCGCGGAGCTTCAACAAGAGGTGAGCGGTCGGAGATCTCAATCTTTCAGGCCGGAGATTGTTCGAGGCGGAACTCAGGTGTTCCCGAGGGCGCTGCGGCCCACCTCTCCCCGGATCTCGGGTGTTCCCAAGATCCGTTCCCGCGAGCCCAAGTCGGGAACCCCCGACTTGGGATAGGGAGAGGTGAACCCGCGCAGCTGCGCGTCAGGCCAACCAGTCCGGAACCCGGTCGAGTCCGATGAGCTCTTCGTAGGTCGGGCGCGGGCGCACCACGGCATGCTCTTCGCCGCGGACGAGCACCTCCGGCACGAGGCGCCGGGTGTTGTAGGTGCTGGCCTGGACCGCCCCATAGGCGCCGGCGGTCATGATGGCGATGAGATCTCCGGCCTTGACCTCGGGCATGTCGCGCGAAAGGGCGAGGTAATCGCCGGTCTCGCAGACGGGGCCGACCACGTCGGCGACGATGCGCGGCGTGTCGGGCGAGGCCTCGGTGACCGGCTTGATGTCGTGATGGGCCTCATAGAGCGTCGGACGGATGAGATCGTTCATGGCGGCGTCGACGATCACGAAGGGCTTGTCGGCGCCCTGCTTGACGTAGATCACCCGGGCGATGAGCACGCCCGCATTGCCGGCGATCAGTCGGCCCATCTCGAAGACGAGCTTGAGACCGAGATCCTTGGTGTGGCGCTTGATGATCGCCGCATAGGCCTGCGGATCCGGCGGGGGCTCGTTGTTCTCGCGATAGGGGATGCCGAGGCCGCCGCCGAGATCGATATGGTGGAGCTTGTGCCCGTCGGCCATCAGGTCCCGGGCCAGCTCGGCGAGCAGGGCGGTCGCGTTGTCATAAGGGGCCAGATCCGTGATCTGGCTGCCGATATGCATGTCGACCCCGGTGACCGCGATTCCCTTGAGCGCAGCCGCCCTCGCATAGACCTCCCGGGCCCGCGCGATGGGGATGCCGAACTTGTTCTCGGACTTGCCGGTCGAGATCTTGGCGTGGGTCTTGGCATCCACGTCCGGGTTGATGCGGATCGACACGCGCGCGCGCGTACCCTTGGAGAGGGCGACTTCGGACAGGGCCTCGAGCTCCGGCTCCGATTCCACGTTGAAGCAGAGGATGCCGCTGTCGAGGGCGAAGGCCATCTCGGACCGGGTCTTGCCGACGCCCGAGAACACGATCCGCTCGCCCGGAACGCCGGCGGCCAGCGCCCGGCGCAGCTCGCCCTCGGACACGATGTCCATGCCGGCGCCGAGGCGGCCGAGGGTCCTGAGCACAGCCTGGTTCGAATTGGCCTTCATGGCATAGCAGACGAGGGCGTCCGTATCGGCGAAGGCCTCGGCAAAGACCCTGTAGTGACGCTCCAGGGTGGCCGAGGAATAGCAATAGAACGGCGTTCCGACCTCGTCCGCGAGGCGGCGCAGATCGACGCCCTCCGCATGGAGGACGCCGTCACGATAGGCAAAGTGGTGCATCGAAAAGCCTAAAGCAGCGGATCGAGGATAAAGGGCTTGTTCGGAATCGTGTAGCCCCGGCTGGGCTTGGAGCGGGGCGTGCCGACCGGGGAGGGCAGGGTGGCATCGCTCGTCGGCACCTGGGTCTGGGTCTCCGCCGCCTGGGCGGAAGCATCCGGCGGCGGCTCGAGGGCGCCGCGGCGGCCGCAGGCGGTCAGACCGAGGACGAGAAGGCCCGCAACCACAACTGCGCGGGGAAAAGTCAGGCTGGACGACATTACAAGCTCCGAAACGTGGCCGCACCATAGCGGGAAGCGTTTGAGGATGCGAGAGGCAAGCGCATGGTGCGGAACAGTGGATCCGGTTTTCGCTGACGCGGCCCTCCCGGTCCGCCTCATCCGATGCGTCGGCCAAACGAAGGAGCATCGGATGAATCCCGAAAGGGGTGTCCGCTTCTGGCCCGAGGTTTTAGGTGTGGACGAAAACAGGCCCTGCGCTCAACGCTTTCGTGATGGGCGAAAGCGCCGCGCTTCCGCATTCGGGCTTGAGGCTTGCGCAAAAAAGCGCCACATCACGGGCCATGTCGAATGCAGTGAATTCCCGGAAAAGCTGGCTTCTCGGCCTCGGCGCCCTCGCGGTCGTCGGAGGCGCGGGCGCGGCCTGGTACGGCCTTGCACCCCGTGATCCCATGGCGGCCGGCGTTGCCGAATGCCGTGCGTCGCAGCCGACGGCCGAGCGCCTGAAGCCGCTCGCCAAGGGCGAGGTGGCCGCGGTCGGCGTGAGCCATGCGCCGAAGCCGCCGCCCGTCATCGCCTTCAACGGCCCCGAGGGGCAGCCGATGAGCCTGTCGGATTTCAAGGGCAAGACGATCCTGGTCAATCTCTGGGCGACCTGGTGCGTGCCGTGCCGCCAGGAAATGCCCGCCTTGGACAAGCTTCAGACGGAGCTGGGTGGTCCCGATTTCCAGGTCGTCGCCATCAACGTCGACACCCGCAACCGCGAGAAGCCGAAGGCCTGGCTGCAGGAGAACGGCATCCGGAACCTGGCCTATCACGCGGATCCGGAAGGCAAGCTGCTGCAGGTGCTGCAGAAATCCGGCCATGTGGTCGGCCTGCCGACCACCTTCGTGGTCGATGCCTCCGGTTGCGAGATCGCCCTGCTCAAGGGGCCGGCCGAATGGGCCTCGTCCGATGCCCTCGCGTTCATGAAGGCAGCCCTGAACCGTCCGTGAGCGTCAGGCCGCGTATAGCCGGACGGGGCCCTCGATGCCTTTCAAGTGATAGTCCCGGCCTTCCCCTTGGACGATGTCGCGCCCGGCCCTGTCGTAGACGGCCCGGGTCACCAGGATTTCCCCGGTCGCGGCCTCCGCCTGGGCGCGGGCGGCCGTGTTGACCACGGGGCCGATCGCGGTCAGGTCGCGATGCGACCGGCCGAATTCCCCGAAGCTCGCCATGCCGGAATCGATGCCGATTCCGACCCCGAGATCCGTATCGCCAAGGGCGGCATGTTCGGAGAGCAGGGTCCTGCGGCGGATCTCGCAGCGCCGCAGGATTTCTCGCCCGGCCCGAACCGCCTGCTCCGCATGGTTCGGCTGTTGGATCGGAAAGTTGAAGAGGGCCATGATGGCATCGCCGATGGTCTTGTTGAGCAGGCCGTCATAGTCCCAGATCGCTTCCGCGCATTCGTCGTAGAAGGCGTCGAGCAGGGATGAGACCGCGTCGGGCGGCAGGGACTGCGACAGGGCCGTATAGCCCCTGAGGTCCGCGAAAAGGACCGAGACATCGACGGGAATTTTGCGGGCCTTCATGATCCGCGTGAACATGAGCTCGCAGACCGTGCAGGTATTCGGATTCATCCGGCTCGGGCGAATGCCGAAGATGCGAAAGGGCACGGAAGCCGGCCCCCTGAGAGGCACGGGGATGCGCAGCTGCTGCCAGCACCCCTTGCAGATCCTGGACTGGACGGGCGCCATGGGTGAGCCCTTCAACGTCGCCGAAAGATCACCTCACAAGGCGGGTGATCCTGTCGCCGCATGCCGCCCATCCCGCCATTCGGAGGCCGGCCGCCCAGGGTACCATTGGCCAGAGGAGCGGCCAACCCGGCCTGTCCGGAACACGGGACCCGCCAATGGACCTGCACTCTCGGGATCCGCACGATGCGCCGGGGTCAGGCCGGAAATGCCCCGCCGCCGTCGGGAACGCCGATCTCGCCGGAAAAAGCCGGTTTCGAGAGCCGCCAGGGGCGGTCCATGGCCTTGCGGGCCTCGCCGCGCTGAAGACGGCGCGGGATGCCGTCCGCCAGAATCTCCTCGATCACCAGGAAGTCGAGGGCCTGGAGCATGACGGCCGCGGCCTTCGTGGCCCGGTCATCCGCCCGGATGGAGAGCGAGCCTGCGGCGTAGATCCGCTCCATCAGGCTCCTGGGGTGATGAGCCACGGGTTTGCGCGGCTTGAAGGCGACGACATTCGTCTCGGGTTCGAACATGGACAAAGCCCCTTTTCGCCGCTCCTTTTTATTCTGTGTCGAGCGGCTCTTCTGTTGCGTTCAGCACAAACCATTGTGCCGAAAACTGAGCCGTTTAAGGAATGCGACATAAGACGCCCCTTGTGACGAGGGGCCGAAATAAGAAAGGCGGGGCCATGCCCCGCCTCGATTCCGTCGGAACAACCGTCCTCAGGCGCTCTGCTGGACCTGGATGCCCTTGTCGGCGAAGAGCTGCTGCAGCTCGCCGGCCTGGAACATCTCGCGGGTGATGTCGCAGCCGCCGACGAACTCGCCCTTCACGTAGAGCTGGGGAATGGTCGGCCAGTTGGAGTAATCCTTGATGCCCTGGCGGATGGTCTCGTCCTCGAGGACGTTGACGCCCTTGTAGGGCACGCCGAGGTAGTTGAGAATCTGGACCACCTGGCCCGAGAACCCGCACATGGGGAATTGCGGCGTGCCCTTCATGAACAGCACGACGTCGTTGGACTTCACTTCGTTGTCGATGATCTGGTTGGCGTCAGCCATGAATCTCTCCTGTTCCTCAGCGGTCAAGGCGCCGGGTTCACGTCTCAATTGTCGGGTGCCACGGTCGTCAATGCAAGGGCATGAAGCACGCCACCCATGCGTCCTTGCAGCGCTGCATAGACCATCTGGTGCTGCTGGACCCGCGACTTCCCCTTGAAGGCCGAGGAGGTGACGGTGGCGGCATAGTGATCGCCGTCGCCGGCCAGGTCCTTGATCTCGACCACCGCGTCGGGCAGCGCGGCCTTGATCATGCTTTCGATTTCACGGGAATCCATCGGCATGAATCAAACTCCTTATGACTTGCCGGTCATGTATTCCGGCAGCCAGGCTTCGTGCGCTGCCTTCAATTGCTTCACGGATATGGCCTGCTGGCCGGGCAGAATCAACGCATCGCCCCCGGTGACGCCCAGGGTCACGGCCGGAATGCCGACGGCGCCGGCCGCGTAGAGGATGTCGGCGGCCGCATCCTCGTCGACGGCGATGAGGTAGCGGGCCTGATCCTCGCCGAAGAGGAAGGCATGGAGGGCTAAGCCCTCGGGAACAGCCGTGATCTCGGCGCCCACCTGGCCGGCCATCGCCATTTCGGCGAGCGCGAGCGCGATGCCGCCGTCCGAGACGTCATGGACGGTCTTGACCTGGCCGGAGCGGATGAGCTGGCGCACGAAATCGCCGTTGCGCTTCTCGCTCGCGAGATCCACCGGCGGCGGAGCGCCTTCCTCGCGGCCGCAGACGTCGCGGAGGTAGATCGACTGGCCGAGCCAGCCTTGCGTCGCGCCGATGAGGATGACGGCCTCGCCCTCCTGCCTGAAGGCGATGGAGGCGTTGACCGTCACGTCGTCCAGGAGGCCGACGCCGCCGATGGCCGGGGTGGGCAGGATGCCCTGGCCGTTGGTCTCGTTGTAGAGCGACACGTTGCCGGACACGACGGGGAAGTCGAGCGCCTTGCAGGCCTCGCCGATGCCCCGGACGCAGCCTACGAACTGGCCCATGGATTCAGGCCGTTCGGGGCTGGCGAAGTTGAGGTTGTCGGTGATGGCGAGCGGCAGGCCGCCCACGGCCGTGATGTTGCGCCAGGCTTCCGCCACCGCCTGCTTGCCGCCTTCGAAGGGATCGGCCTCGCAGTAACGCGGCGTCACGTCGGTGGTGAGCGCCAGACCCTTGGGGCCGTCCTCGACGCGCACGATGGCGGCATCGCCGCCGGGCGTCTGGACCGTGTTGCCGAGGATCAGATGGTCGTATTGCTCCCAGACCCAGCGCTTGGAGCTCTGGTCCGGCGAGCCGACGAGTTTCAGGAGCGCCTCGGCCTCGGACATCGGGGCCTTCACGCTGTCCGGCGCGATGACCGGCTGCTTGGGGCTCTCGACCCAGGGACGGTCATAGAGCGGTGCCTCGTCGCCCAGCTCCTTGATCGGGAGATCCGCCTTCACTTCGCCCTGGTGCTTGATGACGAAACGGAGCGTATCGGTGGTCTTGCCGATGACGGCGAAGTCCAGGCCCCATTTGTGGAAGATGGCCTCGGCCTCCTTCTCCATGCCGGGCTTGAGCACCATGAGCATGCGCTCCTGGCTCTCGGACAGCATCATCTCGTAGGCGGTCATGCCCTCCTCGCGGCAGGGCACCTTGTCGAGATCGAGCTCGATGCCGAGGTTGCCCTTCGCGCCCATCTCGACCGCCGAGCTGGTGAGGCCGGCCGCGCCCATGTCCTGGATGGCGATCACGGCGCCGGACTTCATCAGTTCGAGGCAGGCTTCGAGCAGGAGCTTCTCGGCGAAGGGGTCGCCCACCTGTACGGTCGGACGCTTCTCCTCGGACGCATCGTCGAACTCGGCCGACGCCATGGTGGCGCCGTGGATGCCGTCGCGGCCGGTCTTGGAGCCGAGGTAGACGATCGGGTTCCCGACGCCGGTGGCCTTCGCGTAGAAGATCTCGTCGGTGCGGGCGAGGCCCACCGCCATGGCGTTGACCAGGATATTGCCGTTGTAGCGCTTGTCGAACCCGACGCTGCCGCCGACCGTCGGCACGCCGAAGGAATTGCCGTAGCCGCCGATGCCCGCCACCACGCCCGAGACGAGGTGAGGGGTCTTGGGGTGATCCGGCTCGCCGAAGCGCAGGAGGTTCAGGGACGCGATGGGCCGCGCTCCCATGGTGAACACGTCGCGCAGGATGCCGCCCACGCCCGTCGCCGCGCCCTGGTAGGGTTCGATGAAGGACGGGTGGTTGTGGCTTTCCATCTTGAAGATGCAGGCGAGCCCGTCGCCGATATCGATCACGCCCGCGTTCTCGCCCGGACCCTGGATGACCCACGGGGCCTTGGTCGGCAGGCCGCGCAGGTGGATGCGCGAGGACTTGTACGAGCAGTGCTCGTTCCACATGGCCGAGACGATGCCGAGCTCGGTGATGGTCGGCTCGCGGCCGATCAGGTTCACGAAGCGCTCGTATTCATCGGGCTTCAGCCCGTGCTCCTTGACCAGCTCCGGGGTGATGGCGACGTCGTTGCGGATCATCGGGGTCTCGCAAGGTTACCCTCTCCCGGTCGGGAGGGGGAAGGACAATCGGATGTCCTCAGGATGAGATCTAGCGGGGGCGTCTCGTCCCCGCTTCTGGGATCAGGCCGCTTTCGGAAAGCTCGACACGAGGCTCTCGAACAGGCCGCGCCCGTCGGTGCCGCCCACGAGGTCCTCGATCAGGTTTTCCGGATGGGGCATCATGCCGAGCACGTTGAGCTTGTCGGAATAGATGCCCGCGATCGCGTTCATGGAGCCGTTGCGGTTGGAATCGGCCGTGATGTGGCCCTGCGCGTCGGAATAGCGGAAGGCCACCAGGCCCTCGCCTTCGAGGCGCTTCAGGGTCTCCGCGTCGGCCGTGTAGTTCCCCTCGCCATGCGCCACGCAGACGTCGATGGCTTGGCCCTTGGCATAGGCCCGGGTGAAGGCGGTGTCGTTGCGTTCGACGCGTAGGAACTGCCGGTGGCAGATGAATTTCAGGTTGGCGTTGCGCATCAGGATGCCGGGGAGAAGCCCGGATTCGCACAGGATCTGGAACCCGTTGCAGATGCCGAGCACGAGGCCGCCCCGGGCCGCATGGGCGCGGACCGCATCCATCACGGTGGCGCGGCCGGCAATGGCGCCGCAGCGCAGGTAGTCACCATAGGAGAAGCCGCCCGGCAGGACCACGAGATCCGTGCCCTTCGGCAGCTCGGTCTCGGCGTGCCAGACCTTCTCCACCTGGGATCCGGCCGATTTGAGCGCCCGCAGCACGTCGCCTTCGCGATTGGAGCCGGGGAAGACGATGACGGCAGATTTCATCAGTTCATCCTTCTCTCGTCATGGCCGGGCTCGTCCCGGCCATCCACGCCTGACGGCGCGACAAAAACGTGGATGCCCGGACAGGGTCCGGGCATGACAATCAGGTCAGTTCGACGCGATAGTTCTCGATGACCGTGTTGGCGAGCAGCTTCTCGCAGGCCGCCTTGAGGGCGGCTTCGGCCTTGGCCTTGTCCGTGGTTCCGAGCTCGATGTCGAAGACCTTGCCCTGGCGGACCCCGTCGATACCCTCGACCCCGAGGGACTTGAGGGCGCCTTCGATGGCCTTCCCTTGGGGATCAAGAACGCCGTTCTTGAGGGTCACGGTGACACGCGCTTTCATGGGGGCCTCGGGCTGTTGAGATTTGGCCAAGGCCATAAAGAATTTAGCCGCAAGAGACAACGGGCTTGAAGCACGATCCGGTGAAGTGGATGCCGGTTCACCGAAAGATCGTGCGGCAGGCTCGATGAGCCTAACTCTACGAGCCCAATTCACGGGCAGCGACTTCCCTGGCCCGTTCACGCACGGCATCGGGGGCTTCGCCGATCACCAGGACGACCTCCAGGTCGTTTCCGGACCGTCGCCCGAGGGCTGCTCCATAGGCCGGCCGCTTGCCGCCGTCAGACGGGGCGAGCTCTATGGCGAAGCCGGGATAAGGCGAATCCACGAGGCGCTCGACGCTGATCCGGGTTTTGACAGGCTTCTCCCGGCCCACGGGCGAGCGCAGCGCCCGGGCCAGCCGTTCCGGGTCTCTCAGGACGGCGTCCGTGATGTCCGCGTCCTTGCCGGTCAGGCGAATGACGCTCACGGCAAGGCCCGGGCTGCATTCGGGCGGGGCGCAGAAGGCCAGCGCAATGGGCTCGGCCCGGTCCTCGGCAAGCCACTTCCGCAAGGGTAAGGCATCCCAGGGCGGCCCCGAGGGAAGTCCCGCGACCTGACGGGGGATGTAGCCGCAGCTCGCAACAGTCAGGCCGAAGATCAGGATGAACAGGCTGGAACGCAACAGGCGGAATGGCATGGCTCATCTTTGCGCGAAACGGGCCGGGAGGGAAATGGGGCCAAGGCGGAATCTTCGTGCTCTTCCTAGAGCGTCGTGCCCTTCCGGGAGCGCTCCCGTTTTGGTCCGAATGCCCACCCTGTCAGGGCTGACCTTGTGCCGGTCGTCCCGATTCTGAAAGGCACCTCGCTGCCATTCCGGGCGCCGCAGGCGAACCCGGAATCCATAACCGCTAAAGATGCCGGACGAAATGGAACGCTGCTCACTCTTTCCTTCTCTGTCGTGTTTATGGGTTCCGGGTTCCGCTTCGCGGCCCCGGAATGACATCGAGAGCGGGAGAAACGTAACGTTCTCACTTTGTTCTTGACAGGGGGATGAACCTTGGCTATATCGTTGCGCAGCCTGATCCGACGAGGGGCGCGCTTCGCGAGGCGTCGCACGGTGTGGGATCCGGCACGGTCCTGTCCGCCGGTCACGCAGCCGGCGGCAGGAGGCCCTTGGCAGCCCTGCGCTGGTCCAAGTCTCAACGCCTAAAAGAACCGTGCGCGAGGAGCCGTCAGGTTCTTCCCTTAGCTTACAACCGAGCCGGACGCCTTCTCGCGCCCTCCCTCGACTGACCTGCAGGCTCGCAGCGCAAGCGGCGGGCCCACAGGCGCTGGCTCTTTGACATGGCAATCATGGACCAAGGATCCGCAACCGGAATTCCCGAAGCCCTACGAGGCAGCAAAAAGCCCGGCGCTGAGGCCGGGCTTTCGGATCATCAATGGCGGGCGACCTCACTGCACGAGGCGAGGGCCACCCGTGACCGGGTTCTCGTTCTCGGCCAGGATGCCGAGGCGCCGGGCGACCTCGGAATAGGCCTCGACCAGCCCGCCCATGTCCCGGCGGAACCGGTCCTTGTCGAGCTTGTCCTTCGACTTGATGTCCCAGAGGCGGCAGGAATCCGGGGAGATCTCGTCGGCGACGACGATGCGCATCAGCTCGCCCTCCCAGAGACGACCCGTCTCCAGCTTGAAGTCGACGAGACGGATGCCGACGCCGAGGAAGAGGCCGGACAGGAAGTCGTTGACCCGGATGGCGAGCGCCATGATGTCGTCGATCTCCTGGGGGGAGGCCCAGCCGAACGCCGTGATATGCTCCTCCGACACCATGGGATCGTTGAGGGCGTCGTTCTTGTAATAGAATTCGATGATCGACCGGGGCAGCTGCGTGCCTTCTTCGATGCCCAGGCGAGTGGCCAGCGAGCCCGCCGCCACGTTCCGCACTACCACCTCGAGGGGGATGATCTCCACTTCGCGAATCAGCTGCTCGCGCATGTTCAGGCGACGGATGAAGTGGGTCGGAATGCCGATGTCGTTCAGATGCTGGAACAGGTATTCCGAGATCCGGTTGTTGAGCACGCCCTTGCCGTCGATCACTTCATGCTTCTTGGCATTGAAGGCGGTCGCGTCATCCTTGAAGTGCTGGATGAGCGTACCGGGTTCCGGGCCTTCATAGAGGACCTTCGCCTTGCCCTCATAGATGCGACGGCGACGATTCATAGGCGTGTACCGTGGTTTGAGAAAATCCATTTGCCGTGGCTCCTGGGGATGTTCATTTTTTAGATCCGCGGCTGGCGTTAAGCGCGGCTGTTCACCGGCGCTCCGCTTGAAGGGGCAACCTATCCGATCCCTCGGGCAAGCACAACGCGGGGAGATGGGCTGCAATTCTGCAACCTGCCGAAAGCACCTTCAAAGAGATGGGGGGAGTCTGGCGTCCGCGCGAGTGCGCCCTTATAACGCATGAAGGACAGCCTACCGAAAGGGCATCATGCCGAGCCATCCATCGTTCCCAGAGCGGCTGAAAGCCGGTTCTCCCGTTCTGACGGCCTGGTGCGGCATGCCGGATCCTTCCGTGGCCGGCATGCTGGCCCATGAAGCCTTCGATGCCGTCGTCATGGACCTGCAGCACGGCTCCATCGACTTTGCGGCCGCGCTTCAGGCGGTGCCGCTGATCGCCGCCGCGGGAAAGCCCTCCCTGGTCCGCATCCCGGTGGGCGATTTCGCCTCCGCGTCGCGCTTCCTGGATGCGGGGGTGTCGGGCGTGATCGCGCCCATGATCAACACCATCGAGGATGCCAGGCGCTTCGCCGCCTTCACGAAGTTCCCACCCGTCGGAGAGCGCAGCTGGGGCGCCTACGGGGCCTTGTCCCTGACCAGGCTGGAGCCCGGCGCGTATCTGCAGCAGGCCAATGACCTGACCGTCTCCTTCGCCATGGTGGAGACCCGCGAGGCCCTCGCCATCATCGACGACATCCTGGCGGTGCCGGGCATCGACGGCATCTTCATCGGCCCTTCGGATCTTTCGATCGCCCTCTCGGGCGGAAAGAGCGTCAATCCCGCCGGCGCCGAGGTCGAGAAGGCGCTCGACCATGCCCTCGCCCGGGTCAGGGCCGCCGGCAAGGTCGCGGCCATCTATGCCGTGTCGGGAGCGCGGGCGGCCCAACTGTCGGCCAAGGGCTTCCACATGGTGTCCATCGGCAGCGACATCTCGATGCTCATGGCCGGAGCTCATGCGGCTCTTGCGGCTGCCCGGGGGTGAAGCCCACGAGGCCGCAAGGGCGTCACACGGGAGCGCCTTCCCGGGATTTGACCTTGCGGTAATAAGCCCAGAGCATCTTGGCCGCGACGCCCCGCCAGGGGCGCCAGGTCTCGGCCAGGGAAGCGAGCGATCTGGCGTCCGGCCGCTGCTCCAGCCCATAGGCGAGGCGGGCCGCCTCCTGCACGGCCAGATCGCCGCTCGGGAATGCGTCCGGATGGCCGAGGCAGAAAAGCAGGTAGACGTCGGCCGTCCAGGGGCCGATCCCCTTCACCCGCGTGAGGAGTTCGTGGGCCTCCTCGGCCGGGCGGTTCTGCAACTCGTCGAGAGGAAGCCTGCCCTCCACGATGTCCGTCGCCAGAGCCCGGAGGGTCCTGACCTTCCCGGCGGACAACCCGGCCGCCCGCAGATCCTCATCGGAAAGCCGCAGAAAGACGTCGGGCGTCGGAGGTTCGAGGATCTGCCGCAGGCGGTTCCAGATGGCGGTCGCGCTGGCGGTGGACACCTGCTGGCCGACGACGATCCAGGCGAGCCCCTCGAAGCCGGGCGGCCGGCGGCGCAATTGCGGCGTGACCCCGCTCTCGGCGAGCTTCGCCATCACCGGATCCGCCAGCGCCAGTTCGCTCAAGCCCCTCTTGAGAACCGCGTCCGTTTCGAGGAGGGTGACCATTCCTTCGCATCCCTTGTTCGCAGGCTCCCGTGACGAAGCCGGTCTTTCGATTCGCTCCCAGCCCCAACGGCCGGCTTCACCTGGGCCACGCCTATTCCGCCCTGCTCAACGCGGATTTCGCCCACCGCTTCGGCGGCCGCTTCCTTCTGCGTATCGAGGATATCGATATCACACGTTGCCGGCCCGAATTCGAGGCCGCCATCTATGACGATCTCGCCTGGCTCGGCCTGCATTGGGAGGCGCCGGTCCGCCGGCAGTCGGAGCATTTCGCCGATTACCGCGCCGCCTTCCAGAGGCTGAAGGGGAGGGGAGTGGTCTATCCGTGCTTCTGCACCCGCAAGGACATCGCCGAGACGATTGCCTGCCGGGAGGCGGAAAGCGGCGAGGCTTGGCCTCGCGATCCCGACCTTGCGCCGCTGTATCCGGGGACCTGCCGGGCCCTGCAGGCCGGCGAGGCCGAGCGCCGGATCGCGGCCGGCGAGCCCCATGCCTGGCGCCTCGACATGGCGGCGTTGGACACGCTTGCGCCGGACCCACTCCTCTTTAGGCGCTTTGACCGGGACGGCCAGGAAGAGGTGGTCACCGCGCATCCCCGGCGCTGGGGCGATGCGGTCATCGTGCGCAAGGAAATCCCGACGAGCTATCATCTCTCCGTCGTGGTGGACGATGCGCTCCAGGGGATCACCCATGTGGTCCGCGGCCAGGATCTCGAAGCCGCGACCGATCTCCACGTGCTGCTCCAGACGGCGCTGGACCTGCCGACGCCCCGGTACCACCACCATGGCCTTCTGCGCGACCCGGAGGGCGACAAGCTGGCGAAGAGCCGCCGGTCGAAATCCCTGGCGGAGTTGCGCGCGGAGGGCGCGACGCCGCAGGACCTGTGGCGGCGGCTCGGCTTCGGTCGTCAGCCGACGCCCAGCACGTAGAGCCAGACCAGGGTCGTGCCCAGGGCGAGGAATGTCGACAGGGTGATGGCGCTGGAGGCGAGGGCCACGCCTTCCCCATAGCGCTCGGCGAACAGGTAGGCGTTGATGCCCGAAGGGCATGAGGCGAAGAGCACCGCCACCCCGGCCCAGACCGGCGGCATGTGGAAGACCTGCGTGGCGAGCAGCAGGACCAGCAGGGGGTGCACGACGAGCTTGAGGAACGAGATCGCGGTCGGCAGCTTCCAGCCCGTCTGCAGGCCGTAGCGACGCAGCGCAATCCCCATGGAGATCAGCGCGCAGGGGACCGCGGCGCTCGCTAGAAGATCCATGACCTGCCAGGCCGGGGCCGGCACATGGGCGGCGATGGGGCGGCAGGCCGATCCCGCCAGGATACCGACGACGATGGGATGAGTCAGGAGGCGGCGCAGGATCAGCAGGGGAGAGGCCTGGCGTCCTTCGGCCAGGATCGTCGCCAGGGTCATCGTGACGGGAAGATGCACGGCGATCAGGAGAAAGAGCGGGACGGCGCCTTCGTCCCCATAGGCCTTGAGGATCATCGGGACGCCGACGAAGACCGTGTTGGCCTGGCCGGCCGAGAACCCGGCGACGACGCCGGATACGCCCTTGATGCCGAAGAAGCGCCGGCCGATCGCGGTGGCCAGGAGCCAGACGACGCCCACGCCGACGAAATACGAGATCCAGTAGCCCCAGGGCTGGACCGCCGGGATCTCCGCCCGGACGAGGGTGCGGAAGATCAGGCAGGGGAGCGACAGGGTAAAGACGAATTCGGACAGGCCCTCGCCGGCCCGTTCCGAAATGAACCCCGTCTGGCGCGCGACATACCCGATGCCGATCAAGCCGAAGACCGGCAGCACGATCGCGAAGAGATCAAGCATGCGCTCTATCGCAACTCTGCCCGCTGGGAGAGCGCCGCGGAGGCGACGCTGTGGGACATCAGCTCGTCGACCTGCTCGCGCTGACGCTTGAAGTCCACGAGCCCGCGTCCCTCGAGCTCCCTGCCGCGGGGCAGCCGGATCTTGAGAGGATCGACGAAGCTGCCGTTGATCAGCACCTCGTAGTGGAGGTGGGGGCCGGTCGACAGGCCCGTGCTGCCCAGATAGCCGATGACCTGGCCCTGCCGGACCCTGGTGCCCTGCGCCATGTTCTTGGCAAATCCCGACATGTGGGAATAGGTCGTCACATAGCCGTTGGCGTGCTGGATCTCGATATGGCGTCCATAGCCCGATTTCCAGTCGGCGAAGCGGATGGTGCCGTTGCCTGCGGCCAGGATCGGGGTGCCGACCTTGTTGGCCCAGTCGATGCCCGTATGCGGCCGCGAATAACCCAGGATCGGGTGGAATCGCGATCCGAACCCCGAGCGCAGGATACCGTCCGAGATCGGCTTGCGGATCAGGAACTTCTTGAGGGAGCGGCCGGATTCGTCAAAGAAGTCGACGGTGCCGTCCTCGCCCTGGTAGCGGTAGACGCGGCGCGCTTCCCCTCCCACGGTCAGCGAAGCATAGAGGATCTCGGGCGTGCCGTTCTCGTCGTCCGAGCCATAGAAGACCTCGAAGGAATCGCCCTGCGAGACCCGGCGCTGGAAATCGACGTCGTAGCCGAAGATCCGCACCAGCTCGTCCACGCTCTCGCGGGGGAGCTCGTTCTTGAGCGCCGTCTCGTAGAGGCTCTCGTAGAGCCGCACCCCGCCGCGCCCGTCGTCGTCCTCCTCGTCCTCCGAGGCCTCGACCATCTGCCGGTTTCGCTCGTCGGCCGGAGGCGTCACGGATACGAAGACGCCGCGGTCGTTGGTGGCGGCGATCCCCTCGATGCCCCGTTCGCCCAGCGTGATCACGCGCACGATCTGCCTGGGATCCCCGAGACGGGGGCCGGGCGCGATGAGGATGCGCAGCCTCTGGCCTTCGCCTAGGCCGTCGACCTTGATGCGGGCCGCCAGTGCCGATGTGATCGCGGCGATCTGCTCAGGAGTGCCCCCGTAGCTTCGCAGAACCGTCTCGAGGGTCTCCCCCTTCTTGAGCACCACCTCGCGCTCTTCGAAGAGCGGCGCCATGGACCGCTGCTCGGCCTTGGGAAGATCGGTCACGTTCTCGGGAACGACCCGGACTTCGATGGTGCTGAAGGGGGCGTCCACGACTCGGGCGTAGCCGAGGGCATCGCCCAGGCCGTCCGGCTGCCGCAGGGTCCGGGACAGCATCTGCTGGGCGGGAATCGGCACCGAAGTCCGGCGCCCGGTCTCGTTGGAGACCCGGCGCTCCTCTTCCAGGATCGCGAGCACGTCGCTATCCGTCAGGGAAGGGGCGCTCGCCGCGATGGCCACCATGGCAAGGTCGCGCCGGAGGACCGAAACATCCGCGTCGGCCACTTCCGGCGTCGGCTCGACGCGCTGCTCGTCCATTCCCTCGGCGAAGAGGCGCATGGGGTTGAAGGGCGGAATGTCGGACGCATAGGTGCCGGCGGTCAGGGAAAGATTCGTGGCGACGCGCACGAAATTGCGGACCTTGATAGCCTCGCGCTCTCCGATGCGCATCGTCATCGGGGCCTTGAAGCTCTGCCGGGCGGAGGACGTCAGCTCCGTCATGTTGAGCCGGTCGGCCTTGCGAGCCACGTTCGAAGACCGGTCCTCGTCGGACACGACGGTGGACCGGGATCCGAGAGCCGCGCGCTCCGGGGGGAGAGCCGAGATGGCCGCGCCCTGAAGGGCGACGTGAATGGAGGCCCCGATCAGAACCGCGCCCGTGACGCCAGTCAGGACGCTGGCGCCGAGCCAGCGCAGGTTCACCTCTCTCTTGTCGACCTCCGGCGCCGCACTCCCGCTGGTGTTGAGCGGCGGCTCATGTCCGAGATCGATGCCGGATGACAGACGGGCAGCTTCCTTGCGGAACCCCTTGGCACGGCTGTCATCGGAAGGAGGGTGACTCATAGATCTCTGTCTGACGTCGATGCGGGTGGGTTGCTGTCTTTAAGATGCCAGAGGCCCTCTAGCACAGGAGACGACAACCTCACATATCCATAGATAAGCTTGGTCGGCGCGCCAACTCTCCGGCAAAGGAGGTTCGGGGAAAAGCGCGCCTCGCGGCCCTGCTTCAGTCCGCACTGTGACGGCAGTGAGGCAGGACGGGAAAATACCTGTGCGGCGGGGCCCCGTCCGCGGAAATTCGCCCGGCTGTCAAAAAAGTTTCACAAGCACGTTGACAGGCGAAACGGGTTCGGCCTATATACCGCCCATCGACGCCGCCGCTGACGCGAACGGCGCCCAGATCTTCCTCAGAAACCGGGCTGTTGGGCCCGACTTCGGTCGGGAACAAGCGCTTTTCTGCGGGGGTCTGTTTTTATCGGTGGCATCGAAAGATGTCTTGTTCTTTGACATTGTTGAGAGGGAAGAGAAGCGTAGGCGGCGGTGTCCTTGCGCCGGACCTTTTGGGGTTCGGGTGGATAGACATCGACCAGTTCTATGCTTTGGTGAGTACACCGCTTCAGGGCGACCTGGAGTGAGATGGACTCTGTCAATTTGCGTAGTGACTACAGTCGAGATCAAATTCTTCAACTTGAGAGTTTGATCCTGGCTCAGAACGAACGCTGGCGGCAGGCTTAACACATGCAAGTCGAACGGGCCCTTCGGGGTCAGTGGCAGACGGGTGAGTAACGCGTGGGAACGTGCCCTTCAGTTTGGAATAACCCAGGGAAACTTGGGCTAATACCGGATACGCCCGCAAGGGGAAAGATTTATCGCTGAAGGATCGGCCCGCGTCTGATTAGCTGGTTGGTGAGGTAATGGCTCACCAAGGCGACGATCAGTAGCTGGTCTGAGAGGATGATCAGCCACATTGGGACTGAGACACGGCCCAAACTCCTACGGGAGGCAGCAGTGGGGAATATTGGACAATGGGCGCAAGCCTGATCCAGCCATGCCGCGTGAGTGATGACGGCCTTAGGGTTGTAAAGCTCTTTCGCACGCGACGATAATGACGGTAGCGTGAGAAGAAGCCCCGGCTAACTTCGTGCCAGCAGCCGCGGTAATACGAAGGGGGCTAGCGTTGTTCGGAATCACTGGGCGTAAAGGGCGCGTAGGCGGCTTTGTAAGTCGGGGGTGAAAGCCTGTGGCTCAACCACAGAATTGCCTTCGATACTGCATGGCTTGAGACCGGAAGAGGTTAGTGGAACTGCGAGTGTAGAGGTGAAATTCGTAGATATTCGCAAGAACACCAGTGGCGAAGGCGGCTGACTGGTCCGGATCTGACGCTGAGGCGCGAAAGCGTGGGGAGCAAACAGGATTAGATACCCTGGTAGTCCACGCCGTAAACGATGAATGCCAGCCGTTGGCGAGCTTGCTCGTCAGTGGCGCAGCTAACGCTTTAAGCATTCCGCCTGGGGAGTACGGTCGCAAGATTAAAACTCAAAGGAATTGACGGGGGCCCGCACAAGCGGTGGAGCATGTGGTTTAATTCGAAGCAACGCGCAGAACCTTACCAGCCTTTGACATGTCCCGTATGAGGAGTGGAGACACGCCTCTTCAGTTCGGCTGGCGGGAACACAGGTGCTGCATGGCTGTCGTCAGCTCGTGTCGTGAGATGTTGGGTTAAGTCCCGCAACGAGCGCAACCCTCGCCCCTAGTTGCCATCATTGAGTTGGGCACTCTAGGGGGACTGCCGGTGATAAGCCGCGAGGAAGGTGGGGATGACGTCAAGTCCTCATGGCCCTTACGGGCTGGGCTACACACGTGCTACAATGGCGGTGACAAAGGGCAGCGAACCCGCGAGGGGGAGCTAATCCTCAAAAGCCGTCTCAGTTCGGATTGCACTCTGCAACTCGAGTGCATGAAGGCGGAATCGCTAGTAATCGTGGATCAGAACGCCACGGTGAATACGTTCCCGGGCCTTGTACACACCGCCCGTCACACCATGGGAGTTGGTCTTACCCGACGGCGCTGCGCCAACCGCAAGGAGGCAGGCGACCACGGTAGGGTCAGCGACTGGGGTGAAGTCGTAACAAGGTAGCCGTAGGGGAACCTGCGGCTGGATCACCTCCTTTCTAAGGATGTTCTCTTACGAGGTGGCGTCATGCCGCTTCTATCGGAACACTTGGAACACTAGGGTCAGTCAGACCCTGCTATGCGGGACGCTGCCGTCTTCGCTTCTCTTCTCAATCCGGATACATCGACCGGGGCGTTGGCGCTGCTTCAGCGCGCGCTTTGGTTGGGGCCTGTAGCTCAGGTGGTTAGAGCGCACCCCTGATAAGGGTGAGGTCGGACGTTCGAGTCGTCCCAGGCCCACCATTGTCGTGTCGCCTCGTGACGAGGCTCAGGGGCCTTAGCTCAGCTGGGAGAGCGGTAGCTTTGCAAGCTTCAGGTCGTCGGTTCGATCCCGACAGGCTCCACCACGATGCTTCGTGGCCATGATCCGGAGGTCAAAGGAATTCGCCTCCCCTTATCTTGAGGGTGAGCGCGGATGTTTGAAATCGTAAAGAGGCAGCATCTTCGGCCAGCAGGACGACCTAGTTCCTGCGAACCAGCCCCGGCCCGCAGCCGGGAGCGCCGGAGATGCTTGGCAAGCAAAACATGTTTTTGGCGCAAGCCAAGAACAGGTCTTTCTTTTGGATTCGTGTCCGGCTTTTGCCGGGCGGACATGGATCATGAGAGTAATCAAGTGTCGTAAGAGCATCTGGTGGATGCCTTGGCGCTGAGAGGCGATGAAGGACGTGGTACGCTGCGATAAGCCTTGGGGAGCTGCGAACGAGCTTTGATCCAAGGATCTCCGAATGGGGAAACCCCCCTTCGACCCTTTGTATTGTCAGGTCAGGAGCGATCCTGGTCTGGCACTACGGAGGGTCCGATGAAGGGATTAGATCCTGAATACATAGGGGTTTAAGGCGAACCCGGGGAACTGAAACATCTAAGTACCCGGAGGAAAGGACATCAAACGAGACTCCGTTAGTAGTGGCGAGCGAACGCGGACCAGGCCAATGCCGACCTGATCTTCACCGGAACTGTTTGGAAAAGCAGGCTCAAGCGGGTGACAGCCCCGTACGGATAAGGGAGAGGGTCGGATTTGAGTAGGGCGGGACACGTGAAATCCTGTCTGAACATGGGGGGACCACCCTCCAAGCCTAAGTACTCCTCAGCGACCGATAGTGAACCAGTACCGTGAGGGAAAGGTGAAAAGCACCCCGACGAGGGGAGTGAAACAGTTCCTGAAACCGGATGCTTACAAACAGTCGGAGCCCAAGGTTCGTCCTGGGTGACGGCGTACCTTTTGTATAATGGGTCAGCGACTTAAAGTAACGAGCAAGCTTAAGCCGATAGGTGGAGGCGCAGCGAAAGCGAGTCTGAACAGGGCGTTTTGAGTTCGTTGCTTTAGACCCGAAACCGGGTGATCTAGCCATGAGCAGGTTGAAGGTGCGGTAACACGCACTGGAGGACCGAACCGGTGCCTGTTGAAAAAGTCTCGGATGACTTGTGGCTAGGGGTGAAAGGCCAATCAAACTCGGAAATAGCTGGTTCTCCGCGAAAGCTATTTAGGTAGCGCCTCGTATGAATCCTCCAGGGGGTA